>NZ_CP019445.1:4027398-4337198 GCF_001975225.1 Kosakonia cowanii JCM 10956 = DSM 18146 | reverse complement strand
GAAGAATGAATTCGCTTTTCCGGCATTCCCCGTCACTGGATGGCAAGTTGGCGCGGTAGACAAGCAGCAAAGCATCGTTGTGAAATTTGGTTACAGCACTTCGCCTTATGGCCCGGGTGCATCGACTTTCGACTCGCAGTTTTTCAGCTTAACCCCCGATATGGTTCGCAGCCTGATCTACGATTTGCAGCGCAGCCTGACGGAGCATGAAATCGAGCACGAAAAAGTCGCCTGATTTACCCCCCTTTTTACCTCTGCAAAGGCACGGGTCATGCAGCTTGCGCTGTGTTGTCGTGTGCCTTGTTATGACCTGTAAACCCCCGTCCTGCGCGCATCCTATTGAAGAACCGATCAAATTTAAGGGGATTCTGAAGGTCTTCATCGCAGCGGCTACATACGCTTAAAGGACAATCTTTGAGAGTTGTGATGGCAGCTCAAGGGGCGCTTATGAATTTTGTTTTTTTAGAATTGACCACGCACCGCATGAAAAAACCAGCCAGGTGAATTTCGTCTTAAAAAATGTTGAACTGCTTCGTGATGGCGAAGTGATTGCCGTACCCGGCGATCTCACCGTCACGTCGTTGCCTTTTTTCTACTTCTGCTCGGTGCAAACCGGGTTTCGCAAGATCGAGTACAGAATGGCCAACAACCCGCCGGCACGGATCACCTGCAGCGCAGGCTATCTGAAAACGGGAGACTATCTGGTTGAGACACCGGAAGGGGAGAAGGTGATGCAGTTTAACGCGCTTAACGGCACATGGACGCTGGATAAGAACACCTCTGCTGTTATCGACCACCAGGCCTTTATCGCCCGTGACTTTATGCTCCTGCGTCCGGTGAAAAGCAGTGGCCGTACGGTGCCATTCACGTAATCCGCTCTGCTACCTCTTTTTTTGCATATCAATTAACTGCTCGGCCGTGACTGCCGGGTAGCCCTGAGCATCTTCGGGCACTTCATGCATCGCAGGGATCGGCACTAAAGGCCCAAGGAAACGGGGTTCACGTTTAAACAGATAGAGATCCGCAATTGTCCCGAGCCGGGCGCCAAATTCGCGCGCCCGCACGCTCCACATATCTTTAGGCGACGGCACGGCGTAGCACTGCGCCTGAATGCCTAAGTGGCGGGCAATAAACAGCGCGCGTTCACAATGGAAGCGCTGGGTGATGATAATGAAGTCATTGGTGTCGAAAACCTTGCGGGTGCGCACAATTGAGTCCAGCGTGCGGAAACCGGCATAATCGAGCACGATATCCGCAGGGTCAACGCCGCCGGCGATCAGATCCTTACGCATCGTCACCGGCTCGTTATAGCTCTGCTGGGCGTTATCGCCGCTCAACAGCAGGTAGTTCACCTTGCCGCTGTTATAGGCGTTAAGAGCGCCCTGAATGCGGTAGCGGTAATACTGGTTGATGACACCCGTGCGGTAATATTTTGCGGTACCAAGCACCACGCCGACCTGGCGCCAGGGGAGATCCTGCAGGTCGTCGTAGATATAGGGGGCGGTTTTCCAGCTCATCCAGCGATCGAGACCCAGCGCGGTTAACACCAGCAGACCAATCAGGACTATCAGGCTGTAAAAAACACGCTTTAACATGAAGCTGGCTCGGTAAGGGATTGAAATTGCACTCAGGCTACTTTACCCACACCGCAAGCGCAAGAAACGGCAGCTCAATCGCGCTGTTTTTCATCACTGCGGCCTTAACCGCAGTGATGCGCATCATAGCGTTACGCGCTCAACCGCGTCGCAACCTAACGCACGCAGCGTTGCCGTTGTTGCATCCCACTGCGTTAACGGCGCGTCAGCGCGTTCCGCCAGCACGGCGCGCGTAATGTCCTGGTAGTCGAAACCGCTCAGGCTGAGCAGGTTAAGCGCGCCCTGCAACGGTGGCAGGGTCGGGTTAAACGCCGCGTTCTCCGCATAACGTCCGCTGATGATCTGCCCATCGCGGCAGAGCAGAGCAACGCCGGAAGGGGAGTGGGTATAAGGGGAGTGGCTCTGGCTGGCTGCGGTAATCGCCGCCTGCGTCAGCGCATCGCCGCGCGGGGCGAAACCGTGATCCTGGGCGTCCATCAGCAGGGTTTTAATCTCAAGATCTTTCGGCCCGAAGGCATCCGGCAGGTAATCACCGAGCGTATGCGGCGCGCGGCCTGGCAGATTAATGCGCAGCGAAAGTCCGCTGTTGAGCTCATTCATAAACTGTCGGCAGTGGCCGCACGGCGTGTAGTTTACGGTCACCGATTCGAGTGCGGTCTCACCGCGCAGCCAGGCGTGGCTGATGGCGCTCTGCTCGGCGTGCACCGTCTGCTGCATGGTGGCACCGATAAACTCCATATTGGCACCGAAATACCAGTTGCCGCTGACGCCGCGGGCAATCGCGCCGACATTGAAATGGGAGAGATCCGTGCGCGCGCAGGCGGCAGCGAGGGGCAGCAGCGCGAAGGCCAGCGCATCGGCATCGAGCTGTGTCGCGCTTTGCAACGTTGCCACCTGCTCCGCGCTCAGCATAGCGGGGAAGTGTTCATCCGCCAGCAGAGGCGCCAGCGCGGTCTGAAGTTCACCCGGCAGGCCGGAAAAAGCAGTGTGAAAACGGGAATGCATAGCAGTGCCTCATAGCAGTGTATTGGAGAGACAGTGTACGGGCCTGCTTCGCTTTTATATGTGATTCAAATCACACTATTTATGCAACTAATGAAACGCATTGAAGAATTGCGCGACACATCGCAAATTTTAACCCCACAGCGCAATCAGCAGCGGAAAGAGGAACGGCGCGATAAGCGAGGTGATAATCCCGCAGATCACCAGCGCCAACGAGCTGAAGGCGCCCTCCTGGTAATCAAGTTCCGCGCTGCGCGCGGTGCCCAGCGCGTGCGAGGCGGTACCCATTGCCAGCCCGCGTGCCGATTTGGTCTTAATGCGCATCAGGTTCAGTAAGGTGTGCCCAAAGACTGCGCCAAGCACGCCGACAAAAATCACGCACACCGCGCTGATTGCCGGAATGCCGCCAATGCTGCCACCCACCGCCATGGCAATCGGCGTGGTGACGGACTTTGGTAATATCGAAGCAGCAATCTCCGGCGTGGCCCCCATCAGCAGCGCGATAAGCGTTCCGCTGATCATCGCCACCAGGCTGCCGATAAAGCAGATGGTAATAATCGATTTCCAGCGTGCACGAATCTGATGCAGCTGTTCATAAAGAGGAAACGCCAGCGCCACGACTGCGGGTTGCAGCAGATCGTTGAGCACTTTACTGCCCTGGAAGTAGTGATCGTAGGGCGTACCGGTCAGCAACAGCAGCGGTATGATCACCACCATCGCGATCAGTAAAGGGTTAAGCAGCGCCAATTTAAAGCGCGCGGCCAGTTTGCGGGCGGCGAAAAAGACCGCCAGCGTTAACGGCAGGGACCACCAGATATAGGCCATCACTCTTTTGTTTCCTCACGACCGGCTACTTTACGCTCGCCGTGTACCAGATGGGTACTCCAGCTCACTACCAAAAAGACCACCAGCGTGCTCACCGCGCACGAGACCACAATCGGGCCGAACTGTGCGCGCAGCACGTCGTAATACTGCATGACGCCGACGCCGATAGGGACAAACAGCAGCGCCATGTAGCGAATAAGCAGAAAACAGCCGGGATTGACCCACTTCGCTGGCAGGATCTGCAGCGCCAGCAGGACAAACATAATCAGCATGCCAATAATGCTGCCTGGAATGGCGATCGGCAGCAGAGAGGCGACAAAAATACCCGCATATAAGCAGGCATAGATGAGTGCGAAGGCTCGCAGGTACTGCCAGATGATTATCAGTGATTTATTCATGGTGGAAATCCTTGCTGAAACGCATTCATCATACAATTAAAGCTAAAAACGTGCTACCGATCACATCATGAATTTTGAGCATACCAGACATTCCATTTGGTTAAATTATGTGTTCAAACCAGCCAGAGTGTGAAAAAAAGGGACGCTAAGCCTTCAGCGCTCGATGATAATGGCACTTTCCTCGCTACCGGAGAGCGGCTACTATGTCGCCTCATTTTTTCGGGGTGATTTATGCGTGTATTACTGGCTCCAATGGAGGGCGTGCTCGATTCTCTGGTGCGCGAGCTGCTGACTGACGTCAATGATTATGATCTCTGCATCACCGAGTTTCTGCGCGTGGTCGATCAGCTGCTGCCGGTAAAATCCTTCCATAAAATCTGCCCGGAATTGCAGCGCCAGAGCCGCACCTCCTCAGGCACATTAGTGCGCGTTCAGCTGTTGGGTCAATATCCGCAGTGGCTGGCGGAAAATGCTGCCCGCGCGGTTGAACTCGGCTCGTGGGGGGTTGATCTGAACTGCGGTTGCCCGTCGAAACTGGTCAACGGCAGCGGCGGCGGGGCGACATTACTCAAAGATCCGGAGCTGATTTATCGCGGCGCGAAGGCGATGCGTGAAGCGGTGCCGTCGCATCTGCCGGTGACGGTGAAAATTCGTCTTGGCTGGGAGAACTCCGCCCGCCAGTTTGAAATTGCCGATGCGGTACAGCAGGCGGGTGCCAGCGAACTGACGGTGCATGGCCGCACGAAAGAGGATGGCTATAAAGCCGAGCGCATTAACTGGCAGGCGATCGGTGAGATCCGACAGCGCCTGTCGATCCCGGTTATCGCCAACGGTGAAATCTGGGACTGGCAGAGTGCGCAGGCCTGCATGGCGGCGACCGGCTGCGATGCGGTGATGATTGGCCGCGGCGCGCTCAATGTGCCAAACCTCAGCCGGGTGGTGAAATATAACGAGCCGCGTATGCCCTGGCCTGAAGTGGTTGCGCTGCTGGCGAAATACAGCCGGCTTGAGAAGCAGGGTGATACCGGTTTGTATCATGTTGCCCGCATCAAGCAGTGGCTGGGCTATCTGCGCAAAGAGTACGCTGAAGCTGGTGAGCTATTTGCGGAAATTCGCACCTACAAAACCTCTCAGGATATTGCGGCAGCCATTGCGCGCGCCGAAATATAGGATCCTGCAACGCTACGATGTAATTGCCTCAATTCGTAGCGTTATCTGAGTCACACTTTTACGCTCTTACCTAAATTGCTCGTAGATTATTTCCATGTGGGATGGTATTTATTTACCCACACCATCGCAGGGTTGTTACTGTTAAACAGGCAAAACCTAAACCATCAAATTCACCACTTGTGAATTTCGGGTTTGGGTTTTTTTGTTTTGATGGTGTGAATAAATAAAAGCTGTAAAGCAAATAACTATAAGGAATTGTCTGAGCCTTACGCGTTAGCACTATTTTTAACGCGGCAGTTGCGGCCAGCAATATAAAAATGGAATAGAAATGGCACATATTAAATTCGCCTTACCTTTGGCGTTCCTGTCAGGTATTAGTGGCACTTGCGCTTTTGCCAATAGTGAACTGCCCAACACTCAGGGTTTTATTGAAAATAGTCGATTCGATGTCACGTTAAAAAATGTCTGGATGATTAATACTAATAACCAGCTCTCAGAAGCCGGTATTGGTGACCAGAAAGCGTGGGCGCAGGGCGCGCTGCTTGATTATCAAAGCGGCTGGTACCGGGATGCCATCGGTATCGATGCCTCATGGTATAGCGTGGTCAAGCTCTACGCGAACAAAGACTTTGCCGGGCGCGATCTGCTGCGCGATAACAACGGTCATGCGGAAGGGTTCAACAAAATTGGTCAGCTTTACGCCAAGCTCAAATGGGAGGATGAGCATGCGTACGCCAGGCTCTATGCGGGCTGGAAGCAGCTTTATAAGTTCGGTACGCTCAGCGTCACGCGCAGCCGGGCCGCACCAAGTTCATGGCAGGGGGTAAGTCTCGAGAGCGGCCTGGGCGATCTCTCTGCCCGCGCCGCCTGGGTCACCCGTTTTTCAGAACGTGATGAACCGGAAAAGCGCCGCTTTTATACTTTAAAAACTAATAAGCCCATCGATTACATTGTTACCGGTGATATAAGCTGGAGTCCTGATAAAAATACCCGCGTAAGCTGGCTGGCAGGCGAAAGTGATAATTATCTTTTCCGTCAGGGAATAGAGGCGCAATTCACATTGCCACTGGCTGAAAAAGAGTCGCTGTTATTACGCAGTGCCTGGTATTACAATCGCGGGCTGGCAGAGTGGGAAGGTGCGCGCGGATTTACCCATAGCGCGCAGCATATTTTTGCGCTGATGGGCTACCAATATTACGCAATGGAGTCAGGTGTCGCTTGGTCAAAAACAAAAGCGCCGTTGGATAATGGCCTCGGGCACTTTTATTGGCATATGGGTAAAAACACCCGTGGCGCATTTAATAGCCCGGCGGATGGCGAAGGCAATGATTACGTCAATGATAATGAGCAGATGATTTATTGGTACGGTAAATATGTTCTCTCGCCGGAATTGACCACAGGTATTTTCGCTAATTATGGTTTTGGGGCGAAATATCAGGGCGTCAAATTAAATCAGTGGGAGTATGGCGGTTTTATTGCGTGGACGTCGAAAGCTGTCTCTGGCTTATCGCTGTTTGCCGGCTTTGGCCCAAGCTACAGCTGGAAGCTGGTAAAAGGCAAACCCTGGCTGACGGACGATAAGCGCGATTTCCATCGTTCCCATGGCCTCGGCGGCGGCATCACCATGGAATACAAATTTGGTCTGCATAATCAATAAGGAGATTCACCGTGAATAAAACGTTACTGGCACTTTTGCTCACCGCATTTGCCTCTACCGGCGCACAGTCGGCTGAACGCGCAACGCGCATTTTACTGGTCAACGACGACGGCTGCGACTCTATCGGCACGATCTCCTTACAGGAAAAACTGTCCGCCAAAGGCTTTGATGTCTGGATGGTGGCACCCGCCACCAATCAGAGCGGGATCGGCTCGGCAATTACCTTCAAACCCAACAAAATCTTCGATGTGAAGAAAGTGGCGGAAAAACGCTACTGCTTCCCCGGCACGCCTGCGGATGCCATCGATTTCGGCCTGCTTGGCATTCTGAAAGAGAACCCGCCGGACCTCGTCATTTCCGGTGTCAACGATGGCCCGAACACTGGCGTTACGCAACTTAACTCCGGCACCGTGGGCGCAGCGGTGCGCGCCGTGCGCTACGGCTACCCGGCGATTGCCGCCAGCATCGGTTACCTGTTCACGGCAGAGGAGCAAAAAGCGGGCTGGCCCAGCACGCATAAATACTGGCCGGACTCGGTCGATTATGTGGTCTCGCTGGTCGATAAGCTTCAGGCAAAACGCCAGCCCGGACAGCCGCTGCTGCCAGCCGGCTCCGGCCTGAGCATCAACTACCCTCCGCTGGCGAAAAGCGCGGTGAAGGGCGAGAAATTTATTGGTAATGAATCCTTCCCCGAAGCGCAGCACAGCTATGTGCTGCTGGAAGATGGCCGTGCACAGCAGGTGATCAATGAAAAGATACTGACGCCGAACGAGTCGGACACGGATACCGGCTGGCTCAACAAAGGCTATATCACCCTGACGGTGTTCGATGGCCAGTGGAATGCGCCGCAGTATGAAGCCCAGTATCAGGCCCTGTTCCGCTGATGGTGTCACACATCGGCGAGGCAGGTTTCTCTTCCGGTCTGGTTCCGGCGGGCGGCATGCGTATCGCCAAAATATTAAACAATAACGTCGCCGTGGTGCTGGACGAGCAGCAGCGCGAGCAGGTGGTGATGGGGCGCGGTATTGCATTTCAGAAGCGTCCCGGCGATCGGCTCGACGAGGGGGCGATTGAAAAGGTCTTCGCACTGCAAAGCGACGATCTGGTGCGCCGCCTGGGTGAGTTGCTCAATCAGATCCCACTGGAGGTGATGACCACCTGCGATCGCATTATTGCGCTGGCCAGCGAACGGTTGGGGAAGTTGCAGGAGAGCCTCTATATCACGCTCACCGATCACTGTTACTTCGCCATCGAACGGCAGAAAAAAGGGCTGCTTATCCGCAACGGGCTGCTGTGGGAGATCAAGCGTCTCTACCCGAAGGAGTTTGCGCTGGGCCATGAAGCGCGCGCGATTATCGCCAGGCGGCTCGGTGTGACGCTGCCGGAAGATGAAGCGGGCTTTATTGCGCTGCATCTGGTGACGGCACAGTTAAACAGCGCGATGCCGGAGGTGATGCATATCACCCGCGCGATGCAGGAGATCCTGCATATCGTGCAGTATCAGCTAAAGCTGGAGTATGACGAAGAGGGGCTGAGCTATCAGCGCTTTGTAACCCATCTGAAGTTCTTCTCCCAGCGCATGCTGAACAGCACGGTGGTTGACGACGACGATCTCAGCCTCCACCAGGCGGTGAAAGATAACTACCCGCTGGCGTGGAAGTGCGCCGAGAAAGTGGCGCTTCACCTGGCCAGCACCTATCAGCGGCGGCTGACCAACGAAGAGACAATGTTTCTCGCGCTCCATATTGAGCGCGTGAGGAAAGAGCAGCGCTAACTGCACCTATGGGTTGTTACTGCATTAACGTGTGCAGGCAAAACCTGAGTCCGTCGCCGCAAGGTGACGTGGCTCAGGTTTTTTTTTTACTCAGACACAAGAGGTAAGGACACAAGCATGGATTATCAAACGCTGGCGAACGTCATTCTCAGCCACGTTGGCGGCAAGGAGAACATCAGCAGCGTGGTGCATTGCGCTACGCGGTTACGCTTTAAACTCAAAGAGATGAAAAAGGCCGATGCCGACGGGCTAAAAAAAGAGCCCGGGGTCATCATGGTCGTGGAGAGCGGCGGACAGTTTCAGGTGGTGATCGGCAACCACGTGCACGACGTCTGGCTGGCGGTATGCGACGCGGCCGGGCTAAAGGAGGATGCGCCGGTCGTCGCAAGCGATGAAAAAAGTTCGCTCTTTAGCCGCCTGATTGACATTATTTCGGGCATCTTCACCCCCTTTATTGGCATCCTGGCCGCGTCCGGGATCCTGAAAGGCATTCTGGCGCTGGCGGTGGTCTGCAACTGGCTGACGCCAGAGAGCGGCACTTATAAAATCTGGTTCGCCGCCAGCGATGCGCTCTTCTTCTTCTTCCCGCTGGTGCTGGGTTATACCGCCGGGAAAAAATTTGGCGGCAACCCCTTTATCACCATGGCAATTGGCGGAGCGTTAACCCATCCGCTGATGATCGCCGCCTTTGACGCTGCGCAGATGACCGGGGCGGTAAGCGAAACCTTCCTCGGCATTCCGGTCACCTTTCTCAACTACAGCGGCTCGGTGATCCCGATTATTCTCGCCTCATGGGTCAGCTGCTGGCTGGAAAAGCAGGGCAACCGCTTTTTGCACTCTGCCGTGAAGAACTTCTTCTCGCCGGTGCTCTGCATTGCCGTCACCGTCCCGCTCACCTTTTTGATTATCGGCCCGGTTGCCACGTGGCTGAGTCAGGGGCTGGCGAACGGTTATCAGGCCATCTACACCCTCTCTCCCTGGCTGGCGGGTGGCGCGATGGGCGCACTGTGGCAGGTGTGCGTGATATTTGGCCTGCACTGGGGATTAGTGCCGCTGATGATCAACAACATGGCCGTCTTTGGTCAGGACTCAATGCTGCCGATCCTGCTGCCTGCGGTGCTTGGACAGGTGGGTGCCACGCTGGGTATTTTTCTGCGCAGCCGTGACAAACAGCAAAAAACGCTGGCGGGTTCAGCCGTGGCGGCGGGCATTTTCGGCATCACTGAACCGGCGGTCTATGGCTTAACCCTGCCGCTGCGCCGTCCGTTTATTTTTGGTTGCCTGGGCGGCTCGCTGGGCGGAGCGATTGTCGGCTTTAGCGGCACGCACACCTACTCCTTCGGCATGGCGAACGTTTTCTCTTTTGCTCAGATGATCCCGCCAGGCGGCATCGACGCCACCCTGTGGGGCGGTATTGTCGGCAGCGCGGCGTCGTTTATGCTGGCATTACTGCTGACCTGCATTGCCGGGCTGCCGAAAGCACCGGCAGCCGTTGCGGCCCCTGCGCAAAAACCAGAGGCTGATGGGATGACGCTGCTAGCACCGATGAGCGGCAGCGTGCTGGCGCTGGATCAGGTGACGGATGCTACCTTCGCCAGCGGTGTTCTGGGGGATGGCGTGGCGATTATTCCGGTGGACTGCCGGGTTGTCGCACCGTTTGCCGGGGAGGTGGCCTCACTGTTTGAAACCAAACATGCGATTGGCCTGCTTAGTGATAGCGGGGTAGAGATGTTGATCCATGTCGGTATCGATACCGTCAAGCTGGACGGGAAACCTTTCACCGCGCATGTCAGCGTCGGCGACAGAGTAGAGCCAGGCGATCTGCTGCTTGAATTCGATCGCGCCGCGATCCTTGAAGCCGGCTTCGATCTCGCCACGCCCATTATCATCAGTAATAGCGAAAACTTTGCCAGCGTAAATAACGTGGCACCCACCTCTGTTCAGGCCGGGAAACCGCTTCTGGCGGTAGCCGTGTAATCAAAGGAGAAGAGAATGAAAGCATTTCCAGCAGGATTTTTATGGGGCGGTGCCATTGCCGCCAATCAGGTTGAAGGCGCATGGCAGGAGGATGGCAAAGGCCCTTCGACATCCGATATGCAGCCGAACGGCGTATTTGGGGAGCTTGTTGAGCGCAAAGAGGGCGACAGCGCGCTGAAAGATGTGGCGATCGACTTCTACCACCGCTACCCGGAAGATGTCGCCCTGTTTGCCGAAATGGGCTTTAACTGCCTGCGTATCTCCATCGCCTGGACGCGTATTTTCCCTAACGGCGATGAGAGTACGCCAAATGAAGCGGGGCTGGCATTTTACGACGACCTGTTTGATGAGCTGGCGGAGCACGGCATCACGCCGCTGGTGACGCTGTCGCACTACGAAATGCCGTGGGGATTAGTAAAAGAGTACGGCGGCTGGGGCAGCCGGGAGACGATCCGCTGCTTTGAACACTATGCCCGCACGGTGTTTAGCCGCTATCAAAACAAAGTGAAGCTGTGGCTCACCTTCAATGAGATCAATATGTCGCTCCATGCGCCGATGACCGGCGTCGGGTTGCCAAACAGCAGCAGCAAAGCGGAAGTCTACCAGGCGATTCACCATCAGCTGGTGGCGAGCGCCCTGGCGGTTAAAGCGTGCCATGAGATTATCCCGGACGCCAAAATCGGCAATATGCTGCTCGGCGGGTTGATGTATCCACTCAGCTGCAAGCCGGAAGATGTGTTTGAGACGCTGCAGCAGAACCGTAGCTGGGCCTTCTTTGGCGACGTACAGTGCCGCGGGGCCTATCCCGGCTATATGCTGCGCTACTTCCGTGATAACGGCATTGAGATTGAGATCACCGACGCGGATCGCGAAGCGCTGCGCACCACGGTCGATTTCATCTCCTTCAGCTACTACATGAGCGGCTGCGTCACCGCCGATGAAGCGCTTAACGAGCAGCTGCGCGGCAATATTCTCAGCATGGTGCCGAATCCGCATCTGCCCAGTTCCGAATGGGGCTGGCAGATCGATCCGCTTGGCCTGCGCACGCTGCTGAATATGATGTGGGATCGCTGGCAGAAGCCGCTGTTTATTGTTGAGAACGGGTTGGGCGCGAAGGATCATGTGGAGGCGGACGGCAGTATTCATGATGATTACCGCATCGCCTACATGAACGACCATCTACTTCAGGTGCGTGAAGCGATTGAGGATGGCGTCGAGATGCTGGGCTACACCAGTTGGGGGCCTATCGATCTGGTGAGCGCCTCGAAAGCGGAAATCTCCAAGCGCTACGGTTTTATCTACGTTGACCGCGAAGATGATGGCAGCGGCACGCTGGCGCGCAGCCGCAAGAAGAGCTTCTTCTGGTATCGCGATGTGATCGCCAGCAACGGCGCGAACCTGGAGTAAACGCTCTGGCAGAGCGTCAGACGATAAGCGCAGCGATAAAGGTTTTGAGCCACATCACCGCCGGATCGCTGCTGTGGCGCTGATGCCAGAGCATGGCGACTTCAATTGGCTCCGCGTCGAGCGGTAACGGGCTGCGCATCAATCCACGGGTGCGCTGCCACTCATCCGCCAGCCCGGCGGGCACCGTTGCCAGCGCGGGCATCGTCTCCAGCAAACCAGGCAGCGCGGCGAAGTGCGGCGTGGTGTAGTGGATCTGCCGTTGATAGCCGCTTTTTGCCAGCAGAGTATCAAAATGGCTGCTGCTCGCTTCGCGATAGCTGACCATCAAATGTCGCTGCGCGGCAAAGGTCTGCACATCCAGCGGGGCGCTGAGCGTTAACTGCTGCGGATGCCAGAGGGTGGCAAACGGCATGGTGGTTAACACTTCGCGCTCCAGCCAGCGCGGCCCGCCAACCGCGACGCTGACCGCCATATCCATTTCTCCGCCCTCAAGCCGTGTGGCATCGCTGAAGGGATCGCTTGCCACCACGTTCAGGCGGATGCCGGGCGCATGCTGCATCAGCGCCGGAATTAGCTTTGGCATCAGCCATATCTCGACCCAGTCCGCCATGCCCAGCGTCAGCGTCGCCTTTGCGGTTTGCGCATCGAACGCCGCCTGTTGAAACAGCGCGCTCTGCAACTGCTCCAGCAGCGGCAGGAGTTCACTGTGCAGTTCGCTGGCGCGGGCGGTGGGCTGCATTTTATGGCCGCTGCGAATAAACAGCGGATCGTCAAACAGCGTACGCAGACGCGACAGCACGCCGCTCACCGCCGGCTGGCCCAGATGCAATTTATCCGCTGCCGCAGAGACGCTCTGTTCGCGGTACAGTACGGCAAAGGCGATCAACAGGTTCAGATCGATCTTGCGGAAATCATTCTCTTTGATAGTCATTATTGCTCCAATCAATTGGAGTGATAGTAGCGGGCGAAGCATACTGGCGCAATGCAAAACAGGAGAGAAACAATGAAATATTATCCGCTACTGCTGGCGTTTACTGCCGCCGGGCTGACTATGCAACACGCCATCGCCACACCGCTTTCCACTCAGCAGGCACAGGCACCGGGCTACTACCGGATGGCGTTGGGCGACTGGCAACTTACCGCCGTCTCGGATGGGACGGTTAAGGTGCCGCTGGACAAGCTGCTGATCAATATTACGCCGCAACAGTTACAGACGCAGATGGCGCAGGCCAATATGGCAGTGCAGGCCGAAACTTCCATCAACGCCTTTGTCATCAACACCGGTAAAGAGCTGATTCTGGTCGATACGGGTGCCGGGGCGCTGATGGGCGACGCGGGCGGTCATCTGCCGGAGAATCTGCGCGCTGCGGGGATCGATCCGGCCGCCATTGATCTGGTGCTGCTGACCCATATTCATGGCGACCACTCCGGTGGCGTGCAGCGTGATGGCAAACCGGCGTTCCCGAATGCCACCGTGCACGTCGACCAGCGCGATGTCGATCTGTGGCTTAATCCGAAGCGGGCGTCGGAGGTGGAGGAGGGGCAGCGCCACACCTTCGCCGAATCGGAACGCTCGCTTCGCCCGGTGATCGATGCCGGTAAGCTAAGCACGTTCCATGCACCAACAACGATCCTCCCCGGTATTGAGGCGATCCCGGCAGCGGGACATACGCCGGGCAGCGTCATTTATCGCGTTACGCACGGCGGAAAAACCGTGATGCTGTGGGGCGACATTATTCATGCTCAGCCAGTGCAACTGCCCGACCCAAAAGTGGCGATTCATTTTGATGTCGATAGTAAGCAGGCGGTAGCAACGCGCGAGAAGGTGCTGGCGCAGGTGGCGCGTGAAGGGGAGTGGGTAGCGGCGGCGCATATCGCCTTCCCGGGGATTGGCAAAGTGATAAAAGCCGGGAACGGTTATCGCTGGGTGCCGATCAATTACAGCGCGAAGGGCGAGTAACATTTGCAAAAGGCCCGGTGGCATTAACGCGCACCGGGCCTCAATTTATGGCTGTGTTTCCCAGGCCGGATAAGGCTTCGTCGCCATCCGGCAATGTCGCAATGCCTGATGGCGCTTCGCTTATCAGGCCTACAACACCCGCATCATCATGCGTTTTATTCGGCAAAAGGCCCGGTGGCATCAACGCGCACCGGGCCTCAATTTATGGCTGTGTCTTGTAGGCCGGATAAGGCTTCGCCGCCATCCGGCAATGTCGCAATGCCTGATGACGCTTCGCTTATCAGGCCTACAACACCCGAGTCATTCCGCTGGAGCCGCCATCCGGCAGGGCTCTTAGAAAATCATCTTAAAGACGCCGGTCACCACCAGCAGGCCAATCAGGAAAATAATCAGGATCGCCCAAAGTAAAAATTTCATCATTTTCGTCTTCCTTCTCATGTGTTAGTTACAGCAAGCCTAGTCAATCTCTCAACATTGCGCCTTTTTTCTATACTTAACTGCTTATTAAATAATCGGAGAGAAGCGCATGTCGGCAAACAAAGTAGCAATCGTCACCGCCGCAGACTCGGGCATCGGCAAGCAGAGCGCGCTGATGCTGGCTGAGCGGGGGTTTGATATTGGCATTACCTGGCACTCGGATGAGCGCGGCGCGCAGGAGACAGCGCAAAAAGTAGAAGCTTTTGGCCGCCGGGCTGAGACCATCCAGCTCGATCTCAGCCATCTGCCGGAAGGCGCACAGGCGATTGAAACGCTCATTGCCCGCTTCGGGCGTATCGACGCGCTGGTCAACAACGCCGGTGCAATGAGCAAAGCCCCGTTTCTCGATCTCACCTTTGAAGACTGGCGCAGCATCTTCACCGTTGATGTCGATGGCGCGTTTCTCTGCTCGCAGATTGCCGCGCGACATATGGTGCAGCAGGGGCAGGGCGGGCGCATCGTCAATATCACTTCCGTTCACGAGCACACGCCGCTGCCGGAAGCGACTGCCTATACCGCAGCAAAACATGCGCTTGGTGGCCTGACCAAATCGATGGCGCTGGAGCTGGTGCCGCACAACATTCTGGTTAATGCCGTTGCGCCCGGTGCCATCGCCACGCCGATGAACAACATGAGCGATGACGATGCCAAACCCGGCTCGATGCCGAACATCCCCCTGGCGCGACCAGGCACAACGCGGGAGATCGCCAGCATGGTCGCCTGGCTCTGCGCCGATGATGCCAGCTACACCACCGGCCAGTCGTTTATCATCGATGGCGGCTTTATGCTGGCGAACCCGCAGTTCAAACCGCAAAAAGCTTAGTTATCGCCCGGATTCTCTTCACGCTTTTCCTGCGGTGGCGAAACCACCACCGCAGGCAGAAGACCAGCGCAATGGCGATAACCACCCAGATCCAGCGCTTCGCATGCTGATCGAAGGACTCCAGCCACGGCGTAATCACCTCTCCGCCAACATAGCCCAGCGTGGTGAAGATCAGCGCCCAGATAAAGGCACCTAAGATATTCAGTGGCAGAAAGATTTTCGGTTTTAAATGGCTGGTACCAATCAATATCGGCCCGATAATACGAAAGCCATACATAAAGCGTGTACCAATCACAAACAGATAGGGGTGACGGCGAATAAGCGCCTGCGCCTGATGGATCTTGCCGCGGTAGCGGGTGAAGCGGCGCAAAATTTTAACGCCATAGCGGCGGCCAACAAAGTAGAGCAACTGATCGCCAATAATGCCCCCCAGGGCAACCGCGAGCACCACCAGCGGAAAGCGCAGCAGCCCCTGATGCACCGCCACACCGCCAAGCAGGGTGATGGTTTCGCCCTCGGCGAGGCTGCCGACCAGCAGCGCGGCGTAGCCATACTGGCTAATAAGCTGATTGATATCCAGTGTCATTACATCCTCCTGTAAAACGTCTTTAAGCATATACCTGCATCCGGCTTTGCGCTGCGTTCAATCATTTCGGCTTTTTTCTGCTGTACAAAAAATAATCATAAAAGTGACGTATACTTACAGCTCGATGTTCGGGCTTTCAGTGAGGGGGCGTTATGAACCATGTCTGGGGACTCCTGTCCCATCCCGATCGTGAAATGCAGGTGATCAAACGCGAAAACGAGACCGTTTCGCACCACTACACCCACCATGTGCTCATCATGGCGGCCATTCCCGTAATCTGTGCATTTATCGGTACCACGCAGTTTGGCTGGAGCTTCGGCGAGAACGTCGTCGTGCCTCTGTCGTTATCTACCGGTTTTTACCTGGCAATTCTCTTTTATGGCCTGATGCTGGCGGGCGTCGCGGTGATGGGGCGTGTCATCTGGTGGATGGCGCGTAACTATCCGCAGCGTCCGTCGCTGGCGCGCTGCATGGTGTTTGCCGGTTATATCGCAACTCCGCTGTTTCTCAGCGGCATTGTTGCGCTCTATCCGTTAGTGTGGCTCTGCGCGCTGGTCGGCACCGTCGCGCTCTTTTACACCGGTTATCTGCTCTATGTCGGCATCCCGACCTTCCTTAATATCAACAAGGAAGAGGGGCTCAACTTCTCCAGCTCAACGCTTGCCATCGGCGTGCTGCTGCTGGAGATCCTGCTGGCGCTGACGGTGATCCTCTGGGGTTACGGCTACCGCCTGTTTTAACTCTCCCGGCGTTGCTGGCGCACCATGCTGGCAACGCAATTTCTCGCAACGATTCTTCTCTGGCGGCAACCCTGCGCGGCGGCTATTATGCCAGAGCCAGCCCTGTTATAACTCTCATGAACAGAAGCGGTGTGCGTTATAACGCGCGTGAATAATTTTCAGAAGCCTCACCATGCAGAAATTTCGAGTCTCTCTTTTAAGCCTGGCCCTTGCACTGAGTGCGCCCTTCGCGCCGATGGCGCAGGCAAAAACAGCCGTCACGGTTGCCGCAGCCCAGCCGGAAATCGCCTCCGGCAGCGCGATGATTGTCGATCTGCAAACCAATAAGGTGATCTACTCAAGCCACCCCGATCTGGTGCGCCCGATTGCGTCTATTACCAAGTTGATGACCGCGATGGTGGTGCTGGATGCGCGCCTGCCGCTGGATGAAAAATTAAAAGTCGATATCAGCCAGACGCCAGAGATGAAAGGGATCTACTCCCGCGTGCGGCTGAACAGTGAGATCAGCCGCAAAGATATGCTGCTGCTGGCGCTGATGTCGTCGGAGAACCGCGCGGCCGCAAGCCTCGCGCACCACTATCCCGGCGGCTATAAAGCCTTTATCGCCGCGATGAACGCCAAAGCCCGCGCGCTGGGCATGACCCATACGCGCTACGTCGAGCCGACCGGCTTGTCGATCCAGAACGTCTCCACCGCCCGCGATTTAAGCAAGTTGCTGATCGCCACCAAACAGTACCCGCTGATTGGCCAGCTGAGCACTACGCGTGAAGAGATGGCGACCTTTGCTAATCCGGCCTATACGCTGCCGTTTCGCAACACCAACCATCTGGTCTACCGCGATAACTGGAATATTCAGCTGACGAAAACCGGCTTTACCAACGCTGCGGGCCACTGCCTGGTAATGCGCACGCTGATTGGCAACAAACCGGTGGCGCTGGTGGTGATGGATGCCTTTGGCAAATATACCCACTTTGCCGATGCCAGCCGCCTGCGTACCTGGATTGAGACCGGCAAAGTGCAGCCGGTGCCCGCTGCCGCGTTAAGCTATAAGCGGCAGAAAGCGGCGCAGATGGCACAAACGCCGCCAGGCTCGGCGGGCGAATTGACCGCGCAGAACGATTAATTACTCCGGCAGCGTCCAGTCACCGTCGTTGAGTGGACGCTGCATAATCAACGTATCCCGCCAGTCTCCCTGCTTATAGCCGACGCTGCGCAGCTGTCCGGCCACTTCAAATCCATGTTTTTTATGCACTCTTAGCGAACCGGCATTGTTATGCCCGTCGCCAATCACCGCGACCAGTTGCCGCCACGGCCCCTCTTCACAGCGGGCGATCAGCGCGCCAAGCAGCGTCGAGCCGATGCCGCGCCCGGTCATACTGGCATCGACATAAATCGACTCTTCAAGGGTGTAGCGGTAGGCCGGACGCGGGCGATAAAAACCGGCGTAGCAGTAGCCGACGATCACGCCGTGAAAGAGCGCCACCAGCCACGGCAAACCGTCGGCGGCGAGCTTGCTCATGCGGCTGCGCATCTCATCGATAGTGGGGGGCACTTCTTCAAACGAGGCGCGGCCATTCAGCACGTGCCAGGCGTAGAGGGAGGCAATGGCGTGTACATCATCTGGGCGGGCGTCACGCACCTCGACCGCAGGACCAGAGAGAATATCAACAGCTGACATCGGGCGCGCTCCTTTCAACGCAACGCGCCAGAGAGAGGATTCTCTGGCGCTGTCGCTACTCTATTACGAAAGGCGCGCGCAGCACAAAACGGCGAGGGGCTACTTTATCGCCGGATCGGCGGGATGCTCTGCCTTAGCGGTCTCCTGCCAGAATTTGCGCTTACTCGTCTTACCAATACCGGGGTTCATGCTGTTAGTCGGATCATTTTCCCGATAAAAACGTTTCAGCGCATCCGGCGCCTCATAGAGATGGCCGACGTTATGCTCGGCGGGATATTGCGCGCCGCGCTGCGCCAGCAGTGCCAGCATCTGCTCCTTCAGGGCGTGTACATCGACGCCTTTTTTAACGATGTAATCCTGATGGAAAACGTGGCACATAAAGTGACCGTAATAGAGCTTGTGCACCAGCTGGCTGTCAATCTCTGGCGGCAGGTGCTCAAACCACTCGGTGTCGTTGCGGCGCAGAGCGATGTCGAGCGCCAGAATATCCTCCACCTCGTCGGCATGCACCGCCTGATAGCGGATAGCGGCTCCGGCGGCGGCAAAACGGTGCAGAAACGCTTTGCTCCCTTCCTCTGGCGTACAGACAAAGAACTCCCCTTCGGCGTCAGCGAAAAAGGCCTTCAGCCAGTTCTGCGCCTCATCAATGCCGCCGCCGGACATCTTCAGCAGCAGATGGTGCTCATACTTATCGCGCCACTCCTTCATGCGCGAGGGGAGGTGCGAAGGGAAGAGACCACTGATTTTTTGCAATGAACGATCGATAAAGTGCGGTTTAAACACCGTCGCTTTATCGAGCAGCGCATCGGTGCGCCCTTTAATGTTGAAAAAGAGCGGCATCTTATCGGTGCCAAGTTTGTCGATCATCAGGAAGGTGTCTTTGCCGTAGCGCTCGGCGATATCGTAAATATCGCGGTGCATATACTCCCCGGCCACCGGCAGATGGTCGAAATTGGCCAGAATATGGCGGCGGATCTCCGTTAACACCGCAGTCTGGTTGGTGCCGATATAGAACACCTGCTGGCGCGCTTCTGCCGGGAATGTGTCGAGACGCACGGCAAATACCGCCAGCTTGCCCGCGCAGCCGGAGGATTCGAACAGGCGATCGGGGTCGGCGTTATAGCGCGCCGGGGTTTCGGCTTCAACATCGCGCACGCGGTTGATGTAATCATGATCGTGGCCGTGGCGCTGGTCGTGAAGCACATCGCCAGGTTGTATACGATCGTCATCCAGCTTGCCGAGGATCTGCTCCGGCGTTTCGCCAAGCTTGATGCCGAGGTGATTAACCAGTTGCAAGCGGCCCTGATCGTCAATGCGTGCAAACAGCGACATCTCGGTGTAGGCCGGGCCGCGCTGCACCAGCGATCCGCCGGAGTTATTGCAGATGCCGCCAATCACCGACGCGCCAATACAGGAGGAGCCAATCACCGAGTGCGGCTCGCGTCCCAGCGGTTTCAGCGCTTTTTCCAGCGAGTAGAGCGTGGTGCCAGGGTAGGCCAGCACCTGCTCGCCGTTATCCAGCAGGTGCAGTTTGTCGAGGCGCAGGGTGCTGATAATTACGATATCGCGGTCGTAATCATTGCCGTTCGGCGTCGAGCCTTCTGTCAGGCCGGTATTTGCCGCCTGCATCAGAATAATTTTGTCGGCAATCACGCAAGCGTTGAGAACGCGCCATAATTCAACCAGCGTGCCGGGAAAGACCACCGCCAGCGCATCGCCCTGGCCGGAGCGGAAACCTTTACGGTAGCGGGCGGTTTTGGCCGGATCGGTAAGCAGGTGAGAAGCACCTACTAATCGTTTGAGTTCGTTAATGAAAGTGTTATTTGACTGGGTCACGATCCACTCCTTGTGGCGAAGCATAAATAAAAAGGATGCTCTGCTTCACGCCGGTTGCAGGCTGCGTGAATGATGTTGTGAATATTTCGTTACTAATGTTAGCTCCAGAGGATGCCCGAAGGGGAGCGAATTAACATAAAAATCAGAGCCTGGCGCTGCAAGACGTGCCAGGATTATGGCACACTGCGTTTTTCCGCGGCCCGTTACCGCGGTTTTTGCTGAAAATACAAGAGAGTAAACGACATGAAATGGCTATGTTCTGTAGGTGTCGCTGTGAGCCTTGCGCTGCAACCCGCGCTGGCCGAAGAGATGATTGCTAACCATCCTTTGACGCCGCAAGCCAGGGACGCCTTTGTCACTGACCTGCTTAAAAAGATGACCGTGGATGAGAAAATAGGCCAGCTGCGCCTGATAAGCGTCGGGCCGGATAACCCGAAAGAGGCGATCCGCGAGATGATTAAGGCAAGCCAGGTCGGGGCTATTTTCAACACCGTCACCCGCCAGGACATTCGTGCCATGCAGGACCAGGCGATGCAGCTTAGCCGCCTGAAAATCCCTCTCTTCTTTGCCTACGATGTGGTGCACGGGCAGCGCACCGTTTTCCCTATCAGCCTTGGCCTCGCCTCCAGCTTTAACCTCGACGCGGTGAAAACCGTCGGGCGCGTCTCCGCTTATGAAGCCGCTGATGATGGCCTGAATATGACCTGGGCACCAATGGTCGACGTCTCGCGCGATCCGCGCTGGGGACGCGGCTCGGAAGGCTTCGGGGAAGATACTTTCCTGACCTCTGAAATGGGCCGCACCATGGTGGAAGCGATGCAGGGCAAAAGCCCGGCGGATCGCTACTCGGTGATGACCAGCGTCAAACACTTCGCCGCTTATGGCGCGGTAGAGGGCGGTAAAGAGTACAACACCGTCGACATGAGCCCGCAGCGTCTGTTCAACGACTATATGCCGCCCTACAAAGCGGCACTCGACGCTGGCAGCGGCGGGGTGATGGTGGCGCTTAACTCTTTGAACGGCACACCGGCTTCCTCCGATTCGTGGCTGCTTAAAGATCTGCTGCGCGATGAGTGGGGCTTTAAAGGCATCACTATTTCCGATCATGGCGCGATTAAGGAGCTGATTAAACACGGCACCGCCGCCGATCCGGAAGATGCCGTGCGCGTGGCGCTGAAGTCCGGCATCAACATGAGCATGAGCGACGAGTACTACAGCAAATACCTGCCGGGGCTGATCAAATCCGGCAAGGTGACGATGGCGGAGCTGGATGACGCCACGCGCCATGTGCTGAACGTCAAATATGATATGGGGCTGTTTAACGATCCCTACAGCCACTTAGGGCCGAAAGAGAGCGACCCGCAGGATACCAACGCCGAAAGCCGTCTGCATCGCAAAGAGGCGCGGGAAGTGGCGCGCGAAAGTATGGTGCTGCTGAAAAACCGTCTGGAAACGCTGCCGCTGAAAAAATCGGGCACCGTGGCGGTGATTGGGCCGCTGGCGGACAGCAAGCGCGACTCGATGGGCAGCTGGTCTGCCGCTGGTGTTGCCGATCAGTCGGTCACCGTGCTGACCGGTATTCGTGACGCGATGAAGGACAAAGGCGAGGTGATCTACGCCAAAGGGGCGAATATCACCAATGATAAAGGCATTGTCGATTTCCTTAACCTCTACGAACCGGCTGTGGTGGTTGATCCGCGTTCTCCGCAGGCGATGATCGATGAAGCGGTAGCCGCAGCGAAGAAATCTGACGTCGTGGTGGCGGTAGTCGGTGAAGCGCAGGGGATGGCGCATGAAGCCTCCAGCCGCACCGATATCACCATTCCGCAGAGCCAGCGCGATCTGATTACCGCCCTGAAAGCGACCGGCAAGCCGCTGGTGCTGGTGCTGATGAACGGGCGTCCGCTGGCGCTGGTGAAAGAGGATCAGCAGGCTGACGCCATTCTGGAAACGTGGTTTGCAGGAACCGAAGGCGGCAACGCCATCGCCGATGTGCTGTTTGGTGATTACAACCCTTCCGGGAAATTGCCGATGTCCTTCCCGCGCTCCGTGGGTCAGATCCCGGTCTACTACAGCCACCTGAATACCGGTCGTCCTTATAATGCCGATAACCCGAACAAGTACACCTCCCGCTACTTTGATGAAGCCAACGGCCCGCTCTATCCCTTTGGCTATGGTCTGAGTTACACCACCTTTAAAGTGTCGGATGTGAAGATGTCTGCGCCAACGCTGACCCGCGGCGGCAGCGTGGATGCAAGCGTCGAGGTGACCAACACCGGCAAGCGCGAAGGGGCGACGGTGATCCAGATGTACGTGCAGGATGTTACGGCGTCGATGAGCCGCCCGGTGAAACAGCTGCGCGGCTTTAAGAAGGTCAACCTGAAACCGGGTGAGACGCAGACCGTCAGCTTCCCGATCGATGTCGATGCGCTCAAGTTCTGGAACCAGCGCATGAAGTACGACGCCGAGCCGGGCAAGTTCAACGTCTTTATCGGCGTCGACTCCGCACGCGTCAACCAGGGCGAGTTTGAATTAAAGTAACCACTCATCAGGCCGGGCAACCGGCCTTTTTTATTACCCGCTTTACCGTTTCGCACCGCTTCACCTTCGCGTCGCTATTTTTCAGCTACGCTTTTTTCTCAAGCTGCTGATAAAGGCAGTAAAAAAATGAGGGATAAATTATGACACTCAGCCGAAAACTTGCCTGCTCAGTGGCGCTAATGGCCGCCGTAAGCTTACCGTTGCAGGCCGCAGAACCGATCAAAGTGGGATCGAAAATCGATACCGAAGGGGCGCTGCTGGGCAATATCATTTTGCAGGTGCTGGAGAGCCACGGCGTAAAAACCGTCAATAAAGTGCAACTCGGCACCACGCCGGTAGTGCGCGGCGCCATCACTTCTGGCGAGCTGGATATCTACCCGGAGTACACCGGCAACGGCGCATTCTTCTTTAAAGAGGAGAACGATCCGGCGTGGAAAAACGCGCAGCAGGGCTACGAGAAGGTGAAAAAACTCGATGCTGAGAAGAACAAGCTTATCTGGCTGACGCCTGCACCGGCCAATAACACCTGGACCATCGCCGTGCGTCAGGATCTGGCGCAGAAGAACAAACTCACCTCCCTCGACGATCTCAGCCGTTACCTGAAAAACGGTGGCGAGTTCAAACTGGCCGCCTCGGCGGAGTTTATTGAGCGTGCCGATGCGCTGCCTGCCTTTGAAAAAGCCTACGGCTTCGATCTGAAGCAGGATCAGCTGCTGTCGCTGGCCGGTGGTGATACGGCGGTGACCATTAAAGCGGCGGCGCAGCAAACATCCGGCGTTAACGCTGCGATGGCTTACGGCACCGACGGCCCGGTGGCGGCGCTCGGCTTACAGACATTAAGCGATCCGAAAGGCGTACAGCCGATCTATGCCCCGACGCCAGTAGTGCGTGAAGCGGTGCTGAAAGCCTACCCCGAGCTGGATAGCTGGCTGAAACCGGTCTTTGCCAGCCTCGATGAGAAGACCCTGCAGAAGCTGAATGCCAGCATCGCAGTTGAGGGGCTGGATGCGAAGAAAGTCGCAGCGGACTACCTGAAAGAAAAAGGCCTGGTGAAATAAGGCGTGATGGAGGGATCGAAACGCTGCCACAACCGCGTGCTGTTGCTGCTGGTTGTGCTGGGAGGGCTGGCGGCGTGGCTGCCGTTTATCAACTATGCGCCAAACCGGCTGGTTTCCGGCGAAGGGCGCGCGCTGTGGCAGCTGTTTAGCGGCCTGTGGCTGTTTGCGCCCGCTGTTCTGCTGATCCTCTGCTTTATACCGGGGCGCAGTGCACAGGCGGCAACGCTGGTTCTGGCTGAACTCCTCTTCTGCCTGCTGGTGTGGAGCGCAGGCCGCGCGGCAACGGATCTGGCGCAGAGCGGCAGCGCTCTGGCGCGTACCTCGCCCGGCAGCGGCTTATGGTTATGGCTGGCGCTCAGCCTGCTCGCCTGTAGCGATGCCATTCGCCGCCTTGTTGCTCACCCGGTGTGGCGCTGGCTGCTGCATATGCAGATTTGGCTGCTGCCGCTCTGGCTGCTGCTTAGCGGCGAGCTGGATAACCTCTCGCTGCTGCATGAGTACCGCAACCGCCAGGAGGTGTTTGATGACGCGCTGGCGCAGCACTTAACCTTGTTGTTCGGCACGCTGCTTCCGGCATTAGCCATCGGTTTTGCGCTCGGGCTGTGGTGCTATCGCCATCCGGCGCGGCAGGGGCCGGTCTTTACCGCGCTCAACATTATTCAGACTATCCCCTCCGTTGCGCTGTTTGGCCTGCTGATTGCACCGCTGGCCGGGCTGGCGCAGCACTTCCCGTGGCTCGCATCGATAGGCATTGCCGGTACCGGCATCACCCCGGCGCTGATTGCGCTGATTCTCTACGCGCTGCTACCGCTGGTGCGCGGCGTGGTTGCCGGGCTGAACGAGGTCTCTGCCGATGTGCTGGAGAGCGCGCAGGCGATGGGCATGAGCGCTGCGCAGCGCTTCTGGCAAGTGCGTATTCCGCTGGCATTGCCGCTCTTGCTGCGCAGCCTGCGGGTGGTGGCGGTTCAGACGGTTGGCATGGCGGTGATTGCTGCGTTAATTGGCGCAGGCGGCTTTGGCGCGCTGGTCTTCCAGGGGCTGCTCAGCAGCGCGTTGGATCTGGTGCTGCTCGGGGTGATCCCGGTTATCGGCCTGGCGGTGGTGATTGACGCCCTGTTTGATCTTGCCCTCGCGCTGTTGAAGGTAAAACACCATGATTGAATTTCACAACGTTTCCAAAACCTTTGCCGGGCAGCGGGCGGTTAATCAGCTCAATTTGCAGATGAAAACCGGCGCGTTTTCGGTGCTGATTGGCACCTCCGGCTCGGGAAAATCGACCACCCTGAAGATGATTAACCGCCTTGTCGAACACGACGAGGGAACGATCACCTTCGCCGGGGAGGAGATCCGCAGCCTGCCGGTGCTCGAACTGCGCCGCCGCATGGGCTACGCCATTCAGTCGATTGGGCTTTTCCCCCACTGGACGGTGGCACAGAACATCGCCACCGTGCTGCAACTGCAAAAGTGGTCGCGCAGCAAATGCGACGCGCGGGTAGATGAACTGATGGCGCTGCTCGGGCTGGAGCCGGGGCTGCGCGATCGCTTTCCGCACCAGCTTTCCGGCGGGCAGCAGCAGCGTGTTGGCGTTGCCCGCGCGCTGGCCGCCAACCCGGAAGTGCTGTTGATGGATGAACCCTTCGGCGCGCTCGACCCGGTCACCCGCAGCGCTCTACAACAGGAGATGGTGCGCATACACAGCCTGCTCGGGCGCACCATTGTGCTGGTGACCCACGATATTGATGAAGCGCTGCAATTAGCCGATCACCTGGTTTTGATGGATGGTGGCAATGTGGTGCAGCAGGGGACGCCGCTGGAGATGCTGACCGCGCCGCAGAATAACTTTGTGCGCGAATTTTTTGGCCGCAGCGAGCTGGGCGTACGCCTGCTCTCCCTGCGCCAGGTGAGCGACTATCTGCGTGACGAACCGGTCAGCCACGGCGAGCCTTTGCAGGCACAGATGAGCCTGCGCGAGGCGCTCTCCGCTTTTGTCGCCCAGCGCTGCGAGGTATTGCCGGTGCAGGATGCCGATGGGCAGCCCTGTGGCAGCCTCCATTTCCGCGATCTGTTACGCGGGGAGGCGGGGCGTGAAAATATTGCGTGATCCACTGCTCTGGCTGCTGGCGCTATTTATCGCACTGCTGATGTGGTTGCCCCACAGCGCACCGCTGTTTAGCGCACTCTTTCCGCAGTTGCCGCGCCCGGTCTATTTGCAGGAGAGCTTTGTCGCGCTGACCCTTGCCCACTTCTCTTTGGTAGCGCTCTCAAGCGTTATTGCGGTGGCGATTGGCATGGGCGTCGGCATTGCCGTGACGCGACCCGGTGGGGGAGAGTTTCGCCCGCTGGCAGAGACCATTGCCGCCGTCGGGCAGACCTTTCCGCCGGTGGCGGTGCTGGCGATTGCGGTGCCGGTGATGGGGTTTGGCAAAGCGCCCGCCATTATTGCGCTGGTGCTCTATGGCGTACTGCCGATTTTACAGGGGACGCTGGCGGGGATCGCTGCGGTTCCGGCAAGCGTACAGAGCGTGGCGCAGGGGATGGGCATGAGCGGCTGGCAACGGTTGCGCAAAGTAGAGTTACCGCTGGCCGCACCGCTGATTGTCGCCGGGGTTCGCACATCGGTGATTATCAATATCGGTACGGCAACCATTGCTTCTACGGTCGGGGCAAGCACGCTGGGAACGCCGATTATCATCGGGCTAAGCGGGTTTAATACGGCCTATATTGTGCAGGGGGCAGTGCTGGTGGCGCTGGCGGCAATCATTGTCGATCGGGGCTTTGAACGGCTGGCGCTGCGGCTCAACCGGCACCGCCGCGCACGATAAACGAATAACCAGCCAGCATTACGCCGCCGATCCCGCCGATGGCCATCAGCAGAAAGATCGCGATGACAAGAATTTTACCAGGCTTCATCTCAGGCTCCTTTTAAGTGAGGCCGGCATTATAAAGGCATTGTGAGTTGTTAATGAAACATTAAATGCCGAGAAGCCACACCTGATGCCCCGTCTCCTGCCAGGCCTGCAATTGCTGCTGCTGCGCGGGGGAGGGGGAGTCGCCGCACCACACCAGCAGCATCTTGCCTTTGAACATCTCCGGATGAAACTGAGTGAAGGGGTGCGCAAGAATGCCGACCTGCCACTCCTGCTGGCTGGCGATCCAGCCTTCAATCCACAACCGCGTGTTATCCTGTACACCCCAGCCGACCACCAGCGCCGGACGGCCATGTGCCTGCTGCTGCGACGCCGATAAGTTGCCGGCAATCAGGTTTATCAGAATGCCATCCAGCAGGCTAAGCTTGGCCTGGTAAGCGGGGCGCGTGCCCTGCAAGCGTGCGCGTAAGGGGTTAATCAACTGCTGTGTCAGCGTTTTTGCCGGGTGGTCGCGCATCAGTTCGCTCAGCCACTGCTGGAGGGTATGACCATCTCGCTGTTGCAACAGATGCATCGCCCGCTCCTGATGGCTCTGCCAGACGTGGTGACGCTTGTCGCTGCTGTTCGCCAGCAGCGCCTGAACTTTACTCACCTGCACGCCCGATTCAACCCAGTGCTGGATCTCTCGAATACGATCGATGTCCGCCTCGCTGAAGAGCCGGTGGCCGCCATCCGTGCGTTGCGGGGTTAACAAACCGTAGCGGCGTTGCCACGCACGCAGTGTGACGGGGTTGATATCGCATAACAGAGCGACTTCACCAATAGTGTAAAGCGCCATGATCTCTCCTTTGCTTCCCGAATGCCGGTATAACTGTAGACCTTTCTTAGGGGTGAAGACAACAACAGTAACGTTTTGTTTACTCTTTATTCATAACTGCGTATACCCAGGCACAATATGTGACTCAGAGCACGAATTTCTCTTTTTTTAACGTCTGTCGAAGAAACCGCTGCCGACTCGCTGTATGTTACGCGCTTTATGTGATGCGGTGTGGCGGGTATGTACGAGTTCAATCTGGTGTTGCTGCTGCTTCAGCAGATGTGTGTGTTTCTGGTGATCGCCTGGCTGATGAGCAAAACGCGCCTCTTTATTCCGCTGATTCAGGTCACCGTGCGTCTGCCGCACAAGCTGCTCTGTTATGTCACCTTCTCCATTTTCTGCATTCTCGGCACCTATTTCGGTCTGCATATTGAAGACTCCATCGCCAATACTCGTGCGATTGGCGCGGTGATGGGCGGCCTGCTTGGCGGCCCGCTGGTCGGCGGGCTGGTGGGGCTGACCGGCGGATTGCACCGCTACTCAATGGGCGGCATGACCGCGTTGAGCTGCATGTTCTCGACCTTTATCGAAGGGCTGCTTGGCGGGCTGGTGCACAGTTTTCTCATCAAGCGCGGGCGTACCGACCGCGTGTTTAACCCCTTTACCGCAGGGGCGGTCACCTGCGTGGCGGAACTGTTACAGATGGTGATCATCCTGCTGATTGCCCGCCCCTTCGAAAGCGCGCTGCATTTAGTGCAGAGCATCGCCGCGCCGATGATGGTGACCAATACCGTTGGTGCGGCGCTGTTTATGCGCATCCTGCTCGACAAGCGCGCCATGTTTGAGAAATACACCTCGGCTTTTTCCGCCACGGCGCTGAAAGTGGCGGCCTCCACCGAAGGGATTCTGCGCCAGGGCTTTAATGAAGAGAACAGCATGAGGGTGGCGCAGGTGCTCTATCAGGAGCTGGATATCGGCGCGGTGGCGATCACCGATCGCGAACGGCTATTAGCCTTTACCGGCGCGGGGGACGATCACCATCTGCCGGGGCGGCCTATCTCCTCCGTCTGGACGCAGCGGGCGATTGAGACCGGCGAAGTGGTCTATGCCGACGGCAATGAGGTGCCGTATCGCTGTTCGCTGCACCCGCAGTGCAAGCTCGGCTCGACGCTGGTGATCCCGCTGCGCGGTGAAAACCAGCGCGTGGTCGGCACCATCAAACTTTACGAGGCGAAAAACCGCCTCTTTAGCTCCATCAACCGCACGCTGGGGGAGGGGATTGCGCAACTGCTCTCGGCGCAGATCCTTGCCGGGCAGTATGAGCGGCAAAAAGCGCTGCTGACCCAGTCGGAGATCAAACTCCTGCATGCGCAGGTTAACCCGCACTTCCTGTTTAACGCGCTCAACACCATTAAAGCGGTGATCCGCCGTGATAGCGATGAGGCCGGGCTGCTGGTGCAGTATCTGTCGACCTTTTTTCGTAAGAACTTGAAACGCCCCGCAGAAATCGTCACCCTTGCGGATGAGATTGAGCATGTGAATGCCTATCTGCAGATCGAAAAAGCGCGTTTTCAGGCGCGGTTGCAGGTACGGCTCGAGGTGCCGGAAGTGCTGGCGCACTTACACTTGCCCGCTTTCACGCTGCAACCCATTGTCGAAAACGCGATTAAACACGGCACGTCTCAGCTGCTGGGCGTGGGCGAGATCACTCTGCGTGCCAGCCAGCAGGCGCAGCATCTGGTGCTGGATATTGAGGATAACGCCGGGCTGTATCAGCCGAAAAACGATGCCGGTGGCTTAGGGATGAGCCTGGTGGATAAGCGGCTGCGCGCCCGTTTTGGCGACGAGTGCGGTATCAGCATCGCCTGCGAGCCGGATCTTTTTACCCGCATTACCTTGCGACTCCCTCTGGAGGAAGAGGCATGTTAAGAGTGCTGATTGTTGATGATGAACCGCTGGCGCGGGAAATGTTACGCAGTCTGCTGCAGGAAGAGCGCGATATCGAGGTGGTGGGCGAGTGTGGTAACGCCATTGAAGGGATTAGCGCGGTGCATAAACTGCGCCCCGACGTGCTGTTTCTTGATATTCAGATGCCGCGCATCAGCGGGCTGGAGATGGTCGGCATGCTCGATCCCGGTAACCGGCCCTACGTCGTGTTTCTCACCGCTTTTGATGAGTACGCGGTGCAGGCCTTTGAAGAGCACGCTTTTGACTACCTGCTTAAGCCGATTGAAACGCAACGGCTGAGCAAAACGCTTAACCGCTTGCGTCAGGATCGCGGCGTGCAGGATGTATCGCTGCTGGCGGAAAATCAGCAGCCGCTGAAGTTTATCCCCTGCACTGGTCACAGCCGCATCTGGTTACTGCAGATGGAGGAGGTGGCGTTTGTCAGCAGCCGGATGAGCGGCGTCTATGTCACCAGCCACGAAGGCAAAGAGGGCTTTACCGAGCTGACGCTGCGCACGCTGGAGAGCCGCACGCCGCTGGTGCGCTGCCACCGGCAATATCTTGTCAATATGGCTTTTCTTAAGGAGATCCGCCTTGAGGATAATGGCCAGGCTGAGCTGCTGCTGCGCGACGGGCTGACGGTGCCGGTAAGTCGACGCTATCTGAAAAATTTAAAAGAGGCGTTGGGGTTGTAAATTCCTGCGCGATGCCTACACTGCGCGCTGGTTCATCATTTCGGAAAGAGACATGCTAAATAACGATATCCTGCGCAGCCTGCGTTACACCCTGCAGGTCGACAACACCGCGCTGGTGCGCATTCTGGCGCTGGCGGACACTGAAGTCACGGCTGAACAGCTGGTTCCGTGGCTGCGTAAAGAGGATGAGGAGGGGTATAAACCCTGCCCGGATATTGTGCTGTCGGCGTTTCTTAATGGGCTGATTTATGAGAAGCGCGGCAAAGATGAGAGCGCACCGCCGCTCGCCATGGAGCGCAAGCTCAACAACAATATCGTGCTGAAGAAGCTGCGCATCGCCTTCTCATTAAAGACCGACGATATTCTGGCGATCCTCACCGAGCAGCAGTTCCGCGTCTCAATGCCGGAAATTACCGCGATGATGCGCTCCCCGGAGCATAAGAATTTCCGCGAATGCGGCGATCAGTTTTTGCGCTACTTCCTGCGCGGGCTGGCGGCACGTGGGCAGAAGCCGAAGAGCTGACACGCTTTTTCGCCCATAAAAAAACCGCATACACGCGAGGTGATGCGGTTTAATTAGCCCGGCAGACACTGTGCTGCCGGGCAGTAAACGACTTATTTCACTTCTTTAAAGCCGCGCGCTTTCAGCAACTCTTCTGACTGCTTCATGCTGATTTTACCGTTAACCGTACCGGTAAACTCAGAACCCTGCAGGCTGTTCAGCTGAGCGAAGTCCACTTCGTTGTAATCGACTTCCAGCGTCTCCTGAGCATAGGTCTCTTCATACGCTACGCTCTCTTTCACGCCTTTCACGCTCTGGTATTTTTTGCTAATCGGATCCAGAACTTTCATCGCTTCTTCTTTGGTTTTCGCGCCAATAGAGGAGTATTCGATTTTGTTCTTCGCGGTCTGACGTTCTACTTCATCACCCTTGTAGTAGTAAGTCAGCGTCACTTCCGTACCGCCCGTCGCCCAGGTAAAGGTCTTGCTCTCTTCTTTATCACCACAGCCGGTCAGGCCAACAACTAAAGCGACAGAAAAGAGTGCTGCAATGATTTTGCTGAATTTCACGATAATCCCCTATTTTCCATGTGAGGTAATGTTTTGTAAGACTGCGTATAACAGTATAGAAAAAGGCGCTGAATTCAGCGCCTTATTTTTTTATTTAACTTGTTGGCCCGCTTTTGCACCGCTATCCGGGCTGAGCAGGAAGATATCGCTGCCGCCAGGACCCGCTGCCATCACCATCCCTTCGGAGATGCCAAAGCGCATTTTGCGCGGCGCGAGGTTAGCCACCATCACCGTCAGGCGGCCAATCAGCGCGCTCGGATCCGGGTAGGCGGAACGAATGCCGGAGAAGACATTGCGCTTCTCACCGTCGAGATCGAGCGTCAGGCGCAGCAGCTTATCTGAGCCTTCGACAAACTCGGCGTTCTCAATCAGCGCCACGCGCATATCAACTTTGGCGAAATCGTCAAAAGTGATGGTCTCCTGAATCGGGTTGTCAGCCAGCTCGCCCGTTACCGGCGCAGCAGCGGCTTTGACTTCCTCTTTCGACGCCTCAACCAGTGCTTCCACCTGTTTCATCTCGATGCGGTTATAGAGCGCTTTAAACGGATTCACTTTATGGCCGAGCAGCGGTTCGTTAATCGCATCCCACGTCAGCGTGGTGTTGAGGAACGCTTCGGTGCGCGCGGCCAGCGACGGCAGAACCGGTTTCAGCCATGTCATCAGCACGCGGAACAGGTTGATACCCATCGAGCAGATGGCCTGCAAATCGGCATCGCGGCCTTCCTGTTTCGCGACAACCCACGGCGCCTGCTCATCAACATAGCGGTTCGCTACGTCGGCCAGCGCCATGATTTCACGCACCGCTTTACCAAACTCGCGGCTCTCCCACGCGCTGCCAATTGCGGCGGCGGCGTCGGTAAAGGTTTTATACAGCGCCGGATCGGCCAGCTCTGATGCCAGCACGCCGTCGAAGCGTTTGGCGATAAAGCCCGCGTTACGCGAGGCCAGGTTCACCACTTTGTTAACAATATCGGCATTCACGCGCTGGACGAAATCTTCCAGGTTGAGGTCGATATCATCAATGCGCGACGAGAGCTTGGCGGTGTAGTAGTAGCGCAGGCTGTCGGCATCGAAATGGTTCAGCCAGGTGCTGGCTTTAATAAAGGTACCGCGCGATTTGGACATCTTCGCGCCGTTAACCGTTACATAGCCGTGCACGAACAGGTTGGTTGGCTTGCGGAAACCGCTGCCTTCCAGCATCGCCGGCCAGAAGAGGCTGTGGAAATAGACGATATCTTTACCGATAAAGTGATAGAGCTCGGCGTCGGAATCTTTTTTCCACCAGTCATCAAAGTTGAGATCGTCGCGCTTGTCGCAGAGGTTTTTGAACGAACCCATGTAGCCAATCGGCGCATCCAGCCAGACGTAGAAATATTTGCCCGGTGCGCCCGGAATTTCAAAGCCGAAGTAGGGCGCATCGCGGGAGATATCCCACTGTTGCAGACCGGATTCGAACCACTCCTGCATTTTGTTCGCCACCTGCTCCTGCAGCGCGCCGCTGCGGGTCCACGCCTGCAGCATCTCGCTAAACGACGGCAGATCGAAGAAGAAGTGCTCGGAATCACGCATCACCGGCGTCGCGCCGGAGACCACCGACTTCGGCTCAATCAGCTCGGTTGGGCTGTAGGTCGCGCCGCACACTTCGCAGTTATCGCCATACTGATCCGCCGCTTTACATTTCGGGCAGGTGCCTTTTACAAAGCGGTCCGGCAGGAACATGCCTTTTTCCGGATCGTAGAGCTGGGAGATAGTGCGGTTTTTGATAAACCCGTTCTCTTTCAGACGGGTGTAGATAAGCTCGGCCAACTCGCGGTTCTCATCGCTGTGCGTTGAGTGGTAGTTGTCGTAGCTGATGTCGAAGCCAGCAAAATCGGTCTGATGCTCCTGACTCATTTCGCCAATCATCTGCTCCGGGGTGATCCCCAGTTGCTGTGCTTTCAGCATAATCGGCGTGCCGTGGGCATCGTCCGCACAGATGAAGTTGACCTGGTGGCCGCGCATTCGCTGGTAACGGACCCAGACATCAGCCTGGATGTGCTCCAGCATATGGCCGAGGTGGATGGAGCCGTTGGCGTACGGCAGCGCGCACGTTACCAGAATTTTCTTCGCGACTTGAGTCATAGTTGGCATTACATCTTCTTGAGAAAAAGGGTTTTCGATATTACCAAAAGGGTAACAATCGCGCCAAGCGATAAGGGCATTAATCCATAAATGGATAATTATTCCCTTTGGGGTAAACTTGAGCGCTACAAATGTCGTTTTCAGAACAACTACAAAGGAGTCGGGATGAGTTCGCAATCCCAGGCCAAATCCCCGGAAGCCTTACGGGCAATTGTCACCGGGACGCTGGCCGATTTTCAGCACCCCACCCTCAAACATAACCTGACAGCGCTGAAAGCCGTCCACCATGTTGCGTGGCTGGATGAGACCCTGCATGTCGAATTGCTGATGCCGTTCGTCTGGACCAGCGCTTTCGAAGAGCTGAAAGCCCAGTGCAGCGCCGAACTACTGCGTCTGACCGGCGCGAGCGCTATCGACTGGAAGCTGTCGCACAATATCGCCACCCTGAAGCGGGTGAAAAACCAGCCGGGCGTTAACGGCGTGAAGAATATTATCGCCGTCAGCTCCGGCAAGGGCGGGGTAGGGAAATCCTCTACCGCCGTTAACCTTGCGCTGGCGCTGGCTGCGGAAGGGGCGAAAGTCGGTATTCTCGATGCCGATATTTATGGCCCGTCAATCCCGATGATGCTGGGCGCGGAAAATGAGCGTCCGACATCACCAGACGGCACGCATATGGCGCCGATCATCGCCCATGGCCTGGCGACCAACTCAATTGGTTACCTGGTGACGGACGATAATGCAATGGTGTGGCGCGGGCCGATGGCCAGCAAAGCGCTGCTGCAGATGTTGCAGGAGTCCATGTGGCCGGATCTCGACTACCTGGTGCTCGATATGCCGCCAGGCACCGGCGATATCCAGCTGACGCTGGCGCAAAACATTCCGGTGACCGGCGCGCTGGTCGTGACCACGCCGCAGGATATCGCGCTGATTGATGCTAAAAAAGGCATTGTCATGTTCGAGAAAGTGGAGGTGCCGGTGCTCGGCATCGTGGAGAACATGAGCATGCATGTGTGCAGCAACTGTGGTCACCATGAGCCGATTTTCGGCACCGGCGGCGCAGAGAAGCTGGCGGAGCAGTATCACACGCAATTGCTGGGCCAGATGCCGCTGCATATCTCGCTGCGTGAAGATCTCGACAAGGGTACGCCGACGGTCATCAGCCGCCCGGACAGCGAGTTCACCGCTATCTACCGCAACCTTGCCGGTCGCGTAGCCGCCCAGCTTTACTGGCAGGGCGAGATCATCCCCGGTGAGATCGCGTTCCGCGCAGTGTGATTGACGATGCCGGGTGGATGTGTGCCATCCGGCATTCTCACCGCGGCACAATTGCCGGATGGCGGCTCCGCCTTATCCGGCCTACGGTAACGAATCCGCTGGAACCGTGTAGGCCGGATAAGCGTTTTACGCGCCATCCGGCAATGGGGTTGGATTGGTGGAATGGTTCCGTTCACCATGCGTGCGGCGGGATTTGTTTATCACCGGTGCGGTGAACGGGACAAGGGGGGGACCGCTCCCCCCTTGTCAATCCCCGCGGCCCCGCGAGGAAATCGGTGCTGCGCACTGCGCTCACCTCCCGCGTGCCTGACTGCGGCCGGCTCGACTCGACCTGCTCGCCCGTTCCGGGACTCGCTCCCTGTCTCGGTTCGCCTCTGTCCGCCATCCATGGCGTCCAGACCTTGTCATTCCCGCTTCGGTTCGCCGATTTCAGCGGGGACACAACCCCTCGCTGTAAGATGGGCGTCAAATGAAAAAAAGTTGCTGCTGAAACCGCGTAGGCCGGATAAGCGTTTACGCGCCATTCGGCATTGTATCGCGGCACCGGTTGCCTGATGGCGGCTTCGCCTTATCAGGCCTACGAAATGACAAAACCTACCTCAACACATAGTGCATCAGCACATAATCCCCCTGCGGGGAGACGCCTTTGGCCTCAACGCGCCAGCCGTGGCGCTGATAAAAGTCGAGCGCAGTTTTATTGCGCAGCAAACACTTCAGCGCGCCGGTGCTGGTAAAGGTGCTCTGCACATGCTCAAGCAGCGCGCTGCCCACACCTTTTCCCTGAAACGCAGGGTCGATAAACAAGTTATGCAGGAAGTTATCGTTCTCCAGGACCGATGCGAACCCCATCCGGTGCCCGTCCTCTTCCGCCACCCAAATCACCTCGCCAAGCGTCGCAGAGTCAAAATCTTCCAGCGACCAGTCGCGGCTATCCAGCCAGGTCCAGGCTTCTTTACGGGCATGCAGATACAGGGTACGCAGAAACGGCCTGTCACTCTCCTCCCATCGGCGGATAATCACAGGCGCTCCCGGTTAACGATGATAGAAAATGTCGCCATTGTAGGCTTTGAGGATTTTGCCGTCGGCATCGGTGATCAACACGTAGTTGCCGCCCATGTAGGTCCAGTGGCTACCGGCATCCGGCGCGGGAAGGTTACGTAACTTCCACTGCTTAATGTTGTAATCGTCGCTGCGGTACATCTCCGGCACCGTGTCGCCAATGGTGAATTTGGTAAAGTCGGCAACAAACTCTTTCACTTCAAACGACTGTGTGCCGCCTGCAGGCGGTGTCGCGGGCGGTGTTTCAGCATAGGTTGCCGAAGCCGTCGCCAGCAGTGCACCCAGAAGCATCATTTTTGTTTTACGCATACTCTCTCCAGGTTGTTCTTATACATTTCACGTAGTTGCATAAATAGCACGACATCATTGCCGTTTACAGACAGCGGAGCAACCAGCAAAAAATAACGCTTTGGTAAAAAGTGTAAGCAAACCCAGGAAAAAGCAGTGCGGGCGGAGAACGAATTTCGCTCTCCGCCCGCTACGTTTGGGAGTAATCCTGGCAGGATCAGCCCGCAAACCCCTCCAGCACGATTTTGCCCACCGCGCGCTGGCTCTCAAGCAGCGCATGGGCTTTACGCAGGTTAGCCGCGGTGATCGCACCGCCATGCTCTCCCAGCGTGGTTTTCAGCACGCCGCTGTCGATCAACTCCGCGACCCGCGACAGCAACTGGTGCTGGGCAATCATATCGTCGGTGGTGAACATCGAGCGGGTAAACATAAACTCCCAGTGCAGCGAAAGGCTCTTCGCTTTCAGCGGCATCGCATCCAGGCTGTCGGGATCGTCAATCAACGCCAGCTTGCCCTGCGGTTTGAGGGCGTTAATCAGCTGCTGATAGTGATCCTGCGTGTTGGTCAGGCTGGCAACATGCGTCACCTCTTTGATGCCGATCCGCGCCAGCTCTTCGGTCAGCGGTTTGCTGTGGTCAATCACATGATGCGCGCCGCGCTCTTTCACCCACTGCTGGCTGGCAGGGCGCGACGCGGTGCCGATCACCGTCATACGGGTCAGCTGGCGCGCCAGCTGCGTCAGAATCGAACCGACACCGCCCGCAGCGCCGACAATCAGCAGCACATCGCCGTCGTTGCCATTTTCTTTTACGCCGAGGCGGTCAAACAGCAGCTCCCAGGCGGTAATGGCCGTCAGGGGCAGGGCGGCGGCAGAGGCGTTATCAAGGGAAGCGGGTTTACGCGCCACAATGCGCTCATCAACCAGCTGATATTCGCTGTTGCTCCCCGGACGGGTTAATGCCCCGGCGTACCACACTTCATCGCCTGGCTGAAACAGGGTGACCGACTCTCCGACCTCTTTCACCACGCCCACGGCGTCCCAGCCGAGCACGCGCGGCGTATCGGCATTAAAACCGGCACGCACTTTGGTATCTACAGGGTTAACGGAGACGGCTTTCACTTCCACCAGCAGATCGTGACCGCTGGCGTGCGGTTGCGGCAGGTCGATATCGGTGAGGGCATCAAGATTGCTGCCGCCAGCGGCGGCGCGGGTAATGGCGATGGCTTTCATAACAGGCTCCGTTTTGTTGGGTTTTCATCACTACCGCTAAGGGTAGACAACGCAGCTTTGATGAAAAACCAGCAAAATGGAGCAGCACTTATCGTTCTCGAGTGAAAATGCAGTGCCGGATGGCGGTTACGCCTTCTCCGGCCTGTAAGTTACAAATCGTGGTTGGGCACCGGGATATCGGCGCTGACGCGCTGATCCTGCTCGTCAAAGATCATGCAGTGGCGGCTGTCGAAGGCGAGGGCGATCTTCTGCCACGGGCGGAAATGCACATCGCCCGGCAGCAGGATTTTAATATTGTCGTGGCCGTAACATTGACCAAACAGATAGGTGTTGTTGCCCAGCCGCTCTACCACTTCGCACTGAAACTCAAGGGGCACGCCGCCCGTCATCTCTGTTGCGAGGTGCTCCGGGCGAATACCGAGCGTAATGGCCGCGCCCACCTCCAGCGGTGAAGTGGTGATGCCGAGCGTCAGCTGGTGGCCCTGAGCAAGGGTAATAGTGACTTCACCAGGCTGCCACTGGCTTACCGTGGCGGGGAGGAAGTTCATCTTTGGCGAGCCGATAAAGCCGGCGACAAACTTGTTTTTCGGGTTGTAGTAGAGCGACATCGGCGAGCCCATCTGCTCAACGTTGCCGTAATTCATCACTACGATCTTGTCCGCCAGCGTCATCGCTTCCACCTGGTCATGGGTGACATAGACCATGGTGGTTTTCAGCTCCTGGTGCAGGCGGGCGATATGCAGCCGCATCTCGACGCGCAGCTCGGCATCGAGGTTAGAGAGGGGTTCATCGAACATAAAGACACGCGGGTTACGCACAATCGCGCGGCCGATGGCGACGCGCTGGCGCTGGCCACCGGAGAGTTGCTTCGGTTTGCGATCCAGCAGGTGGCTTAATTGCAGGGTCTTCGCCACCATCTCCACCTGGCGGCGGATCTCCTCTTTCGGCACTTTGTTCACTTTCAGGCCGTAGCCCATGTTCTCCGCCACAGTCATATGGGGGTAGAGCGCATAGGACTGGAACACCATCGAGACACCGCGATGGGCGGGCGCAACATCGTTCATCACTTCATCGCCAATCAACACTTCGCCTTCGCTCACCTCTTCCAGCCCGGCAATCATGCGCAGCATGGTGGATTTCCCGCAGCCGGAGGGGCCGACAAACACCGCAAACTCGCCGTCATCAATCGACAGATTGACATTGTTCAGCGTCACCGTGTCGCCAAACCGTTTGGTGACATTTCTCAGTCGTATATTGGACATCAACGTTCCCCGAATGTAATAGCCGTTACTGGCCGTTTGTCAGCTGTTTTGTTTTACGTATAACAATCAGGAGACAGTGCTGCTCAACGGCGAAAAATCATGGCCTGACTATAACTTCCACGGATTTAGCGCCCTATACTCAATTTTCATTTCTGTAACATTGGTCACATAACGCAACGTTTATTCTCGTTTTATCAGCGCTTAAAGCGTAGCGTATAACAAATCCGATAAGGCGAGTGAATACGTCTTAAGCCCTGCAATATCAGGTAGTTTGCCAGAGCAGTGACCTGATGATGCGCCATAAAAACCATGAAATTGTTATACCTTGACATGAGGTTGATAATGAAAAAGAAGACCCTTACCGCACTGATTTTGACAACGCTTGCCGCCGGGCAGCTTGTCGGCTTGCAGGCGCATGCCGCCGCACAGCAACTCAATGTCTGGGAAGACATCAAAAAATCGGCGGGCATCCAGGATGCGGTGCGCGATTTTGAGCAGAAATATAACGTCAAAGTTAACGTGCAGGAGATGCCCTACGCCCAGCAACTGGAGAAACTCCGTCTCGATGGCCCGGCGGGCATTGGCCCGGATGTGCTGGTGATCCCCAATGATCAGTTGGGCGGCGCGGTTGTGCAAGGGCTGCTGACCCCCCTGAATCTGGACAAAGAAAAGGTTGACGCCTTTACGCCTGCCTCCATCAACGCCTTCCGCCTCGACAACACCCTGTATGGCGTGCCGAAAGCGGTAGAGACGCTGGTGCTGATCTACAACAAAGATCTTATCGACAAGCCGCTGCAAAGCCTGCCGGAGTGGCTCGACTACTCGAAAAAACAGCGCGCGCAGAACAAATATGGCCTGCTGGCGAAGTTCGATCAGATTTACTACAGCTGGGGCGCGATCGGCCCGATGGGCGGCTATCTGTTCGGTAAAAACGACAAAGGCGGCTATAACCCGCAGGATATCGGCCTGAATAAACCCGGCGCGGTGGAAGCCGTTACCTTCCTGAAAAACTTCTATGCCGAGGGGGTATTCCCGTCGGGGATCCTTGGCGATAACGGGCTTAACGCCATCGATTCGCTGTTTACCGAGAAAAAAGCGGCGGCGGTGATTAACGGCCCGTGGGCGTTCCAGCCCTATGAAGCTGCCGGTATCAACTACGGCGTTGCGCCGCTGCCGAACCTGCCGGATGGCAAACCGATGAGCTCTTTCCTCGGCGTAAAAGGCTATGTCGTCTCGACCTGGAGCAAAGACAAAGCGCTGGCGCAGCAATTTATCGAATTTATCAACCAGCCGCAGTACGTGAAGACGCGCTATATCGCCACGCGCGAAATTCCGGCGCAGAAAGCGATGATTGACGATCCGGTGATCAAAAATGACGAGAAGGCGAGCGCCGTCGCGGTGCAGGCCGCCCGCGCAACCGCGATGCCGGGCATTCCGGAGATGGGTGAAGTGTGGGGCCCGGCGAACGCCGCGCTGGAGCTGAGCCTGACCGGCAAACAGGCACCGCAGGCGGCGCTGGATGCCGCTGCTAAGCAGATCCAGATGCAGGTCGAAGCGATGCAGGCCAGTAACCAGTAACCGCGTGTTGGTACAGAAGCGGGAGGGCCACCTCCCGTTGTCGAAAAGGAGTCGTACGTGATTATCAGTCCCAGCGAACATTTTGCCAAAGCGCCCGGCGCAGGGCGTCACGCGTGGTGCGGGCTGCTGTTGGCCATCGTGCCGGGCTTTGGCCAGTTCTACCATCGCCAGTGGCTGAAAGGCCTTATCTTTCTTGTACTGCTGGCGAGTTTTGCCGGCATCTTCTCTGATTTTTTGCGCGAAGGGCTGTGGGGGTTATACACCCTTGGCGAAGAGGTGCCGCGCGACAACTCCATCTTCCTGCTGGCGGAAGGGATCATCAGCGTGCTGATTATCGCCTTTGGCCTGATGGTGTGGGGGCTCTCAATGCGCGATGCGTGGCTGAATGGCAAAAAACGCGATGCCGGTAAGCCGCTTAACAGCGTGCGCAAGCAGTACCAGATGCTGCTCAGCGACGGCTTTCCCTACCTGATGATTACGCCGGGCTTTATCCTGCTGGTGTTCGTGGTGATTTTCCCGATCCTCTTCGGCTTCGCCATCGCCTTTACCAACTACAACCTCTACCACACGCCGCCTGCCAAACTGGTCGACTGGGTTGGGTTAAAGAACTTCATCAATATTTTTACCCTGTCGATCTGGCGCTCAACCTTCTTTGACGTGCTGCAGTGGACGGTGGTGTGGACGCTGCTGGCGACCACCTTACAGTGCAGCGTCGGCGTGCTGCTGGCGATCCTCGTGAACCAGAAAGATCTGCGCTTTAAGCCGCTGGTACGCACCATTTTTATCCTGCCGTGGGCGGTGCCGGGCTTTGTCACTATTCTGGTCTTCGCCGGGATGTTTAACGACTCCTTTGGCGTCATCAACAACGCGATCCTCGCCTTCTTCGGCATCGACCCGAAACCGTGGCTGACGGATCCCTTCTGGACCAAAACCGCGCTGATCATGATGCAGACCTGGCTCGGTTTCCCGTTTGTCTTTGCCATGACCACCGGCGTATTGCAGGCGATTCCCGACGATTTGTATGAAGCGGCGAAGATGGATGGAGCGGGCACCTTTACCCGGCTGCGCACCATTACGCTGCCGCTGGTGCTCTACTCGATTGCGCCGATCATCATCACGCAATACACCTTCAACTTTAACAACTTCAACATCATCTACCTGTTTAACAACGGCGGACCGGCGGTGGCTGGCGCGAACGCGGGCGGTACCGACATTCTGGTGTCGTGGATCTACAAGCTGACGATGTCCTCATCGCAGTACGCCATCGCGGCCACCATTACCATCCTGCTGTCGATTTTTGTTGTCGGCCTGGCGTTGTGGCAGTTCCGCGCCACTAAATCGTTCAAAAACGACGACATGGCATAAGGGAAGAAAATGGCTCAATCACAAAGTATTCGCCGCGAGAAGGTTATTCGCCTGACGCTCTCCTGGCTGGTGATAGCAGCGGTGTCGCTGACGATTATCTACCCGCTGGTGTGGACGATTGGCGCGTCGCTGAATGCCGGCAACAGCCTGCTCAGCACCTCGATCATCCCGGAAAATCTCTCGTTCCAGCACTATGCCGATCTCTTTAACGGCCAGGTGAACTACCTCACCTGGTACTGGAACTCGATGAAGATCAGCCTGCTGACCATGATCCTGACTTTAATTAGCGTCAGTTTTACCGCCTATGCCTTTTCGCGCTTTCGCTTTAAAGGCCGCCAGAACGGGCTGATGCTCTTTCTGCTGTTGCAGATGATCCCGCAGTTCTCGGCGCTGATTGCGATTTTCGTTCTCTCGCAGTTGCTCGGGCTTATCAACAGCCATATGGCGCTGGTGCTGATCTACGTTGCCGGGATGATCCCGATGAACACCTATCTGATGAAGGGCTACCTGGATGCCATTCCGCGCGATCTTGATGAGTCCGCGCGCATGGATGGTGCCAGCAACTTCCGCATCTTTATTGAGATCATCCTGCCGCTGTCGAAACCGATTATCGCGGTGGTGGCGCTCTTCTCCTTCACCGGCCCGCTGGGGGATTTCATCCTCTCAAGCACCATTTTGCGCACGCCGGATAAATACACGCTGCCGATTGGGCTCTATAACCTGGTGGCGCAAAAAATGGGTGCCAGCTACACCACTTACGCCGCGGGTGCGGTGCTGATTGCGGTGCCGGTGGCGATCCTCTACCTGGCGTTACAAAAATACTTCGTCTCCGGCCTCACCTCCGGCAGTACAAAAGGATAAGCATATGAAAAGACTGACTCCCGCTCTGCTGGCGGTATGCCTCGCTGCCAGTTTTTCTGCCAGCGCGGTGACCACGCGCCCGTTTACCCAAATGCCCGCCGACTTTATTAAAGGGGCGGATATCTCCACGCTGCTCGATGCGGAAAAGCACGGGGCGAAATTCTATAACGACAAAAATCAGCCGCAGGATGCGCTGGCTATCCTGAAAGCCAACGGCGTCAACTATGTTCGCCTGCGGCTGTGGGTCGACCCGAAAGATGCGCAGGGCAATGCCTACGGCGGCGGCGATAACGATCTTGCCACCACCCTTGCGCTGGCAAAGCGGGCAAAAGCGCAGGGCATGAAGCTGCTGCTCGATCTGCACTACAGCGATTTCTGGACCGATCCGGGCAAGCAGTTCAAACCGAAAGCCTGGGAGAAGCTCGATTATCCGCAGCTAAAAAGCCGGGTGCATGACTACACCCGCGACACGATTGCGCAGTTTAAGCAGGCGGGCGTGTTGCCGGACATGGTGCAGATCGGTAATGAGATCAACGGCGGCATGCTCTGGCCGGAGGGCAAAAGCTGGGGGCAGGGCGGCGGCGAGTTTGATCGGTTAGCCGGGCTGCTCACGGCCGGAATCGATGGCGTCAAAGAGAACCTGAATAACGGCGAGCAGGTGAAGATCATGCTGCACCTCGCCGAAGGGACCAAAAACGACACCTTCCGCTGGTGGTTTGATGAGATAACCAAACGCAACGTGCCTTTCGATGTGATTGGCCTATCGATGTATACCTACTGGAACGGGCCAATCAGCGCCCTGCAGGCCAACATGGATGACATCAGCAAGCGCTACAACAAAGATGTCATCGTCGTCGAGGCGGCCTACGCCTATACGTTGGCGAATTGCGATAACGCCGAGAACAGCTTCCAGGCGAAAGAGGAGAAGGCGGGCGGCTACCCGGCGACTGTGCAGGGGCAATATGACTATGTGCACGATTTAATGCAGTCGGTCATCAATGTGCAGGGCCAGCGCGGCAAGGGCATTTTCTACTGGGAACCGACCTGGATTGCCGTGCCGGGCAATGGCTGGGCCACGCCCGCCGGCATGAAATATATCAATGACCACTGGAAAGAGGGCAATGCGCGTGAAAACCAGGCGCTGTTTGATTGCCAGGGAAAAGTGCTGCCGTCGGTGAAAGTCTTTAATTAATTATCGTGTTGTAAATTTCAGGAATGAATAATGAATAAATTTGCGCCTTTAAGCCCGAAGGTCGTCTCGCTATTGCATGGCGCGGACTATAACCCGGAGCAGTGGGAAAACTATCCCGGTATTATCGATAGCGATATTGCCATGATGCAGCAGGCAAAATGTAATGTGATGTCGGTCGGAATATTTAGCTGGTCGAAACTCGAGCCGCAGGAGGGAGTATTTAATTTCGCCTGGCTCGATGAGGTGATTGAGAAATTATATGCCGCCGGTATCCATATATTTCTCGCCACGCCGAGCGGTGCGCGTCCGGCGTGGATGTCGCAAAAATACCCGCAAGTGCTGCGTGTCGGGCGCGATCGCGTGCCCGCGCTGCATGGCGGTCGCCACAACCACTGCATGAGCTCGCCGGTCTACCGTGAAAAGACGCTGAAGATCAATACCCTGCTGGCGGAGCGTTACGGGCAGCATCCGGCGGTGCTCGGCTGGCACATCTCCAACGAGTATGGCGGCGAGTGCCACTGTGATTTATGCCAGCAGAAGTTCCGCGACTGGCTGAAGGCGCGCTACCAGACGCTGGAGGCGCTGAACCACGCCTGGTGGAGCGACTTCTGGAGCCACACCTACAGCGACTGGTCGCAAATTGAGTCCCCTGCGCCACAGGGCGAAGTCTCCATTCATGGCCTTAATCTCGACTGGCGACGCTTTAACACCGCCCAGGTAACCGATTTCTGCCGCCATGAAGTTGCCCCGCTGAAGGCCGCCAACGCGGCGCTGCCGGTGACCACCAACTTTATGGAGTACTTCTACGACTACGACTACTGGCAGCTTGCGGAGGCGATCGACTTTATCTCCTGGGACAGCTACCCGATGTGGCACCGCGATAAAGATGAAACCCAGCTCGCCTGCTACACCGCCATGTATCACGACATGATGCGCACGCTGAAAGGCGGCAAGCCCTTTGTGCTGATGGAGTCGACGCCAAGCGTCACCAACTGGCAGCCAACCAGCAAGCTGAAAAAGCCGGGCATGCATATCCTCTCCTCTTTGCAGGCGGTGGCGCACGGCGCCGATTCGGTGCAGTACTTCCAGTGGCGCAAAAGCCGTGGATCGGTGGAGAAGTTCCACGGTGCGGTGATTGATCATGTCGGCCATCTTGATACCCGCGTTGGCCGTGAAGTCTCCGCCCTCGGCGAGATGTTCAGCAAGCTGACGCCGGTCATGGGCTGTCGCACCGAGGCGCGGGTGGCGATTATCTTCGACCAGCAGAACCGCTGGGCGCTGGATGATGCGCAGGGGCCGCGCAACAAGGGCATGGAGTATGAGAAGACGGTTAACGAACACTACCGACCCTTCTGGGAGAAGGGCGTGGCGGTGGATGTGATTAATGCCGATGCCGATCTCAGCCGCTACCATTTAGTTATCGCCCCGATGCTCTATATGGTGCGCGACGGCTTCGCTGAACGCGCCGAGAGCTTTGTCGCCAGCGGCGGCCATCTGGTGACCTCTTACTGGAGCGGCGTGGTCAATGAGAGCGATCTGTGCCACCTGGGCGGTTTCCCCGGTCCGCTGCGCAACTTGCTCGGCATCTGGGCTGAGGAGATCGACTGTCTCGACGACCATGAACGAAACCTGGTGCAGGGGCTGGCGGGCAACGAGGCGGGCTTACAGGGGCCGTATCAGGTGCGCCATCTTTGCGAGCTGATTCAGCTTGAGGGCGCGCAGCCGCTGGCAACCTACCGGGATGATTTCTATGCCGGTCGCCCGGCGGTCACGGTCAACGCTTTCGGCAAGGGCAAAGCCTGGCATGTCGCCTCGCGTAACGATCTCGCCTTCCAGCGGGACTTCTTCGCCAACCTTATCGACACGCTATCACTGCCGCGTGCGCTTAACGTTGAGCTACCGCCGGGCGTGGTGGCGACCGCGCGGGAAGATGGTGAACAGGCGTTTGTCTTTATTCAAAACTTTACCGCGCAGCAGCAGAGCATCACACTGCCGCCGGGTTATCACGACTGCCTGAGCGACGCCGCCGTCAGCGGTGCGCTTGTGCTCAAACCCTGGGATTGCCGCGTCGTTCGCCGCGACGCGTAAGCCTACTCTGCGCGCCTGCCCATCCGGGCAGGCGTTTTTTTATCTGCTGATTACGGAGACCTGCAATGGTAAGCCTTAAATCCTTCCTGCATTACTTCTCTGAGGCCAAACCGGCCACCCCGCTCAGCGACGCTGAGGTGCTGAAAATTGAGCGACTGGCCGCGGCGTTTGGCGGTGAGGCAAATATTGAACAGGTTGATGCCTGTCTGACACGCCTGCGCGTCACGGTAAAAGAGTTACCCCGGGTCGATTCTCAGGCGCTACAGGATGAGGGGGCGCTGGGCGTCATTATTCTCGGCCAACAGGTGCATGCTATTTTTGGCAAGCAATCTGACGCACTGCGTAAATTACTCGATGAGCGTTTCTCTGCTCGTTAGCAATAAAAAAGGGATACCCGAAGGGGTATCCCAAATAAACAATAACGAACGCAGTGGCAATATAAACCTGCAAGGCTCAGAGATAAATAACGATTTTACTAACAGAGTGGGTTAATAAAGGCGAAAAAAATATCGCACTTATTTACCACCAGGCTTCCACCTGCACACCAAAGTTCCAGGTGTTATTTTTGGTGCCATCTTCAAATGCTTTGCCATCTTCAGAGTCATTTAAATAAGAGGCGAAGAGGCGCAGCTCCGGACGCGACATAAAATCGGCACCGTCAGCAAGACCCAGCGCGATAGTGTACTTCTCGCCGCTCTGCTTATAGTTGGTGCCGTTTTTGTAGTTATCCTTCTGGTAAAAGCCGCCCACTTCACCAATCAGACGTACATATTCGGTGAACTGATACTGCGCACGACCAACCAGCGACACCAGACGGGATTTGTCGGTAAACGCAGTGGTATCTTCGGCCGCGCCGTAGGTCAACACATGGTTAAAGGAGAAGCGGTCGGTGATCGGGATAAGCCCGGTGTTGATGACGCGATAGCCGGTAGCATCGTTGACATAGTTCCACATGTCATACCAGCCGCCGCCCTGCGACACCATATTCTGCGCCAGCCCTTTGTTGGCGTACTGCAACACCAGCTTGTTATAGCCGCCGAGCATATCCTGGCTGATTTCACCGGTCAGCATCACGCCATCATCCGCGTCGTACAGCCCGCCGTAAGCCTTCTGCTTTTTGGTTGGGTTCGGCATGGCGTAATCAATGCCAAACTCCGTCCACGCGCCCGCCCACGGTTTCCAGCCGGCATAGCGCAGGTCCAGATAGTTAATATTGACGTCATTGTCGTTATCAACGCGGTAATCCACGTCATTGGCATCGCCGCGGATCCACGCAAAAGAGACGGCGCCCGGCCCGAAGGTGTAGTTTTCGATCCCCGCGCCGGAGCCGGAGATATTCCAGTATTTGGTATCGATAATGTGCAGATCGTGGCGCTGATAGTAGCGTTTACCGCCCCAGATCACCGCGTTGGGATCGTTGGGGATCAGCCCTTTGATCTGCAGGTTCAGCTGGCGTAAGCCGAACTGCGCATCGTCGCCGATGGTGGTTTCGTTATCGTTGGAGCCATCGGACACCATGCTGACCATGCTGTCGAGGTAAAAGCTGACGTCATCTTTTTTGTAGACTTCCGAGCCCAGCTCAAGCTCGCCGTAGGTGTCAGATTCATTGCCCAGACGCCCGATCTTATTTTTCTGCCACTCCACCTGGCCGCCATCGCCCGACACGCCCACGCCGCCGCGCAGGTAGCCGTGAAAATCGATGGGTACCGAGGTGGCCGCCATCAGCGAGGTTGAGGTCAGCGCAGCGGCTAACGCAAGAGAGAGTGTGCGTAGTGGAGTCTTCATCGTGTTCCTCTTATTGTTTTGTATTACGTTCACATAATCGCAGTCATAAAATGCTTAATTGTAAAAACAGGCAAACTGAGGATCTAAAATGTGTGATTAACTGCAAATAAATCAGCGATTTTTGTTACAGGTGGAGAATTTGTTCACATTTATGCGTATTGTGAGCGTGATACTTATTGGCGGCGAAAGCGGCGAGGAAATGAGCGGTGAGCGTTTTTTTTGATCTGCCCTGTTACAATTGGCGCATAACAACATAAGGAACCGGACCATGAAGTCTAAAAGCGCGACGTTGGAAGACGTTGCCCGCCATGCGGGTGTCTCCTATCAGACCGTGTCCAGGGTACTCAATAAATCTGCCAATGTATCCGAAGCCACGCGTCTCAAGGTTGAGAAAGCGATAGAGTTGCTGCGTTATGTGCCGAACCGGCTGGCGCAACAGCTGGTCGGTAAGCAGAGTCAGACCCTTGGACTCGTCACCACCTCGCTGGCGCTGCATGCCCCTTCACAGGTGGCAGCGGCGGTAAAACGCTATGCCAATCTTGACGGCTACCAGGTGCTGATCTCAATGATTGATGAGAACGTCAATCATGATATCCAGTCGGCGATCAACGAACTTAAGTCGCAGCTGGTTGATAAGGTGATCATTAACGTGCCGCTGGAGACCGATGAAGCCCAGCGCATTGCGGCTGACAATGATGATATTGTTTGCCTGTTCCTCGACGTTGACCCTTACAGCTCGGTGTTTAACGTCTCATTTAATCCGGCGGACGGCACCCGTGCGAGCGTCAAACATCTCTACGATCTGGGGCATCGCGATATCGCGCTGTTGGCGGGGCCTGAAAGCTCCGTCTCGGCAAAGCTACGGCTGAAAAGCTGGGTGGATACGCTTGATAGCTACGGCCTGAAACCGGTGAAGGTATTCCACGGCAACTGGGATGCGCAGAGCGGTTATGCAGGCGCACTGCAGATGCTGCGCGAAACGCCCAACTTTACTGCCGTGCTGGTGGGGAATGACCAGATGGCGCTCGGCGTGCTGAGCGCGTTTCATCAACATCAGATCGCCATCCCCGGCGAGAAATCGGTGATCGGTTACGATGACACCTATGAAAGCTCCTTCTTCCACCCGTCGTTAACTACAGTCTCGCTGGATCTCGATTTACAGGGTAAAGAGGCGGTGCGTCGCCTGCTCGACAGCGGCCACGGCGACGCCGCCCGCAGTTCATCCGTGCTTCCTGCGCGGCTGATTGTGCGTCACTCTACCGGCGCATTGCAGGAGCAGAGCGCTAACCTGCAGGAGATCGCCCAACAATTGCAGGTTATTGCGCATAAGTTGATGAAATAACAATTTCATTCCTGGCATTTATTTGCCCGATGGCGCTGACGCTTATCGGGCCTACGCACCAGGCGCCACAGCATGAGGACCAATTGATGACAATCGCACAGCAGCTTGAACAAATAGGTATTGCAATAGGCCTTGAGATCGGCGAGCAGCGCGGTATCGAGAAGGGGCGCAAAGAAGAGGCGTTCCGCATCGCACGGACGATGCTGCAAAACGGCCTCGATCGCAGCACGGTGATGAGTATGACCGGCCTTACCGAAGCGGAGCTGGCGCAGATTCGCCACTGAGTGCACGGGCAAATGCGCATTTACACATGACGCTGTCGGCATTAAGCTACTGAACGGTTTCACCACAATTTATTGATGTTATGACTCGGGGTGCCCTTCTGCGTGAAGGCTGAGAAATACCCGTACCACCTGATCTGGATAATGCCATCGTAGATTCGTAATAAAATAAATAAAAACAAAGACTTACACCCTGCTGTGATAAAGGGTGTTAAATGTACTGTGATAAAAATGTAGCCTTAAACTCAAAGCGGAAATTAGCTTACACCTTCCTTAGAGCGGGAGTTTACTATCTTCAAGTGACTCTACGTGATGATAGTCTTTACCGTCGATCTCTTCTTACTGATAGCTTACGTGAGGCTAGTAATCTCATGACTAACATCACTCCTCATATCTATCAATACAAACGCAACCAAATCACGTTAGAAGCGTTTGATGCGTTTATTGATACTCTGCTTACTCCTTCAAAATCTGTAATCACCTCTCAGAATGTTAGCGTTGATGCTCTCCCTCTCGTTATACCTTCTGCTACAACACCATTAATTAAACCCAAAACACCTACGCTCACCCTTGCTCAAGCATAGAATGACTTTAAGCAATACAAAATCAAGAAGGGGGAGATCTGGAACGTTGGGCATGCTAAGAAGAATGAGCGCTCTTTTGAAAGTCTATTAGCCACGTTAGGGGATGATTTCAATGTTTACGAAATTACTCGTAAGACAATAGATCGTATTATGGAGTCTATTGAATCTCTTCCTGATGCACGTAAGCCACCGTACAACAAGATGAGCGTTAAAGAACGCTTAGAGCAAGATGATATTCCGAATAGGAGCTTCTTTCTATAACTCTCACATTAAAATCTTCAACCAATTCTTCAGCATTTACTTTGTTTAAGAGCTAAAGTTATTAGATCGCTCACCAATGGAAGGAGTGAAGCTTAAAAAAGAAAATTCACGTTAATGCGTATATAACAAAGCTGAGATTAAGCAATATATTAATTATGCATTGTAAACCAAAGATTCTATGAAATGGATCATGCTTTTGCTTATTTATACTGGTGCTCGCCGTGGTGAAATTGCTAAACTAAAAGCTTCTCAAATTAAGCTTGATGCTGATACTCAACGTCATTACTTATATATAGCGGAAGATGGTAACGGTAAAACAGAGAACGCTACACGAGAAGTAGCGCTACATAGTGATCTTATTGATTTTGGATTCCTTGATTTCGTTAAAGGGAAATCAGGTCATTTATTCCCTGATATAGCAAGTACTAGCCTTAATCAGCTTGCTCAGCAATTTATTGAAATTCGTGATGGGTTAGGTATCTCCGCTTTAGATAAAGATGGATCACGTAGAGCTATACATAGTTTGCGTCATACGATTATTACTTATGCTTCTGGCTGGATGAAAGATATTACTCATCTTCAAAGTGTAGTAGGCCATGTTAAATCTAATCTTGGAGTGACGAAACGTTATATTCACACTGTACCGCTTGCATCTTTACTTTACATCATTGATGGGCTTGAATGGAAATGAAGCAACAAAAACTAAAAGAGGGTTTAAATAATTTGTCATAGCCTGGATAGTACTTTCATGTAACATAGCAATGAAAGAATGCACAATAAATTATTAGCAAACTAATAATTTTGAAGTGATTCGTTAAAGATGGCTTTAGATAAGATGTGACAATGCAAAAGTTAGCCAGACTGAGATTTTAGATATGTTTTCTTGTTACTTTATTTTTTAATTACTTGATTTAAATGATTTTTTACAAGGGCTTATAGAGGTGTAGTAAACTATGTTGTCCATGATACATGGTAGCTTAAGGGTTCTAACCTTTAAGTTGTCGACCTATAATTTTCGCTTTATAATGAGGTAATTAGACCAATAAAACATGGATATGATTATGAATGTTTATTGCATTCCCGTTGAGATTGAATACACACATGGGCGGCTAGCATTTGGTAGTTTTTTAGCTGATTGTGTCAAAAATAATTCTACCGATATGGATTACTCTAATAGTGACATTAATGTTAAATTTAGATTTTTCGAAGATAATGATTGTTTCTCTATATTAGTGCTTAGCGAAAAAGTCGCTAGATCACATTTTTTATTAAATCACGCCAATAATAATTTTACGGTATCGGTGAATAGCAATGCTAACGCTGATTTTATTGGTGAAATAAACATGCTCATTATTAAGAAAAAGAATTTGAAAGGTGTCTATCTTCATAATGAAGGATCAATGACACTTAGCACTTTTGATGCGAAATTAAGGCAGGGATATTTCAACGCAATTAGAAAGTTGTATAGGACGAAAAAAAGAAACGAGAAAGTTAAGATTAATAGACTGGTCGATGATTCTTCGATAGTTGACAAATTAAAGAAATACAAATTTATCGATGAAATAAATGTAACATTCACAACTTTAACTGCACAACAAAGTTACATCAGTGGTGCATATAAGAATCATACCAAAAGCGTGCAAATTAAAATGAATACGAGTGGATTGGATATCGGTAAAGCCACTGATAGAGATGACTTGGTAAACTATATTAATGGGGTATTACAAGCTAGGGCTAAATCTGTTAGTGTTAAAGGACGTGATAACGTGGCATCAGCAGGAGAGGTTATTGGACTTGTAGATAAAGCCAATAACGTTGGGATATTCGACTATGATCAATTCTCCAATAATATTAACGGGATGACTGTTAGCTCTTTTCTTTCCAACACTGTATACTTAGATAGTAAAGACATTATAGTCAACCACAAGCTTTTAAAATAAGCAGGAGGCCAGAATGTTTACGAGAAATATTGCTATAGGCAGTATAATAGGCTTGGTAGCTTATGTTGCATTCGTATATGCTGGAGTTAAGATAAGTGGTTCTTTAGATCTCCTTATATCAAATTATAAGACCTTTATGCGAGGTTATGTGTTCTCTTCTTTTCTCGGGATATCGTCTTTCTTATTATCATTATTAACTTTTGTAGTTATCAATCTCAAAGAAAAGATGTTTGACTCAGAGGATTATATTGCTACCTTTAGGAAAGGAAAAAAATTAGATGATAGTGTAGATATAAAAAAATCTGATCTTTACCGACCACTGTTAAATATTACTTATTTACTTGTGCTTTCTATCGCGTTCTGTCTGTTGACATGTCTTTCTCAATTCTCCTTAGGGTTTTCTGATAGCAAAAAATGGCTAATAGTACCAACTGCGATTCCATTTTTAGCTTTGTCGTTTATGTCATTATCATTAACTGCGATGACTCAATTAGTTTGTCAGTGGTTAAAATCAGAAGAGTTTATAAACAAAAAGCCATAACAGCAATCAATATTGTATAGGGAAAAATTAGTACGAACTCGTTTCAATCTGTAATTTTTTCCTTAAAAGACCAACAAGCTTTTTTCTTCTAAGGCGCTTAAGCGTGTTCAAGACATTACTGGTATAAGTTCAGGTTATTCACCTGCTCCTTTTTTACTTCCCCCCACACGTCCCCTTTGTTCTCGCTTCTGACCTGCTCCCCGTTGATTAACACACCACGATGTTAGTAATGTCTTCATAAGCCACATAAGGACATCCCCATGAAGAAGCGTTTTTCCGACGAACAGATCATCAGTATCCTCCGCGAGGCTGAAGCCGGGGTTTCTGCCCGTGAGCTCTGCCGCAAGCACGCCATTTCCGACGCCACCTTTTACGCTTGGCGTAAGAAGTATGGCAGTATGGAGGTGCCCGAGGTTAAGCGCCTGAAGTCGCTTGAGGAAGAGAACGCCAGGCTCAGGAAGCTGCTTGCCGAAGCCATGCTGGATAAGGAGGCGCTTCAGGTGACTCTGGGGCGAAAGTACTGACGACAGACCAGAAGCGGGAAGCCATGGTGTTGATGTGTGATGCGACCGGTCTGTCGCAACGTCGTGCCTGCAGGCTTACAGGTTTGCCCCTGTCGACCTGCCGTTATGATGCTCAGCGTCCGGCTGCTGATGCACATTTATCAGGGCGTATTACTGAACTGGCGCTTGAACGCAGACGTTTTGGTTACCGGCGCATCTGGCAGTTGCTGCGCAGGGAGGGCCTTCACGTCAATCACAAGCGGGTATACCGTATTTACCACCTTAATGGACTGAGTGTAAAACGCAGACGACGCCGTAAAGGGCTGGCGACCGAACGGTTTCCGCTTCTGCGCCCGGATGCGCCGAACCTTACATGGTCGATGGATTTCGTTATGGACGCACTGACCAACGGTCGCAGGATCAAGTGCCTGACCTGTGTGGATGATGTCACGAAGGAGTGTCTGATGATCATCGCAGCTTTCGGTATTGCCGGCGTTCAGATCACGCGCATTCTGGACACCATCGCGCTATTTCGGGGCTATCCGACAACAATAAGAACCGATCAGGGCCTGGAATTTACCTGCCGCGCGCTCGATCAATGGGCCTTTGAGCATGGCGTGGAACTACGGCTTATCCAGCCGGGTAAGCCAACGCAGAACGGATTTATTGAAAGTTTTAACGGACGCTTTCGCGATGAGTGTCTGAATAAACACTGGTTCAGCGATATTCTTCATGCCCGGAAAACGATTAATGACTGGCGGCAGGATTATAACGAGTGCCGTCCCCATTCATCGCTGGATCACCAGACACCAGCTGAATTCGCAACGGACTGGCGAAACAGGAAATATGAAGAAAAACCAACCGACATTACTAACTGAAGGTTGTATCTAATCTTGGGGGGCAGGTCAGTAGACTCAAGATTACTCAAATCAATTCCTATCATGATGTAGTTATCGAGTTCTTAGATGACGGTAATAGTAAATCAGTCAGGTTTAATAATCTCATTAAGGGTAAAGTAAAAGATGGCGAGGTTTAAAAATTAGTAGGTTTTAAAGTTGGTGATATTTACGATAGTAAAAATTACGGGAAATATAAAATCATTGATGTTATCAATGCTCGTAATATAACTATTGAATTTTTAGCTACTGGATATGTCAAAAAAGTACAATCTAGCGTTATTAAAATTTGTGCTGTTAAAGATCCTATGAAGCCTACAGTTTATGGAGTAGGTATTAAAGGTGATAATTTATCTTCTCAAATAGATGGACAAATGGTTAGGGAGTATCGCACTTGGAAGGAAATGCTTAGAAGATGCTACGATGAAAAACATCTAGAACGCTTTCCCACTTATCGTGGCTGTACAGTCTGCGAAAGGTGGCATTCATACGAAAACTTTTATGCGGATATCAAGAAGCTAGAAGGTTATTCTGAATGGCTCACTAATTTTCGTTACCAAATTGATAAGGATATTATTAACCCTTCCAATAAGGTCTATTGTCCTAAATACTGTAATTTTGTTACAGACACTGAAAACTCTCTATATGCTAATCGCCGCCGTCATAATTGGATTTAAATTAAACCCCACTGAAAAAGTGGGACTTCATTCCTTCATTATCTCGTAAGTTATGAGGGGATTTTTCGACGGATAACATCCCTACCTGCAAAATGAATATTTATATAGATAGCTTTTGACTTCATCTTTTTGTAATTAATGTGGAAATAATTTTCATCAATGAAGGTTAGTGTATGAGTTGTAAAGGGCGGTAGTGTTGAATCTGGTGCATCAAATTCTCTTGTTTCAATAGGTTTTCTGTCTAACATACGGCAAAAACGAGAGGCATAATAAATCTCCCAATGAATTAACACTACTGGTCTTGGCGAGAGGTTACGTATTCGGATCTCGTGACCAACATTTGCACTTGTTGTAAAACTCCATCCTAGATCTATTCTTGTCCGATCACGCCACGTTTCCATTACTTTAATGACTGCTAGCCCTGTAGAAACTATGGCTCCCCACCATGAAACAACCATTGATACGGTTACATCTTTGAATAACTCTTGCATTCATCATTACCATTGCTTTGATTCTTTGGATGATGCTAACGCTCTCTTATTGAAAACGCCACATTACAAAACCTCTAATTTTCACCAATCGGCAGATAGGGGTTAAGCTGGCCTTACAGCGGGTAGATGATGCAAGTATTTATTACGTGATTAAGCTATTCGAGGTGTGATAACTGCTGTGATAAACATTGTGATAAATCGAAAATTCTTGCGCCTCATCCATACACCCGGCTACACTAAAAACTTACAACTTGTTTTTGTGCAAATGATTGTTTTGTAATTGATTTGACTCGGGGTGCCCTTCTGCGTGAAGGCTGAGAAATACCCGTACCACCTGATCTGGATAATGCCAGCGTAGGGAAGTCAGATGCCTGCCCGGCATCCCTTCTTCACGCCGGGCAGGAGCAAAATAGATGCAACCTGACCTGCTTGATCCTGTGCACTCTGCACACGCGTTACAGCAACTCCGTACACTCTCTCCCCTTGTTCACTGTATGACGAATGACGTCGTGCAAACCTTTACCGCCAACGTCCTGCTCTCGCTCGGCGCCTCACCGGCGATGGTAATCGATCGTGAAGAGGCGCAGCAGTTCAGCGCCATTGCTGATGCCTTACTTATTAATGTCGGCACGCTGACGCGCGAACGCGCTGAAGCAATGCACGCCGCAATTGAGAGCGCTAACCGCGCGCAAACCCCCTGGACGCTCGACCCGGTTGCCGTTGGCGCACTCGCCTTTCGCTCCGGTTTCTGCCAACAACTCCTCTCTCTTCGACCGGCCGCCATCCGCGGCAACGCTTCTGAAATCCTCGCCCTGGCCGGTATGCCAGGCGGCGGGCGCGGCGTCGACACCACCGATAGCGCGCTGGCGGCGCTGCCCGCGGCGCAGCAGCTGGCTCAACAGACCGGCGCGGTGGTCGCAGTCACTGGGGAGATTGATTACATCACCGATGGTGTACAAACCCTCAGCATCAGCGGCGGCGATCCGCTGATGACGCGAGTGGTCGGCACCGGCTGCGCGCTCTCGGCGGTGGTGGCTGCCTGTTGCGCCTTGCCCGGCGAGCGACGGCTCAATATTGCGTCAGCCTGCCGGATAATGAAGCAGGCGGGCAGCCGCGCGGTGAAACAGAGCGCTGGCCCTGGCAGTTTCGTCCCCGCTTTTCTTGATGCGCTGGCGGCAAACGGGAAGGGGGAGTAATGAAACGGATTAATGCCTTAACCATTGCCGGCACCGACCCGAGCGGTGGCGCGGGGATCCAGGCGGATTTGAAAACCTTTTCGGCGCTGGGGGCTTATGGCTGTTCGGTGATCACCGCGCTGGTGGCGCAAAACACCCGCGGCGTGCAGTCGGTATACCGAATCGAGCCTGATTTCGTTGCTGCCCAGATGGACTCGGTGCTGAGCGATGTGCGCATCGACACCACTAAAATCGGCATGCTGGCGGAAACCGACATTGTCGAAGCGGTGGCAGAGCGTCTGCGCCATTACCAGGTGCGCAATGTGGTGCTGGATACGGTAATGCTGGCGAAAAGCGGCGATCCACTGTTATCGCCTGCGGCGGTCGCCTCCCTGCGCCAGCATTTACTGCCGCAGGTTTCCCTTATCACGCCCAATCTGCCGGAAGCGGCGGCGCTGTTAGATGCGCCCCATGCGCGCAGCGAGCGCGAGATGCATGAGCAGGGCGAAGCTCTGTTAGCGCTCGGTTGTGAGGCGGTATTGATGAAGGGTGGTCATCTGGACGACGCCGAAAGCCCCGACTGGCTCTTTACTCGCGATGGCGCACAGCGCTTTACCACCGTGCGCATTGCAACAAAAAACACCCACGGTACAGGCTGCACGCTCTCGGCGGCGCTGGCGGCCCTGCGACCGCGCCACCCGGGCTGGGCTGAAACGGTTGCAGAGGCGAAAAAGTGGCTTACCGCTGCGCTGGCACAGGCCGATACGCTTGAAGTGGGAGAGGGTATCGGCCCGGTTCACCACTTCCATCAGTGGTGGTAAATCAGAAACCGAAACGTGCCAGCAGAATAAGCTGAAAAAATGCCCGGCGGTGGACATTCTGACGCCAGAGTACCAGGCTTAGTTTGCCCATCGCCAGGCAAGGTGGGTAAGGACAATCCAATTCGCGAAGCGCAAGCTTACGGGAGCATTGTAATGACTGATATTGTGCAGTTACTTGGCAAAGACGCCGACAGCCTTCTGCAACACCGTTGCATGACCATTCCTGCCGACCAACTCTATCTGCCCGGACACGACTACGTCGACCGCGTGATGATCGACAACAACCGCCCGCCTGCGGTGTTGCGAAACATGCAGACGCTCTACAACCACGGGCGGCTGGCAGGCACGGGGTATCTCTCTATTTTGCCGGTCGATCAGGGTATTGAGCACTCGGCAGGCGCATCGTTTGCCGCCAACCCGCTCTACTTTGACCCGAAAAATATCGTTGAGCTGGCGATTGAAGCGGGCTGTAACTGTGTGGCATCAACCTATGGCGTGCTGGCCTCGGTCTCCCGCCGTTATGCCCACCGCATTCCGTTCCTCGTGAAACTCAACCATAACGAAACCCTCAGCTACCCGACCACCTATGATCAGACCTACTACGCCAGCGTCGAGCAGGCATTCAATATGGGTGCGGTAGCGGTCGGCGCGACCATCTACTTCGGATCGCCGGAATCCCGTCGCCAGATTGAAGAGATCTCCACCGCCTTTGAGCGTGCTCATGAACTGGGCATGGTGACGGTGCTGTGGGCCTATCTGCGCAACTTCGCGTTTAAGAAAGATGGTGTCGATTACCATGTTTCAGCGGATCTCACCGGCCAGGCGAACCACATTGCCGCCACCATTGGCGCGGATATCGTGAAGCAGAAGATGGCGGAGAATAACGGCGGCTATAACGCGGTGAAATTCGGCTATACCGATGAGCGCGTCTACAGCAAGCTCACCAGCGACAACCCGATCGATCTGGTGCGCTACCAGTTAGCCAACTGCTATATGGGTCGTGCCGGGCTTATCAACTCCGGTGGTGCCTCCGGCGGCGAGGCGGATCTCACCGAGGCGGTACGCACGGCGGTGATCAACAAACGTGCCGGCGGCATGGGGCTGATCCTGGGACGTAAAGCGTTCAAGAAAACAATGGCCGACGGCGTGAAGCTGATTAATGCCGTACAGGATGTCTATCTCGACGAGAAGATCACCATCGCCTGATCTCCGTTGTTGCCCCTTTCCGCCAGGAAGGGGGTTTTCTCTCTCTGCCCCGCGTCTTCCCCCACGGACTCCGATCACATTTCCGTAACCTTTTGTGAAAAGTATCACGCATCCTTGTGCGCATGCCCAAAAAATGGTCGCCGCTTAGCGCTATTTGTCCGAGGATGTGACCAGGTTTTGTGCATATATTTTGTTCTGAAACAGCTTTTCAAAACTCAAGGATACGGAATGAAAATTGAATCTGTAAACGTCACCGTCTTTCAGCACCCCACGCGACGGGTCTTTGACAGCGCCGGGCACTCCCATCCGGGGCCGGAGACGCAGGCGAAGATGGCGATGTTAACCATCACCGCAGACGACGGCAGCACCGGTTACTCATTCGCGCCGCCAGAAGTGGTACGTCCATTCGTGCTCACCGCATTCTTCCGCAAAGTGATGGTCGGCCAGGATCCTTTTAACCGCGAGCGTATCTGGCAGGATCTGGTGCACTGGCAGCGCGGCAGCGCGCATCAACTGACCGAACGCGCGCTCTCGTTTGTTGAGCAGGCGCTATGGGATTTGATTGGCCGCAAGCTCAATATGCCGGTCTATAAACTGCTCGGCGGCTACCGCGATAAAGTCCCGGCGTACGGCAGCACCATGTGCGGCGACGATCTCGAGGGCGGTCTCTCCACGCCGGAAGAGTACGCCGCCTTTGCCGAAACGCTGGTGGCGCGCGGTTATAAGGCTATCAAGCTGCACACCTGGATGCCGCCGGTGAAGTTCGCGCCGAACCCGAAAATGGATATCAAAGCCTGCGCTGCGGTGCGTGAAGCGGTCGGGCCGGATATCGATCTGATGATTGATGGCTACCACTGGTACAGCCGCACCGAAGCGCTGTGGATTGGCAAAGAGCTGGAGAAGCTCAACTTTGCCTGGTTTGAAGAGCCGATGGAGGAGGAGAGCATGTCCTCTTACGCCTGGCTGGCGGAGAACTTATCGATTCCGATTATCGGCCCGGAGAGCCTGGGCGGAAAACACCACAGCCGCGCTGACTGGGTAAAAGCAGGTGCCTGCGACATCCTGCGCGCTGGCGCTAACGGTGTGGGCGGCATTTCGCCGACCCTAAAAGTGGCGAACCTCGCCGAATCCTTCGGCATGGATTGCGAAGTGCACGGCAACGGCGCGGCAAGCCTTGCGGTCATTGGTGCGATCCGCAACTGCCGCTGGTATGAGCGCGGCCTGCTGCACCCGTTCCTCGACTACGACCAGCCCGCCGCTTATCTCAATAGCATCGTCGACCCGATGGATGACGAGGGCTTTGTGCATCTGCCGCAGCGTCCGGGACTCGGGGAAGATATCAATTTTGCCTTTATCGAAGCCAACACCGTCAGCCACGACTGAACAATAAAAATACCCGGGAGCACTGACTTTCGGGACGCGTGGGCCGGTTTGTGTGCTCGTCACCACCGGCAAAACGTACCCTACAGGCGACAGATAGATGAAAAAAAACTCCCTCGCGGGCGCGTGCGTACTCGCGCTCTCGTTGATGGTGGGCAGCGGCGCGGCAGAGGCAAAAACGCCGCCCGATCAGCTCATCATCGGCATGAACATGAACAACCTGCTGACCCTCGATCCGGCGGCAATGACCGGCAATGAAGTGGTTGGCATCGTCGTCAATCTCTATGACTCGCTGGTGGAGCTGGATCCTAACGAGCTGACCAACGTGAAACCGGCGCTGGCGAAAAGCTGGACTATCGACCCGGACGGCAAAAGCCTGACCTTTCATCTGCGCGACGACGTGAAATTTCACTCCGGCAACCCCTTAACCGCAGAGGATGTGGTCTGGTCGATGCGCAGGCTTTTGCACCTTAACCTTGCGCAGGCCTCGGTGTGGAAATCCTACGGTTTCAGTAAAAAGAATATCGACCAGCAGATCAGCGCCCCGGATGCCTACACGGTAAAAATCACCCTGCCAAAAGCCAATGATCCGCAACTGGTGCTCTACTCGCTTGGCGCGCTGGGCAACCTCGGCGTGCTCGACAGCAAAACCGTGCAGAAGCATGCGGTAAATAACGACTGGGGTAACCGCTGGCTGACTACCAATGAAGCTGGCTCCGGGCCGTTTATGCTGGAGACCTGGCAGGCGAAAGATGTGCTGCGCATGAAGCGTAACCCGCACTACTGGCGCGAAGAGCCGAAGCTGAGCCGCGTGGTGCTGCGCCATTTTCAGGAGTCGCAAACCCTGCGCCTGATGCTGGCAAAAGGGGATCTCGATATTGCCAACAACATGGCGGTATCGGATATCAATGCGCTGCGAAAAGACCCGAATGTTACCGTCGAGGCGGTGCAGAAGGGCACGGTCTACTACGTGGCGATGAGCATGAAAGAGCCGCACTTCGCCAATGCAAAAGTGCGCGAAGCGGTGCGCTACCTGATTGATTACCAGGGCATCAACAATGCGCTAATGCCGGGTTACGGTGTGCTGCACCAGCGGCCGATTAAAGCGGGAATGCCGTCGACGCTGCCGGACCCCGGCTACCGGCTCGATATTCCGCGCGCCAAAAAGCTGCTGGCGGAAGCGGGCTACCCGCAAGGCTTTGACACCACGCTGCGCGTGCTGGCCGATCAGCCGTTTCTCAATATCGCCATTGCCGTGCAGTCGACGCTGATGCAGGCAGGCATCAACGCCAAAATTATCACCGGCACTGGCAACCAGATCTACGGCGCGATGCGCGAGCGCAAGTTCGACATGCTGGTCGGGCGCGGCGGCAGCGGCGTCGAGCCGCACCCGCACTCCAGCCTGCGCGCGCTGGTCTATAACCCCGATAACAGCGACGAAGCCCGGCTGACCAACTTCCAGGGCTGGCGCACCAGTTTCTATGACAAACCGCTTAACGAGATGATCGACCAGGCCCTGCTGGAGCGCGATCCAAACAAACAGAAGGCGGATTACCAGCAAATTCAGGTGCGTTATGACCAGCTGATCCCGGCGCTGATCCCGCTGTCGCAAATGGTCGATTCGGTAGTGGTGCGCAATGAGGTGAAAAACTTCCAGTCGCATCCGTCGGCAACCACCTTTCTGCGTGAAGTCTACAAACGCGACGGCGCTGAAGGAGAGAAACCATGAGTATGCTACTGCTTGCCCCCGGCTCGCGGGCCAGGCGGGTCTCAACGCGACTGACCCAGGTGGCGATCACCCTGTTCGGATTGCTGCTGCTGACTTTCTTTATTGGCCGCGTGATGCCTGTCGATCCGGTGCTGGCGATTGTTGGCCCCGATGCCGATCACAGCACTTATCAGCAGGTTTACCACCAGCTCGGCTTCGATCAGTCCCTGATGACGCAGTTTGGCATCTACCTTAACAACCTGCTGCACGGCAATCTGGGCAATGCGCTACTGACCGGCAAACCGGTGCTGGACGATATTCTGCGCGTCTTCCCGGCAACGCTGGAGCTGGCGACGTTCGCCATTATCGTCGGTGCTGGCCTGGGCATTCCTCTTGGCGTGCTGGCGGCGGCACGGCGCAACAGCGTGGCCGATTACGTGGTGCGTATCATCAGCCTTGCCGGTTACTCAACGCCGATTTTCTGGGTCGGCATGATGGGGCTGCTGCTGTTTTACGCCTGGCTCGGCTGGGTTGGCGGCGCCGGGCGGCTCGATCTCGGGCTTGATGGCCTGGTGCCGCGTCGCACTGGCTTGATTACCGTTGATGCGCTGCTGGCGGGCAACGGCCAGGTGTTCTGGAATGCGCTCAATCACCTGGTGCTGCCCGCTTCGCTGCTCGGCTTTCACTCGCTGGCTTACATCAGCCGTATGACGCGCAGCTTTATGCTGGCGCAGCTCTCGCAGGAGTTCATCATCACCGCGCGGGTGAAAGGGCTGACCGAGCGGCAGGTGATCTGGAATCACGCCTTCCGCAATATTCTTGTTCAGCTGTTAACCGTGGTGGCGCTGGCCTACGGCTCACTGCTGGAAGGGGCGGTGTTGATCGAAACGGTCTTCTCCTGGCCCGGTTTTGGCTCCTATCTCACCGGCAGCCTGCTGCTCGGCGATATGAATGCGGTGATGGGCTGTGTGCTGCTGGTAGGGGTGATCTTCGTGCTGCTGAACCTGCTCTCCGACATGCTCTATCAACTCTTTGATCCGAGGACGAAATCATGACGGTCTCATTTGATTCGCCTGTTTCAGCCGCCCGCCGCGAACGCAGCCAGCGCATCAAGCGTGGCTTTGGCCGCACGGCGGGGTTTATTGGCAAAATGGCGCGCAACCCCCTCACCGCTATTGGCGGCAGCATTATCCTGCTGCTGCTGATTGTGGCGATCTTCGCGCCGCTGATTGCCCCTTACCACCCGCTGGTGATGGATCTCAACAATGCCCTGAGCGCGCCGAGTGCCGCCCACTGGTTCGGCACCGATGAGTTCGGGCGCGATATCTTCAGCCGGCTGGTCTATGGCTCGCGCATTACGCTCTATATCGTGCTGCTGGTCTCCGTCACCGTCGGGCCGCTCGGCCTGCTGCTCGGTGTTACCGCCGGTTACTTTGGCGGCAAAGTCGATATGGTGCTGATGCGCGTCACCGATATCTTTATCTCCTTTCCGAGCCTGGTGCTGGCGCTGGCGTTTGTCGCCGCCCTCGGTCCTGGCCTTGAGCATGTGGTCATTGCCATTACGCTCACCGCCTGGCCGCCAATTGCGCGGTTGGCGCGGGCGGAAACCCTGTCACTGCGCCAGGCCGATTTTATCTCGGCGGTGCGTTTGCAGGGCGCGTCGCCGGTGCGGGTGCTGTGCCGGCACATTGTGCCGCTCTGCCTGCCGTCGGTGATTATCCGTATCACCATGAACATGGCGGGCATCATTCTGACCGCCGCCGGGCTGGGTTTTCTCGGCCTCGGCGCGCAGCCGCCCGATCCGGAGTGGGGCGCGATGATCTCCAGCGGGCGCACCTACATGATGGAGTGCTGGTGGGTAGTGACCATTCCGGGGCTGGCGATTTTGATCAATAGCCTGGCGTTCAACTTCTTAGGAGACGGCTTACGTGACATCCTCGATCCCCGCAGCGAATAACTCGCCGCTTCTCGATGTGCGCAACCTGCATGTCGATTTCGTCAACGCAGGCGCGATCACCCACGCGGTGCGCGGCGTCTCTTTTACGCTCGGTCAGGAGAAGCTGGCGATTGTCGGCGAGTCCGGCTCCGGTAAATCCACCGTCGGACGCGCGCTGCTGCGCCTGCATCCGGCGAAAGCGCGGATCACTGCCGAGCGTATGCAGTTTGGCGATATCGATCTGCAACAGGTCACCGAGGCGCAGATGCGCCAGGTGCGCGGTAAACGTATCTCGATGATTATGCAGGACCCGAAGTACTCCCTGAACCCGGTGGTGTGCGTTGGCGACCAGATTGCCGAAGCCTGGCTGACTCACCATCCGGGGCAGAAAAAGGCGGCGAAAGCCAAAGTGCTGGAGATGCTTGATGTGGTACGTATTCGCCAGCCGGAGCGGGTCTATCACCTCTATCCTCACGAGATTTCCGGTGGGCAGGGGCAGCGCATCATGATCGCCATGATGCTGATCACCGACCCGGAACTGGTGATTGCCGATGAACCGACCTCTGCACTGGATGTTTCGGTGCGTTTGCAGGTGCTGGGGCTGCTGGACGATCTGGTTAAATCGCGCGGGCTGGGGCTGATTTTTATCAGCCACGATATCAATCTGGTGCGTAGCTTCTGCGATCGCGTGCTGGTGATGTACGCCGGACGCGTGGTGGAGTCGATTGCCGCCAAAGATCTCGATAACGCGCAGCACCCCTATACGCAGGGGTTAATCCACGCCCTGCCAGAGATTCACAACCGTCGACCGGTGCTGCCGGTGTTGCAGCGTCAGGCCAGCTGGCTGGGCGAGTGAGGAGAGCCATATGATTACTGTGAACCACCTGAACCTGGCGTTTGGCGACGGGGAGAAGCGCAACCAGGTGCTGAGTGATGTGACCTTTGCCGTGCAGCCGGGAGAGATTTATGGCCTGGTGGGCGAGTCGGGTTCGGGCAAAACCACGGTGCTGAAGTGCCTGGCGGGGCTGTTTACCCACTGGCAGGGCGAGCTGGCGATTAACGATCAGCGGCTGGAGAAGCGCCTCAGTCGGCCGCGCTGCCGACTGGTGCAGATGGTGTTTCAGGATCCCTACGGTTCGCTGCATCCTCGCCATACCATCGGCGATATTCTCGAAGAGCCGCTGCAAATCCACGGCATTAACGATCGCGATCGGCGCATCAACACGCTGCTGGATAAAGTCGGCTTAAGCCGCGCCTTTCGCGAGCGCTATCCGCATCAGCTCTCCGGTGGACAGCGTCAGCGCGTGGCGATTGCCCGGGCGCTGATTCTCGAACCGCGTGTGCTGCTACTTGATGAGCCGACCTCGGCGCTGGATGTCTCGGTACAGGCGGAGATCCTCAACCTGCTGGCGGCACTGCATCAGGAGTCGCAGTTAACCTATTTGATGGTGACGCACGATTTGGGGGTGATTGCCCATCTCTGCCAGAAGGTGGCGGTGATGCAGCATGGAAAAATCCTTGAAACCTTAACGGTGGATGCGCTGGTTAGCGGCGCGGCGCAAACGGATTATACGCGGATGCTGGTGAATGCCAGCCAGCAATACAGCCGCGAGATGGCACGCGAGGTAGCGGCGTATTGATCACCGGTATATAGCCGCTGAAACCGCGTAGGCCGGATAAGCGGTACGCGCCATCCGGCATTATCGCCGCGGCACAATTGCCGGATGGCGGCTTCGCCTTATCCGGCCTACAAAAACGTGCATTCAGCGACACCGAAAGTGCTTTTACTTCAGGTCTCACAGCGATGGGGTTGTGTCCCCGCTGAAATCGGCGAACCGAAGCGGGAATGACAAGGTCTGGACGCCATGGATGGCGGACAGAGGCGAACCGAGACAGGATGTCGAGTCGAGCCGACCGCAGTCAGGCACGCGGGAGGTGAGCGCAGTGCGCAGCACCGATTTCCTCGCGGGGCCGCGGGGATTGACAAGGGGAGCGCGGCCGCTTCCCTTGTCCCGTTCACCGCATAAGAGATGAATGAAACTCCCGAACGCATGGTGAACGGAACCATTCCACCAATCCAGCCCCATTGCCGGATGGCGCGTAACCGCTTATCCGGCCTACGGTTTAGGTTCACCGATAAAACTTATTTTAATAACGGGCAATCTGGTGGCAGGCGGCACTGCAATGCGTTAGGCAGCACTTCCATACGGAAATGCTCGCCGCGCAGCGGTTCGCCGTCGAGGTTAAAGGTCATTTCATGGGGCGCGCTGATCTCAAACCACGCCGAGTGACCGTCGATAATATGCGGATTATCCTCCTCCTGCTGCGTCAGCGTGGTGAAGAGGGCGGGGATAATCTCTTCGCCGGTAAAAATCCGCAGCTGCAACTGACCATCATTAATCAGCGCTTCCGGGCAGAGCTGCTGACCGCCGCCGGCCTGGCGACCATTGCCAATACCGATCACCAGCGCGTCACCCTCCCAGTGGAAATCCTCGCCGCGAATCACGCAATGGTCAGATTTCAGCATATCCATGCGCATCAGGCCGTGAATCAGATAGGAGACGCCGCCGAGCGCGGCTTTCAGTTTTTCCGGCGTTTCACTGGTGATGCGCGTACCGAAACCGCCCGTCGCCATATTGATAAAGCAGGTCTCGTTGTTCACTTTCGCAATATCAATCGGTACCGCTTTACCGACAATCGCCAGTTGCAAGGCTTTATCCAGCGCTTCCGGGATGGCGGTACTGGTGGCGAAATCATTGGCGGTGCCAAGGGGCAGAATACCCAGCACCGGTTTATGCTCTCCCGGACAATTCACCAGCGCGGTAGCCACTTCATTGATGGTGCCATCACCGCCGCCGGCAATCACCGTCGCGACGCCAAGCTGCTGCGCTTCTGCAACATAGCGTGCGGCATCGCCTTTTTCCCAGGTGACGCGCACCTGAATATCCATACCTTCATCGCGCAGCAAATTTATCGCTTCGCGCAGCGGCTCGTCACCGGCGCTTTTGCCGTTAAGGATCAATAAGCTTGTGGGAAATGTACTCATTCTCTTCGTCCTGACAAAAAATCCATGACGAAAGTGTATCTCAGGAAAAGCGAAGGCGTGGAAAAAGCAGATAAAGGGAGAAAAAATAAGCCTGCGTAAGGGAGATTACGCAGGCTAAGGAGGTGGTTCCTGGTACAGCCAGCATTTATGGGTTATGTTTTTTTCAGCGGAGTGCATAATAACCGCATTAAACGTGGCGGTGTGTGATCCGATTCTAAGAATCTTCGCACCGTAAGAATAACCCTACTAAATTACTTTCCGTGCGGGTTTCTGGTTGTCTGACCAGTGAAATTACGCATCAAAAGCGCGTACTCCAGAGGCATATCCTGGGGAACCGGCAGCCATACGGTATAACCATCTCCTGGTGCCACAGACATCGCTTCGCCTTTGCCGCTCTCCATCTGCTCCAGCGTAAAGTTGACGTTGCCCTGCGGCGTCATCAATTCGAGGCTGTCGCCAACGGAGAACTTATTTTTCACCCGCACCGCCGCGAGATCGCCTTTGCGCTCGCCGGTAAACTCGCCGACAAACTGCTGGCGCTCAGAGAGCGAGTAGCCGTAGTCGTAATTCTGGTAATCATCATGAGTATGACGACGCAGGAAGCCTTCGGTATAGCCGCGGTGCGCCAGCCCTTCCAGCGTCTCCAGCAGTGAGGTGTCGAACGGTTTACCCGCTGCGGCATCGTCAATCGCTTTGCGGTAGACCTGCGCGGTGCGCGCGCAGTAGTAGAAGGATTTGGTGCGGCCTTCGATTTTCAGCGAGTGCACGCCCATCTGCGTCAGACGTTCAACGTGGGCAATCGCGCGCAGATCTTTGGAGTTCATGATGTAGGTGCCGTGCTCATCTTCAAAGGCGGTCATGTACTCACCTGGACGCTGCGCCTCCTCAATCATAAACACCTTATCGGTCGGCGCGCCAACGCCGAGGGTCGGCTCAACATTCTGTACCGGGATTGGCTCGTGAACGTGCACGATATTGCCGACCGCGTCCTCTTTCCCTTCCTGGACGTTATACTCCCAGCGGCAGGCGTTGGTGCAGGTGCCCTGGTTCGGATCGCGTTTATTGATATAGCCCGACAGCAGGCAGCGGCCTGAGTAGGCCATGCACAGCGCGCCGTGGACGAAGATCTCCAGCTCCATCTCCGGCACCTGGGCGCGGATTTCGGCAATCTCTTCCAGCGACAGCTCGCGGGAGAGGATCACGCGCGTCAGCCCCATCTGTTGCCAGAACTTCACCGTCGCCCAGTTGACGGCATTCGCCTGCACCGAGAGGTGGATCGGCATCTGCGGGAAGTGTTCACGGACCATCATGATAAGCCCCGGATCGGACATAATCAGCGCATCCGGCCCCATCTCTACCACCGGTTGCAGATCGCGGATAAAGGTTTTCAGCTTGGCGTTATGCGGCGCGATATTCACCACCACGTAGAACTGCTTACCCAGCGCGTGGGCTTCGTTAATGCCGATCTGCAGATTTTCGTGATTGAATTCATTATTACGCACGCGCAGCGAGTAGCGCGGCTGGCCTGCGTAAACGGCGTCCGCGCCGTAAGCGAAAGCGTAACGCATATTTTTCAGCGTTCCCGCCGGGGAGAGAAGTTCCGGTTTAAACATGATGATCTCATTCTGATGACAGGTCAGATCGCCCCATTCTCATGGGGCGGCAGGGGAGTTCCCCTGAATTTAGGGCGGGAATTGTAGCGCTGCGCGCCGGGGGAGTAAACCGGCGTCTCAGTTGACGCGCAGATAGGTGCCGTCGGCGCTAACGTTATGACCAAAAGCGCAGTTGTCGATGTTGTCGGTTTTCATGGCGAGACTTTTACCATCCGGCGAAAGCGCCAGCGAAATCTTACAGGTGGTGCTTAAATCCGAAATGACGATATCGCCTTTACCCTCTTTCAGCGTCACTTTTTCACTGAACTCGCCGATATTCGGCCCGGAGTAGAGCCCCATCAGACCGAAGTAGGCACCTTCCCAGTCAGCTTTATAGGTGTCGTTGCCCTGCGATGTCAGTTTGAGGGTCTGGAAACCGCTGCGTCCGGAGTATTGCCAGTATTCACCGGCAGGGGAGGTCGGCTTGGGCAGCGCGTCCAGCTTGTCCTGAATGCGCGACAGGTTATATTTCGACTTCTCGTCATCTGGCATGATGGTCAGCCACGCCTGCGCTTTGCGATACTCGCCCTGGCGGATCCAGGTCAGCGCGACGTTATTGTAGGCGGTGGCGATCAGCACATCATTGGGATCATTCTTGCCAAACTCGCATTGCTCAAGCCACGCTGCCTGCTGCTCAAAGGCTTCACGCGCTTTCGGGTAGTTTTTCGCGCTGTAGAAGGTCTCGCCCTGTTTTGCGTAGCTGCTGATTTTGGCGCAGTCAGCCTTAATTTGCGCTTCGGTAATCTCTGCCTGGCAACCGAAGGCCGCGAACATCAGCGCCAGCGCGCCGTAGGTATATTTCCTCACCATCCCATCCTTATAAAAAAGTTACGCCAGTTTGCAGGCGTCCGCCTCCCAGCGATAGCCCACGCCGTAGACCGCGCGAATAAAGGATTGCTCCTCGTCCAGCGCTTCCAGTTTGCGACGCAGGTTTTTGATATGACTATCGATAGTGCGGTCGGTCACCACGCGGTAGTCATCATACAGATGATTGAGTAATTGTTCGCGCGAGAAAACTTTACCCGGTTCGCTGGAGAGGGTTTTCAGCAGGCGGAACTCGGCAGGCGTTAAATCGAGCAGCTTGCTGTGCCAGCTTGCCTGGAAGCGGCCTTCATCGACAATCAACGGGCTTTCGGCGTCAAGCTGCTGCAATTCGCGCTGCGGTTTGCAGCGGCGCAAAATGGTCTTCACCCGCGCCACCACTTCACGCGGGCTGTAGGGTTTGCAGATATAATCGTCGGCACCGATCTCCAGCCCCAGCAGGCGATCGATCTCTTCGATCTTGGCGGTCACCATTACAATCGGCACATTGGAGAAACGGCGAATTTCGCGACAGAGCGTCAAGCCATCGACGCCAGGCAGCATCAAGTCGAGCAGGATCAGATCCGGCGGCGTCTGGCGCACGTAACTGAGCACCTGATCGCCATGGCTAATCAGCGAAGGCGCATAACTTGCCGCGCGCAGATAGTCGATCAGCAGTTGTCCGAGCTTCGGTTCATCTTCAACGATCAGGATGCGCGGCGTGTTTTCATCAATAGGTAACTCGGTCATACATCTCTCGATTTTTCGCGTTCAAGCGGAAGTTCAACTGTAATGCTAACCCCGCCAAATGGCGAGTGCGCCGCATGGATAGCGCCACCGTGCGCCTCCACAATATTCAGACAGATTGCCAGCCCCAGCCCGGAGCCACCGCTGGCGCGGTTGCGCGAGCCTTCCGTGCGGTAGAAGCGCTCAAACAGGCGCTGCAACTGCTCGTCGCTCACCCCAGGGCCGCTGTCGGCAAAGCGCAGCAGCAGGGTGTTATCGCGCGGAATAAGCTGGATAATCGTTCGCCCGCCGCTGTCGGTGTAGCGCAGGCTGTTCTCCAGCAGATTATTAAACAGTTGCATTAAGCGATGCGGATCGCCAAACACCGTCGCGCTCTCCGGCAACTCCAGCGACAGCGTCAGATTGCGGCTGACGAAGCGTTCACGAAACGCGCCAGCGGCTATCTCCACCAGTGAGACGGCATCCACCGATTTTTTCTGATAGGCCAGCGCGCCCTCATCGGACATAGAGAGCTGATGCAGATCGTCCACCAGCTTGGTCAGCGTGGCGACCTCGGCCTGCAACGACGTGACAGACTCGGGGGTGAACTGGCGCACGCCATCCTGAATCGCCTCCAGTTCGCCGCGCAGCACCGCCAGCGGCGTGCGCAGCTCATGGGAGATATCGGCCATAAAGTCGCGGCGCATCTGCTGGTTCTTCTCAAGGGTGCTGGCGAGCTGGTTAAAGTCCTGCGCCAGCCTACCAATCTCATCCTGGCTGCCCGGTTTCACGCGAGTAGAAAAGTCGCCCGAGGCGAGTTTATGCGTGCCGTCCACCAGCCGTTTAACCGGGGCCAGCAGCCCGCGCGCCAGCGGGAAGGTGGCAATAGCGGCCAGCAGCGTGGCGAGACCGACGATCACCCAACTGGTGCGCCGCTGCTGGCGGTCAAAGTTGATATCGGTGTTGCGCGTCAGCTTTTTCACCGGCGAGGCGATCACCCAGCCGACGGTGGCGTTATTCACTTTGATTTCGCGTTGCGTGCCATCCACCGGCACCGGCGAGTGCGGGCCAACCAGCACCCGTTTTTGCTGATCCAGCACCCAGAAGCGGGTGCGCCAGCCGTGGGGCGGCATATCCGGGCGATCCGGCGGGCCTGCGTCCTCTTGCGGACCAGGGCCGCGCTCACGATCGGGGCCGCCGGGGCCGGGGCGCCCGTCATCATGCTCATTCTCCCGGTCAAAGGAGCGCAGGATCTGGAAAATCATCCGGTCGTTGTGGCGCAGAAATTGCCAGTCGCCGTGCTGGGTGTACTGCTCCGCGAGGGTATCCGTCAGCATCTGCAAGCGCAGGTCGTTGCCGCGCTTGATGTAGTTCATAAAGTCATGCTCAAAGCTGATGCGCACCGCCCAGTGGGTAGCGAACAGCAGCAGAATGCAGGTGGTGAGAATGGCGAGAAAGAGTTTGGCCGTGATCCCCGGCCGCCAGAACCTCATGATGTTCTCCTGTTGCGACGGGCAATCACCGCATTTTGGCTGGCGTCATCGGGCACGCGGGCAAAAAGGGCCGCCGGCAGTGCAATAATCACCGCCATCGTCAGATAGGTATAAAGAAAGACCTCGTGCGCCACGCCGCTGTCCGCCGAGAGATGCTGCTGACCGAAGAGGCCGAGCAGCAGACCGGCGACGCTGACGCCAATACTCATCGAGAGCTGCATAATCATCGACAGCATACTGTTGCCGCCGCTTGCCAGTTCATCGGGCAGATCCTTCAGCGTCAGGGTGTTCATCGACGAGAAGCGCATCGAGTTAATCATCCCCTGGCAGAAGAGCACCACCGGCAGCAGGTAATACCAGCCAAGCAGCGCCGTCGCCATAAACAGCAGGCTCACCAGCGCGAGGCCAATGGTTGAGGCGACCAGCACGCGGCGATAGCCAAAGCGGTTAACCACCTGCACAACGATCCGCTTCATCCCCATGCTGCCGAGCACCATCGGGATCATCATCAGCCCGGCGTGAAACGGTGAAAAGCCGAGGCCAATCTGCAAAAAGACCGGGGTCATAAAGGGCAGCATGCCGCTGCCGATCCGCCCGGCGAAACTCCCCGCCAGCCCCAATGAAAAGCTGCGGGTGCGGAACAGGCGCAAATTAAACAGCGCCCGGTCATTGCCTCTCGCGTGCAGCAGGTAAAAGAGGATCGCCGCCGCACCTACTGCCACCAGACCGCCCAGTTGCCAGAGCGTCAGGCCAAGGCCGCGGCTGCCGTCGAGTGCCAGCGTCAGTGTCGCCATGCCGCCCGCCAGCAGCACGAAACCGGAGAAATCGAAGCGGCGGGTTTGCAGGGTGTAGTTCGGCATCAGGCTCAGGGTGGCAATTGCGCCAATAATGCCAACCGGCAGGTTAATCAGGAAGATCCAGTGCCAGGAGGCGTACTCCACCAGAATGCCGCCGAGCGCCGGGCCAAGCAGCGGGCCGACCTGGCCTGGCAGCGTCACAAAGGTCATCGCCGCCATATAGTGGGTGCGCGGCACGATCTTCATCACCGTTAAGCGCCCGACCGGCACCATCATCGCGCCGCCAAAGCCTTGCAGCACGCGCGCCAGGATCAGTTGATCGAGCGTGGCGGCCAGCGCGCAGAACAGCGACCCGACGGTAAAGAGCACAATCGCCACGCAGAAGATATTGCGCACGCCAACCCGGTCAGCCAGCCAGCCGCTGGCGGGCAGCATCACGGCAACGGTCAGCACATAGGAGACCACCACCATATGCATATGCAGCGGGCTTTCGCCGAGGCTTGCCGCCATCGAGGGGAGGGCGGTGTTAACAATGGTGGTATCCAGCGACTGCATAAAGAAGCCAAAGGCGACTATCCATAACTGCCAGCGGATCTGTTTCGGTAACTCATTCATTCACTTACGGGCTCTCTCACTTTGCGACTAAACCGCGCGCGCAGACGATCAAAGAAGAGGTAGACCACCGGCGTGGTATAGAGCGTCAGCAGCTGGCTCATCACCAGCCCGCCAACGATGGTAATACCGAGCGGCTGGCGCAACTCTGAGCCATCACCACTGGAGATCACCAGCGGCAGGGCACCAAACAGCGCCGCCAGGGTGGTCATCATAATCGGGCGAAAACGCAGCAGGCAGGCCTGGAAAATCGCCTCTTCGGCGCTCAGTTGCCCCTTGCGCTGCGCCTCAAGGGCGAAGTCGACCATCATAATGGCGTTTTTCTTCACAATCCCGATAAGCAGCATAATACCAATCAGCGCAATCAGGCTAAACGGCGCGCCAAACAGCTCCAGCGCCAGCAGTGCACCAACGCCCGCCGACGGCAGGGTCGACAGAATGGTCAGCGGGTGAACATAGCTCTCATAGAGAATGCCAAGCACGATATAGACCGTGGCGATGGCGGCAAGGATCAGGATCACCTGTGAGTTCATCGTCTCCTGGAACACCTGCGCGGTACCGGCAAAACTGCCGCGCACGCTGTTCGGCACGCCAAGCTGCGTCATGGTGCGGTCAATCGCCTCGCTGGCCTGCGAAAGTGAAACGCCTGCCGGCAGGTTAAAGGCAATGGTTGAGGCCGCCGACAACCCCTGGTGGTTGACCGACAGCGGCGCATTCGCCGGTTGCCAGTGGGCAAAGTAGGAGAGGGGAATCGACGCGCCCGCATCGTTGATGATGTACATCTTATCCAGCGCGCTGACATCCTGGGTGTAGCGCGGGTCGACCTCCATCACCACTTTGTACTGGTTAAGCGGCTGGTAGATGGTGGAGATCTGCCGCTGGCCAAAAGCGTTATTCAGCAGGCTGTTCGCCGCCTGCACGCTGATGCCAAGGCGGGTCATGGTTTCACGGTCGTAGACCAGGTTCATCTCCGCGCCGTTATCCTGCTGATCCGAGTTGACATCCGCCAGCTCCGGCAGCGCCGCAAACGCTTTACGGATTTTTGGTTCCCACTCGCGCAGGTCGCTTAAGGAATCCGACAGCAGTGCAAACTGATAGCTGGCATTGGCCTGGCGGCCGCCAACGCGGATATCCTGCACCGCCATCAAAAAGAGGCTCGCGCCCGGCTCTTTTGCCAGCTTACTGCGCAGGCGGTCAATCACCTCCTGCGCGGTGGCGTGGCGCTGGTCGCGCGATTTGAGGGTAATAAACATCATCCCGCTGTTAACCCGTGAGCCGCCGGTAAAGCCGGTAACATTATCTACTGCCGGATCCTCGCGGATGATCTGCATAAAGTCCTGCAACTTGCCGCGCATCGCCTGGAAGGAGATGCTCTGATCCGCCTGAATACCGCCCATCAGCACGCCGGTATCCTGCTCCGGGAAGAAGGTTTTCGGAATCGAGATATAGAGCCAGATATTGAGCGCGATGGTGCCAAGCAGCACCACGCCAACCAGCCGGGCGTGGTTAAGCACCCATTTCAGCGAGCGGGCATACTGCTGCTGGATGCGGGTCAGCAGGCGGCCAACGCCTCTCTCCCGCGTACGGCTATGCGGCTTATGGGCTTTGAGCAACCAGCCGCACATCATTGGCGTCAAAGTGAGTGAGATCAGCAGCGAAATGCCAATCGCCACTGAGAGCGTGACGGCAAATTCGCGTAGCAACCGCCCCGGCAGCCCGGCCATCAGCAGCAGCGGCAGGAACACCGCCACCAGCGACAGGCTCATCGACAGCACCGTAAAGCCCACTTCCCGTGTCCCTTGCAGCGCCGCCTGCAACGGCTTCATCCCCGCTTCGAGATGGCGGGAGATATTCTCCAGCACCACAATCGCATCATCGACCACAAAGCCAGTGGCGATGGTCAGCGCCATCAGCGACAGGTTGTTAAGGCTAAAACCGCACAGATACATAGCGGCAAAGGTGCCAACCAGCGACACCGGCACGGCCACCGCCGGGATAAAGGTCGCCCGACCTGAACGCAGGAAGAGGAACACCACCAGGATCACCAGCGCGACGGAGATCACCAGCGTCTGCTCCACCTCCTCCAGCGAGGCGCGGATGGTTGGTGAGCGATCCTGAGCGATTTGCAAATCAATGGCGGCGGGAATGGTCTTTTGCAGCTCCGGCAGGCGGGCACGAATGCTGTCCACCGTCTGGATTATATTGGCTTCCGGCAGCTTACGGACCATCAGCAAAATCGCCGGTTTGGCGTTGGTCATTCCGGCGTTGCGCACATCCTGCACCGAGTCGGTGACCGTGGCGACATCGCTTAAGCGTACCGCAGCACCATTTTTATGGTGAATAATCAGCGGCTGATACTCCGCCGCGGTTTTTAACTCATCATTGGTCTGCACCTGCCAGCGGTGCGTGCCATCCTCCAGCGCGCCCTGCGGTTTGCGCACGTTGGCATTGCTGATGGCCGTACGCACCGCATCAAGAGAGACGCCCTGGTTAAACAGCGCCTGCGGATTGAGATCGACCCGCACGGCGGGCAGCGAGCTGCCGCCGACATCGACATCGCCGACACCGTCGATTTGCGACAGGGTTTGTGCCAGTTGCGTTGAGGCAAAGTCATACAGCTCACCCTGAGAGTAGGTATCTGAGGTGAGGGTCAGGATCATGATCGGCGCAGCGGAGGGGTTCGCTTTGCGATAGGTCGGCCGGCTCGGCATGCCGCTCGGCAGCAGGCTCTGCGCGGCGTTGATTGCCGCCTGCACATCGCGCGCCGCGCCGTTGATATCGCGGTCGAAATTGAACTCAAGAATAATGCGCGTACTGCCAAGCGAGCTGGAGGAGGTCATCTCGCTCACTCCGGCAATGCGCCCCAGCGAGCGCTCAAGCGGCGTAGCGACCGACGAGGCCATGGTCTCCGGCGAAGCGCCGGGCAGCGAAGCGCTGACCATGATCACCGGAAAATCAACCTGCGGTAGCGGGGCGACCGGCAGCAGCCGGAAGCCGAGAATGCCGCACAGGGTGATGGCGAGCGAAATCAGGATCGTCGCCACCGGGCGGTAAATGAAGAGGGCGAAGAACTTCACTTACGCCTCCTCTTCACGCTGCGGAAAACGTTTTTTCGCCGCCAGCGCCAGACGGTCGAAGAGCAGATAGATCACCGGCGTGGTAAACAGCGTCAGCACCTGGCTCACCAGCAGGCCGCCGACCATGCCGATCCCCAGCGGGCGACGCAGCTCTGCGCCAACGCCGGTGCTGAGCATCAGCGGCAGCGCGCCGAGCAGCGCCGCCAGCGTGGTCATCAGGATCGGGCGAAAACGCAGCAGGCAGGCCTGGAAGATGGCATCGCGCGGCGACATGCCCGCTTCGCGCTCGGCGGCGAGGGCGAAGTCAATCATCATGATGGCGTTCTTCTTCACAATGCCGATCAGCAGGATGATGCCGATAATGGCGATCACATCCAGCTCGCTGCCGGAGATCATCAGCGCCAGCAGCGCGCCGACGCCCGCCGTTGGCAGCGTCGAGAGGATGGTTATCGGGTGGATAAAGCTCTCATACAGCACACCGAGCACGATATACATCGCCGCTATCGCCGCAACAATCAGCCAGATGGTGCTGCCGAGCGCCGCCTGGAACGCCAGCGTGCTGCCCTGGAATTCGGTGCGGATATCGGTCGGGAAGTGGAGGGTTTTCTCGCTCTCCTGCACCGCGTCAACCGCATCGCCCAGCGAGTAACCGTCGGCAACGTTAAAGGAGATGGTGGTCGACGGGAACTGATCGAGATGGTTGATGCTTAACGGTGCATAGCGCTGCTCGATTTTGGCAATCGACGACAGCGGCACCACACCGCCTTCGCTGCTAGTCAGGCGAATATTATCCAGCCCCGCGAGGCCCGGCGTCTGCGCGGTGTCATGCTCCAGCACCACCCGGTACTGGTTCGCCTGAGTGTAGATGGTGGAGATCAGGCGCTGACCAAAGGCGTTGTAGAGGGCGTTATCGACATCCGCCATGCTGATACCGAGGCGGCTGGCGCTGTCGCGATCCACATTGACATACGCCACCAGCCCTTTGTCCTGCCAGTCGCTGCTGACATCCGCCAGCTGCGGCATCGCCTGCAATTTACTCACTAGCTGCGGTACCCAGGTGCTGAGCGCCTCAAGGGAGTTTGCCTGCAGGGTGAACTGGTACTGGGTGCGGCTGACAGTCGTATCAATAGTCAGATCCTGCGTCGGTTGCAGGTAGAGCGACATACCCGGCACATTGCCCGCCGCCTGCTGCAACCGCTCGATCACCGGCTGGACGCGATCATCGCGCTCATCAAGTGGTTTGAGGTTGATCTGCAACCGCGCGCTGTTCAGGGACGGGTTAGTACCGTCGACGCCGACGAAAGCGGTGAGGCTCTCAACGGCCGGATCGCGCAGGATAATATCCGCTACCTGGCGCTGGCGCTCCGCCATGCTGGCAAAGGAGGCGGATTGCGGCGCCTGCAGCGTGCCCTGAATAATGCCGTTGTCCTGGATCGGGAAGAAGCCTTTCGGAATAAAGATCCACAGCATTACCGACAGCAGCAGCGTGCCGAGGGCGACGCCAAGGGTCAGCCACGGGTGATTAAGCACCCGGCTCAGCAGACGACCGTAACCGGCAATCACCCGCTCAAAAAAGCGCTCCGAGGCGCGGGAGAAGCGGTTCTGCTTGCGCAGGGATTCCGCGCTCAGCATGCGGGCGCACATCATCGGCGTTAAGGTCAGCGACACTACGGCGGAGATAAGAATGGCAATTGCCAGCGTGACGGCAAACTCGCGGAACAGCCGCCCGACGATATCGCCCATAAACAGCAGCGGGATCAGCACCGCAATCAGCGAGAAGGTGAGCGAGATGATGGTAAAGCCGATCTCGCCTGCGCCTTTCAGCGCCGCATTCAGCGGTTTTTCACCCTTCTCGATATAGCGCGAGATGTTTTCGATCACCACAATCGCGTCATCGACGACAAAGCCGGTGGCGATGGTCAGCGCCATTAGCGTCAGGTTATTGATGGAGAAATCGAGAAACACCATCGCCGCAAAGGTGCCAATCAGCGACAGCGGCACCGCAACGGCGGGGATAATCGTCGCCGGAATATTGCGCAGGAAGAGGTAGATAATCATCACCACCAGCGCAATCGCCAGCATCAGCTCAAACTGCGTGTCGCTTACCGAGGCGCGGATATTGTTGGTGCGATCCGAGAGCACTTTTACGGTGACGGATTTCGGCAGGCTCTCGGTAAGCTGCGGCAGCAGGGCATGGATGTTATCGGCGGTATCGATAATGTTTGCGCCCGGCTGGCGCTGCACGTTCATCACAATCGCCTGCTGTTTGTTCGCCCACGCGCCGAGCCAGCTGTTCTCAGCACCCTGTTCAACGGTGGCGATGTCGCCGAGGCGGATCGGCGCGCCGTTCTGGTAAGCGATAATCAGCTTGCGGTACTCCTCGGCGGACTGCATCTGGTCATTGGCCGAGAGGGTGACGGCGCGGGTCGGGCCATCAAGGCTACCCTTCGCCGAGTTGACGTTAGCGTTACTGATGGCGGTACGCACGGTTTCACTGGTTAACCCCAGCCCGGCAATCGCCTGCGCGTTGAGTTTGACGCGCACCGCCGGACGCTGGCCGCCGGAGAGCGTCACCAGCCCGACGCCGGAGACCTGGGAGATCTTCTGCGCCACGCGCGTTTCCACCATATCCTCCACCCGCGTCATCGGCATGGCGGAGGAGGTGACCGCCAGTGTCATAATTGGCGGGTCGGCGGGGTTCACTTTGTTGTAGACCGGCGGGTTCGGTAAGTCCGAAGGCAGCAGGCTGTTGGCGGCGTTCATTGCCGCCTGCACTTCTTGTTCGGCGACATCCAGCGGCAGGCTTAGCTGGAACTGCAGCGTGACGACCGACGCGCCGCCGGAACTCTGCGAGGACATCTGCTTTAAGCCCGACATCTGGCCGAACTGGCGCTCAAGCGGCGCGGTAATCGCCGAGGTCACCACATCCGGGCTGGCGCCAGGGTAGAGCGTCACCACCTGAATGGTTGGATAATCCACTTCCGGCAGCGCCGAAACGGGCAGAAAGCGGTAGCCGATGATCCCGGCCAGCAGGATCGCCACCATCATCAGCGTGGTGGCGACCGGACGCAGAATAAAGAGACGCGAAGGGCCACCCGTCCGGCCCGGCGGTAACAGCTGCATCAGCCTTGTGCTCCTTTCGCCGGACGTTCACGCTTCGCGGGCAGGGTTTCTGCGTTGCTGGCGTCAACCACTTCCACCTGCGCGCCCTCTGTCAGGCGGTCAATACCGTCGGTGACGACGCGATCGCCTGCCGATAACCCGGCGCTAATCACCACTTTCTGGCTGTCCTGAATGCCTGGCGTTACCGTGTGTTTGCTGACCTTGTTCTTATCGTTCAGCACCCAGACGAAGTTGCCTTCATTACCCATTTGCAGCGCCGCAGCGGGGATCACCACCGCATCCTGCTGGGTGGCGACCAGCATCCGGGCGTTAACAAATTGATTCGGGAAGAGGGCGTCGTCCTGGTTGTCGAAACGCGCTTTCAGCTTGATGGTGCCGGTGGTGGCGTCGATCTGGTTATCCAGGCTCAACAACGTACCGCTGCTGAGCTTCTGCTTATTGGTGCGATCCCAGGCTTCCACCACCAGTTTCTGCGCACTTTTCTGCGCCTGCACAACGGTCGCGATGTCGCTCTCTGGCAGGGTAAAGATGAGATCGATAGGGTGGGTCTGCGTCAGCACCACAATACCGGTGGTGTCGCTGCTGCTAATCTGGTTGCCGACATCGACCTGCTTCAGGCCGACGCGTCCGCTAACCGGCGCGGTGATGCGGCTCCACTCCAGCTGCAACTGGGCGCTGGCGACGGAGGCTTCATCCGCTTTCACCGTGCCTTCGGATTCGCTGACCAGCGCCTGCTGGGCATCGAGATCCTGGCGAGAGACGAGGCTGGTTTTCGCCAGCTGCTGGTAGCGGGCAAGATCGCGGCGGGCGTTGGCAAGGGTGGCTTTATCTTTCGCCAGCTGGCCCTGCGCCTGCGCCAGCGCGACGTTGAATTCGCTGGGGTCAATCTCCGCCAGCAGATCGCCAGCGTTAACCTGTTGCCCCTCCTGGAAATGGATCGCCTTAAGCTGACCCGAGACGCGGCTGCGCACGGTAACGGTATTCGCCGCGGTAACTGTGCCGAGGCCGGAGAGATAGCGCGGAACGGATTCGCTGGTGGCGGTGGCCGCCTGCACCGGCGGCAGCGCGCCGCGCATGCCGTGACGTCCGCCGCCTGAAGGCGCTTGTTGTCCGCTTGCCGTGGTGGTTGAGGCGCTGTGCGCAAAATAGTACCAGGCCGCACCAGCCAGTGCGATGACCAGTGCCGCGACAACGGTGCGGCGAAAAGTGACTCGTCCTTTCATCGTTATAGGTATCTCTTTAAATCGAATGGCGAAGTAATAGTAGTGTAGTCACCCTGAAGCGCAGAAAAATGGAGGAAAAATGAAACACTGTCTGGAAACGTAGTCACGACAGATAATTTGCGTTAGGGAGATTTTGTAGCAGAAAGCATGCCGGGTGAAGCCACCCGGCAGATAATTAACGGAAGACGACCTGCGCCCAGCGGGCCAGCCCGGCAGTCACCGAGCCGAAGTCATCACCGCCAGCAATGGTGATGCCGGGCAGCGTTTCCGCCAGCGCTTTTTTGATAATCGGTGAACGAGCGCTGCCGCCGGTTAAGTAGATCACGTCCGGCGTCTCATTACTGGTTGCCAGCGCCAGCTGCACCTGCTCAATAATGCGCTGTAACGGCTGGTTAAGGGCGTTTTCCAGCCCCTGCTGATCGATGGCAGTGGCGAGGCTGTCGCTGATAAACGGCAGTGAAGCGGTCACCTGCTGCGTGTCGGAGAGGGCGATTTTGCTCTCTTCCGCGCTGCGCACCAGCCGGTAGCCGAGGCGCTGCTTCCACACTTTCACCAGCAGAGCGACCTTTTCTGCGTCGCGCGCATCGCGCAACAGGTCGTTTAACAGACGACCGTTTGCCGTGCTGTAGAACTCCGTCTGTGCCGGAACATCGTTGATCGCCACCGCGTTCCACCACGGCAGGATCGGCAGCGCAATGCCTTTTTCCGTCTGTCCGCCCATGCCGAGCAGCGGCATCAGGTTTTTGAACGCCAGCGCGATGTCGAGATCGTTCCCGCCAACGCGGCAGCCGCTGTGGCCGAGCAGGCTGGCGCTGCGATCCGCTTTCTCGCGCCACTGCGGACCCATCAGGATCAGCGAGCAGTCGGTGGTCCCGCCGCCGATGTCGACCACCAGTACGCGCTTCTCTTCATCTAATGTCGCTTCAAAATCGAGGCCAGCGGCAACCGGTTCGAACTGGAACACCACCTCTTCGAAGCCTGCGCGCGTTGCGGCGCGCTCAAGGATGCCCTGTGCCTGGGCGTTAGCCTCATCGCCGCCGAGCCCCTGGAAGTTGATCGGCCGGCCAATCACCGCCTGGCGAATCGCCTCCGGCAGCTGGCTCTCTGCCTGCTTGCGGATATGCAGCATCATGGCGCAGACCAGATCCTCAAACAGCGCGATCTGCTGCGGTTTCAGGCCGCTGGCACCAAGAAACGACTTCGGGGATTTAACGAAGTAGACCTCTTCCGGATCGCTCACATACTGGCGCAGTGAAGCGAGACCGAACTGGACGCTGGCGGCGTTGACCTCAATGTCCTCTTCGCGGTTGAAGCTCACCGCCCGGCGCAGCAGCGCCTGGGTTTCACTCCCCGTTGCCGGAACCTGATGGTGGCGATAGAGCCACTCGCTCACCGCTTCGCGCGTCGGCGCGCAGAGCATCGACGGCAGCAAGGTGCTGTTATTTTCCATGGTCAGCAGCTGTGGCGCGTTATCGCGCATCACCGCTACCGAGCAGTTTGCCGTACCGTAGTCAAAACCAATAAACACCGTGCAATCCCCATGCCTGTGAAGAAGGGGGGCGACTTTAGCGGAATGCGTGCAGGGCGACAACCGGAATATGAAAGCAAGGCGAAAATTCCCTGAGTTGTTATGCTTTTAGCATTATCAGCGGGGAGATGGTATGTACACACTGCACTGGCAGCCGCCCTATGACTGGGCGTGGATGTTGAGTTTCTTAGGCGCGCGCGCCGTCGCGGGCGTGGAAGTGGTGAGCGAGTCGCGCTATGTGCGCTCCTGTGCCTTTGGCGGCCATCGCGGGATTATTACCGCCGAGCCGGATGAGACAAGCGCGACGCTGAAGGTCACCTTAAGTGAGGGGCTTGAACCGGTTGCTGAACACTGTTTGCAGCGGCTGGAGAGGTTATTTGATCTCTCCTGCGAGCCGGAGCGTATCAATACGCGGCTTGGCGATCTCGCCGCCGCGCGCCCTGGCCTGCGGCTGCCCGGCTCGATCGATCCCTTCGAGCAGGCGGTGCGCGCTGTGCTCGGGCAACTGGTGAGCGTGGCGATGGCGGCAAAGCTGACGGCGAAAGTCGCGCATCGTTATGGCGAAGTGATGGATGAAGCGCCGGGCTTTATCACCTTTCCCACCGCACAGCAGATTGCCGCCGCCGATGCACAGGTGCTGAAAAGTCTCGGGATGCCGCTAAAGCGCGCCCAGGCACTGATTACCCTTGCCGAGGCTGCCTGCGACGGCACCTTTCCACTCCAGAGGCCAGATGATGTGGAGCAGGGGGTGAAAGCGCTAATGAACTATCCGGGAATTGGGCGCTGGACGGCGAACTACTTTGCGCTGCGCGGCTGGCAGGCGAAAGATATCTTCTTAGCGGATGATTATGCGATTAAGCAGCGTTTCGCCGGGATGACGCCCGCGCAGACGCGCCGTTATGCCGAGCGCTGGCAGCCGTTTCGCTCTTACGCGCTGTTGCATATCTGGTTTACGCAGGCGTGGTCGCCCGAGCCATAACGCAATGCCCGATGGCGCTGGGCTTATCGGGCATACGGAAGCATGGTTGCGGTGCTGGTGCCTGATGGCGCTGCGCTTATCAGGCCTGCGGAAAGTCCGGCGCTAATGCCCGATGGCGCTTCGCTTATCGGGCCTACGGGAAGTGTGCATACGGTTGCGGGGCGGGTTTTGTAGGCCGGATAAGGCGTAGCCGCCATCCGGCAGTTAGTTGATGGCGAAATAACTGGTATTGAGCATCAAATCGAGCGGGTGCGCCTGGGAGATGGTATCGCCATAAATCAGGTCAATGCCAATCCCGGAGAGCGTATCCATTATCATTGGCTGATGCGTCGGCCCGGCAATGCTCTTCAGCCCAAGGCGCTGCGCATGCCCCTGAATAATGGTCACCATCATCTCATCCATCAAATTGCCGTGCACGTTAGAGACCAGCTCCGGCTCCAGCAGCAGATAATCAGCCATATGCGGTGTGATGTGCTCGAAAACATCGAGATCGTGCCCGACACGGCTGAGGATAATGCGACACCCCGCATGACGCAGACGTCTGAGGTTTTCAATCCGGGCATGGCCTTCGCGCACCAGCGCATCTGCCGGGATCACCAGATGCAGCAGACGCCCCGGCATCGGGCCGCTCTCAAGCAGAGATAACAGTTCATCCACCAGGCTACTGCTTGCCAGACCGTGCACGGAGAGGGGCAGGGCGACGCCCAACCCTTTGGCGGTGATGGCGGCCGCATGCTTACTGAAAAACTCATGGAAGACGCGTTGGTCGAGGGCGCGAATCAGCTCCGGCTCATGGAGCCCGGCGCGAAACGCGTGCTCCTCCATCACTTCCCCTTCGCTGGTCCACAAGCGCAGGGAGAGCAGCCAGAAGTTGCACGCTTCCGGCACCCGCGGTGAGGCGACGCCGCGCGCAATCATTAACAGATGGTTCTCTTTGATGATGCGCCACTGCTCCTCCAGCGACATCATCGAGCGCTCATGCTGCATCAGCCCCTGTTTCGGTTCATAGACCGTCACCCGACCACGACCGCTGTGCTTCGAGGCATAACAGGCGATATCGGCCTGCGACATCACCTCGGAAGCCTGATGGTTATACTCATCGATAATCGTTATCCCGGCGCTGGCACCGATGCGGTGCTCGCGGCCCTCCCAGCTAAAGCGATAATCATTGATCGCTTCAATCATACGACCGGCGATATAACGCGCGCTTTCGACATTACACTCCGGCAGCAGCAGGCCAAACTCATCGCCGCCCAGGCGGGCAAGAATATCCGTTGAGCGCAGCAGGCTGAGCATCAGCGTTGAGATCTCGCGCAGCAGCGTATCGCCAGCGGCATGCCCGGCGCTATCGTTAACCGCTTTAAAGCGGTCAAGATCGATAAACACCAGCGCATGGCGTTGATGGTACTCCTGTACCGTCGACAGCAGGCGTTTAAGGTTCGCCTCGAAACTGACGCGGTTTGCCAGATGGGTAAGGGCATCGTGCGAGGCGCTGTAGCTCAGCTGGCGCAGCATTTTGCGCGATTCGGTCACATCCTGGATAACCAGCACCGAGCCGATATTCTGCCCGTCGAGGGTGCTGAGCGGGGTAATGGTGTAGTGAATGTCGAAGCTACCGCCCGCGCGGCAGTGCAGCACCACGTCCTGTTCAATATCCGTGCGTGACATATCCCCACTGTGAATATTTTCCAGTACCGGGCCGCTATCGCCAAAAGTGATGTGCAGCACCTTCAGCAGAGGCTGACCCATGGCGCTCTCTTGCGACCAGCCGCTCATCTTCTCGGCGACCGGGTTCATAAAGGTGACTTTCATTTCGACATCGGTACAGAGCACCGCTTCTCCGATGGAGTCGAGAGTGATATGCAGCCGCTCCTTCTCCTGGTAAAGCGCTTCGTTAAGCTGTTTTACCTCCGTCATATCCATACTGACGCCGAGCAGCCGTTCGACCTCGCCCTGTTTATTAAGGACGCGGTTGGCCAGCGAGCGAATATGGCGGATACCGTCTGTCACGGCAATGCGGAACTCAAGCTTGAACGCGATGCGCGACGCCAGCGCGTCACGGATCACCCGCTCGGTTTCCGGGCGGTCTTCCGGCACAATCCTTTCGTACCAGAGCTGCCAGGTCGGTTTGAGATGCGCAGGCACTTCATACATCTCGAACATCCGTTTATCCCAACTGATGATGTCCGGCTCCAGCTCCCACTCCCAGATGCCGATGCCGCCCGCTTCGTTAGCGAGGGTAATGCGCTCCATCAGCCGTTTGTTGACCCATTCGGTCTGCTTGAGATCGTTAATATCTTCAACCTGGGCAATAAAGTAGAGCGGAGTGCCGTTGGCGTGACGCACCACCGAGACCGCCAGCAGGCCCCAGACCAGATCGCCGTTGCGCGTGTAGTAGCGTTTTTCCATCGAATAGCTGGCAATTTCGCCGCGCGTCAGCTGCTGCAACTGCGCCATATCCCGCGCCAGATCTTCCGGCCAGGTGAGCTGCTGGAAGGTCATCAGACGCAGCTCCTCCTGGCTGTAGCCGAGAAACTGGCACAGGGCTTTGTTAGCCTGTAACCACTGGCCGTCGGTACCGACTAGCGCCATGCCAATCGCTGAATACTCCATGGCGTTACGAAAACGCGCTTCGCTCTCGATGATGTGCTTGCGCTCGGTGCGAAAGGCGTACATCACCATGGTCATGACATGCACCGGCAAAAGAATCATCAAAAAGGGCAGCCACGGCGCATTCATCATCACGCCGCTCTTCGGCATACTCACGACATTAGGATCGATAGCCAGCACCAGCGAGGCCACCATCACCGTCGCGAGATAAATTAAGAAGGCTTCCATGCGCGGCAGGCGTACCGCGCTCCACATCAGCAGCACAATCACGGCGGTAAAGGGCCACGGCAGATAGTGCAGCGCCAGCCAGCTCAACAGCAGCGTCAGGATCAGGGTAACCAGGCTTTCCAGCAGGAGTTTGGGGTTACGATGGCGTAGCAGATAGTGGGGTTTGAAGAGCAGACCGAGCGGCACCAGCGCCAGCGCACCGATCGCTTCCGACAACACCCAGATAATAAAGGTGCGCAGCAGGTTATCCGTCGGCACCAGCAAGCAAATCAGCACGCCGCCAATCAGCGGCGGTATCAGCACGCTGCCAATGGCAAGGCGTATCCAGTCGGTAAGATTTTTAAGCGGATTATAGGAAGGCAGCAGTTTGCGCAGCAGGATCGCGCCTGCAACGGCTTCAACAATATTGACCAGCGTATAACGCAAATCGAGAAACGACGGCGAAAAGAGCGCAATGGTGGCAGCGACATTACCCAGCGCGCAGGCGAGGGCGATGCCCGGCCACATCTTGCCGGCATGGCGGTAAAACGCAACGGTCATGATGGCGGTGGGGAACCAGAGCGGCGCAATAATGGTGCCAAATCGAATCAGCTCAAGAGAGAAGAGCGTGAAGAAAAAAGAGAGCAGTCCAAGACTTATTAGCCGCAGCACGGGATGTGGTGTGGTAACCAAAACGTGTTGGTATTGTTTTTTCATTACCGCTTTATCCGCAACCCTGTGCCGTCCGACACGGCGGCCGACGAATGAAATGAGAATTTCGGATTATGCTAGTACAAACAATTTACAATTCCTATGGCGTGCGCTCATAAATTGACATCATAGGGTTATTAATTACTTAGTGAATGCATAAAACGCGCCCGGTGCGTCATTTTTACCCACCTTGCTGAGAAAAAAAGCGCGCAGATTGGCGAAAAATGCCGCCATTTTTGCTTATCGCCCGGAGCCGCGCTTTCGACTGGTATCGCGGCGGTGAAATCCCTATAATTGCCGCGTTTGACGCCAAGGCGTCTTCCTTCCTTTACATCCAGGTTAATCAGGTCCCTAAATTTATGACTGATCAGTCACATCAGTGCGTCATCATCGGCATCGCCGGCGCATCTGCTTCAGGTAAAAGTCTTATTGCCAGTACGCTTTACCGCGAGTTACGCGAGCAGGTGGGTGATGAACACATTGGCGTTATTCCCGAAGACAGCTACTACAAAGATCAAAGCCATCTGTCGATGGAAGAGCGTGTTAAAACCAACTATGACCATCCAAGCGCGATGGATCACAGTCTGTTATTCCAGCATCTTCAGTCGCTTAAACGCGGCGAATCCATTGAATTACCGGTCTACAGCTATGTTGAGCATACCCGCACCGCCGAGACCATTCGTATCGAAGCCAAAAAAGTCATCATTCTGGAAGGGATCCTGCTGCTGACCGACTCTCGCCTGCGCGATGAGATGAACTTCTCTATTTTTGTCGATACGCCGCTGGATATCTGCCTGATGCGCCGCATCAAGCGTGACGTGAATGAGCGCGGGCGTTCGATGGATTCGGTGATGGCGCAGTACCAGAAAACTGTGCGTCCGATGTTCCTGCAATTTATCGAACCCTCCAAGCAGTATGCCGACATCATCGTGCCGCGCGGCGGCAAGAACCGTATCGCCATCGACATTCTGAAAGCCAAAATCAGCCAATTTTTTGAATAATACATGTTAGGCTGTCAAACTCAGTGTTAACTACTCGTCCCCTGAGGCTTTTTCAGGGGCGTGTCGCACCAAAGGAGAATGTGCCATGCGTCTTTGTGACCGCGATATCGAAGCCTGGATGAATGAGGGCCGACTCGCAATTAACCCGCGTCCGCCGGTAGAACGAATTAATGGCGCGACGGTGGATGTCCGTCTGGGCAACAAATTCCGCACATTCAGTGGTCATACCGCAGCATTTATCGATCTGAGCGGGCCGAAACAGGAAGTGACCGCCGCCCTCGATCGCGTGATGAGCGATGAGATTGTCCTCGCCGATGGCGAAGCCTTTTTCCTCCATCCGGGCGAGCTGGCGCTGGCAGTGACCTATGAGTCCGTTACCCTGCCTGCGGATCTGGTTGGCTGGCTCGATGGCCGCTCGTCGCTGGCGCGATTAGGGCTGATGGTGCACGTCACCGCACACCGTATCGATCCCGGCTGGTCTGGCTGCATCGTGCTGGAGTTCTATAATTCAGGAAAACTGCCGCTGGCGCTGCGCCCCGGCATGCTGATCGGCGCGCTGAGCTTCGAGCCGCTCTCCGGCCCGGCCGAGCGCCCTTACAACCGCCGCGAAGATGCGAAGTATCGCGATCAGCAGGGCGCGGTTGCCAGCCGTATCGATAAAGACTGAGCAAGTTATCTCTGCAGAGGACGCCATGAGAAGAGTGTTAACCACGCTGATGATCCTGTTGGTCGTGCTGATTGCCGGCCTGTCAGCGTTGGTGTTGCTGGTCAACCCCAACGATTTCCGTACTTATATGGTGCGTCAGGTTGAAGCGCGCAGCGGCTATCACTTACAGCTTGATGGCCCCTTGCGCTGGCACGTCTGGCCGCAGCTCAGCATTCTCTCAGGGCGCATGACGTTAACCGCGCCGGGCGCGCAGACGCCGGTGGTTAAAGCAGACAATATGCGTCTCGACGTCAATCTCATACCTCTGCTCTCCCACCAGTTGCATGTTAAGCAGGTGATGTTAAAAGGCGCGGTGATCCAACTGACGCCTGAAACCCAGGCCAGGGTGGATAAAGACGCACCTGTCGCACCGCGTGAAAACACGCTGCCGCAGGCGGAAGAGGATCGCGGCTGGTCCTGGGATATCGGCAGTCTGCAGGTAGCGGACAGCGTGCTGGTTTTACAGCATGAGAACGATGAGCAGATGACGGTGCGCGATATCCGGCTGCAGATGGAGCAGGACGAACAGCATCAGGCGGCGCTGGAGTTTTCCGGGCGCATCAACCGTAATCAACGTGATTTAACCCTGGCGCTGCGCGCGAATCTCGACGCGCGCGACTATCCACATAACCTCTCTGCGGTGGTGGATAGCGTCAAGTGGCAGCTGCGCGGCGGCGATGTGCCATCACAAGGTATCGAAGGTGAAGGCGAGTTGCAGGCGCAGTGGCAGGGCGACCAGCAACGCCTGGCGCTAAGCGCGCTGAAACTGCGCGCCAATGATAGCGTCCTGACCGGACACGGCAGCGTGACTTTTGGCACCCTGCCGGTATGGGCACTGGATTTGCAGTTCGATAATCTCAATCTCGATAATCTGCTGCCGCCGCAAAATAGCGCAGCGGATAGCAGCGCACCGGATCAACAGGGCCAGGCGCAAAGCCGTCCGCCGCGTCCGGTAATTGCTAACAGCGCCGATGTGCCGCATTTTAATGGCCTGCGTGATTTCACCGCCCAGGTGGGGATAACCGCAAAAGCCGTGCGCTGGCGCGGGATGCAGTTTGCCGATGTCAGCGGCCAGTTCAACAATGACGCTGGCCTGCTCTCCATTCCGACCCTGCAGGGCAAAATGGGTGCCGGGCAGATCTCTCTTCCGGGCAGTTGGATGTGCGCCGCGATGCATCGCGGGCGGTGTTCCAGCCGCGCCTCGACAATGTTGAGATTGGCGACATTCTGAAAGCCTTTAATTATCCCATCGCGCTTACCGGTAGCCTGTCGATGGCGGGTGATTTCTCCGGCCCAAATATTGATGCAGAAGAGTTTCGCCGTCTGTGGCAGGGCGAGGCGCACGTTGAGCTGAAAAATAGCCGCATGGAAGGGCTCAACTTCCAGCAGCTGGTGCAGCAGGCGGTGGCGCGCAGCACCGATGTGCAGACGCAGGAAAAATATGACACGGCGACGCGGCTCGACAGCTTCAGCAGCGATCTGGCGCTGAAAGCGGGGCAGATGACGCTGAGTAATATGCAGGGCAGCTCGCCGCTTATTTCCCTCACCGGTGAAGGCAAAATGGATCTGGTGAAAGAGCAGGCGGATACCCGCTTTAATATTCAGGTGCTGGGCGGCTGGCAAGGGGAGAGCGAGCTTATCGACTTCCTGAAAACGACGCCGATTCCGCTGCGTGTTTATGGGCCGTGGCAGGCGCTCAACTACACCCTGCAGGTAGATCAGCTGCTGCGTAAGCATCTGCAGGATGAGGCGAAACGCCGCCTGAGCGACTGGGCCGATCGCAACAAGGATAAGCAGAGCAGCAAAGATGTGAAGAAGCTGCTCGATAAGATGTAAGTTTTGCGCCATCGGGTGAGATGCCTGATGGCGGCTGCGCCTTATCAGGCCTACGGCGATGGTGCAGGGCGACATGCCTGATGGCGGCTGCGCCTTATCAGGCCTACGGCGATGGTGCAGGGTAAAATGCCTGATGGCGGCTGCGCCTTATCAGGCCTACGGCGATAGTGCAGGGCGACATGCCTGATGGCGGCTGCGCCTTATCAGGCCTATGGCGATGATGCAGGGTGAAATGCCTGATGGCGGCTGCGCCTTATCAGGCCTATGGCGATGATGCAGGGTGAAATGCCTGATGGCGGCTGCGCCTTATCAGGCCTACGGTGATGGTGCAGGGTGAAATGCCTGATGGCGGCTGCGCCTTATCAGGCCTACGGGCGTTATGAGGGTATTAAAGAACGCCTTCTAAGGCCAGGTGCTGGAGCAGCATAATCGTTTTGCCATCGGCAATCTCTCCGCTGCGGATAGCGGCCAGCGCATCGGTAAAGGTCATCTCCACTACTTCAATATCTTCTCCTTCCTCGATCAGACCGCCGCCGTTGCCGGTACGGCGGCTCTCGTCATACTCGGCGATAAAAAAGTGCAGCTTCTCACTGACCGAGCCGGGGCTCATCCAGGCTTCGAATACCTTTTCGACCCGCTCAAGACGGTATCCGGTCTCCTCTTCAGCTTCCTGCTTTATGCGCGTCTCCGCATCCAGCTCATCCAGCAGCCCGGCGGCGGCCTCCAGTAAAAAACCGGCATGATCGTTCACGAACAGCGGTAAGCGAAACTGCCGGGTAAGGATCACGCTGCGTTTACTGCGGTTGTATAACAGGATTGTTGCGCCATTGCCGCGGTCGTATACCTCCCGGCTTTGACGCTGCCACTCCCCGTCGCGGCGGCGAAAATCGAAGGTGTATTTCGTCAGCTTTCCCCAATCCTGCGACAGCGGGATTGCCGTGATAATGCGTGCTTGTGCCTGTTCTGTTTGCATAGATGCTCCTTTGTGCGTTTTCAGGCATCATATCGCGTGTATTCGTGCGTAAACAAGAAATTTCGTGCATTAAATCGCCAGTGAAGGCCTGGGCGATCCATGTTAAAGCGAGGGAGAAAAGAGGGGAGGAGTGAGCCGGGGCGAACCCCGGCTGGTTTACACTTCGTAGTCGGAAGGAACGTCGCTTGCTATGGGGATAAGCTGCACTTTCTGCACCCGGTGGCTCTCAACCTCCAGGGTTTTCAGGCGGAAATCGCCAATCGTCACCTCTTCGCCAGGAGCGGGAATACGCTGCAGATGCTCCATCAACAGCCCGGCGATGGTGTGGTAATCGCGTTTATCATCCAGCGGCAACGGCACATACTGCACCAGATCTTCCAGTGGCATATGGCCGTTGGCGGTCCAGCTGCCATCGCTGTTTTTCTGGATATCATGGCGGGCGTCAATCTCCTCCACCTCGTTGGGCAGGTTACCGGCGATGGTCTCCATCACATCACTTAATGTCACCACCCCTTCGACCGAGCCGAACTCATCGACCACGAAAGCGAAGTGGGTACGGGCATTACGGAACTGTTCCAGCGCCTGCAACAGCGGTAACCCCTCAGGGAAGACCAGCGGCTGGCGCACCAGTACGCGCAGATCCAGCGGTTCGCCATGCAGGGACTGCTGCAACAGATCGAGAATATGCACCACGCCGAGCAGCGACTCCTCCTGCTCACCGCCGGTCACCACAATGCGGGTGTGCTGGTTTTTATCCAGCAGGGCACGCACCTCCGCTTCCGGCGCGTTGAGATCGACATGTTCGATATCGTGACGCGAGGTCATGATGCTGCTCACCGTGCGCTGATTGAGGTTCAGCACGCGCTCAATCATCCGCCGCTCCTGCGGATTGAAAATCTGCGCATCGTCGCTGTCGCGCAGCATCGAGGCGGTTTGCGCATCCAGCTCCGCATCCTCTTTACGCCCGCTGAGCAGGCGCATCACCGCTTCGGTGGTGCGCTGGCGCAGCGTATGGTTGGCAAACAGGAAACGGCGGCGGTTAAAGATGGCCAGCTGATTGAGGGACTCAATCATTACCGAGAAGCCAATCGCTGCATAGAGATAGCCTTTAGGGATATGGAAGCCAAAGCCTTCCGCCACCAGGCTAAAGCCGATCATCAGCAGGAAGCTGAGGCAGAGGATCACAATCGTCGGGTGATTATTGACGAAGCGGGTGAGGGCTTTGCTCGCCAGCAGCATCAGCGAGATGGCGATAACGACCGCGGCCATCATCACCGCCAGATGATCGACCATGCCGACGGCGGTGATCACCGAGTCGAGAGAGAAGACCGCGTCGAGCACTACGATTTGCGCGACCACCGCCCAGAATTTTGCCCCGCGCCGCTGGCTGGGGTTGTCACTGTCTTTCCCTTCAAGCCGCTCGTTCAGCTCTACCGTGGCTTTAAACAGCAGGAACAGGCCGCCGAACAGCATGATGAGATCGCGGGCGCTAAAGCTTAAACCGCGCACGGTGAACAGCGGTTGCGTGAGTGTCACCAGCCACGAAATGGAGGCCAGCAGCACCAGGCGCATCAGCATAGCAAGGATTAAACCCGTCACGCGGGCGCGGTCGCGCTCTGCAGGGGGGAGTTTTTCCGCCAGGATGGCGATAAAGACCAGGTTATCGATACCGAGCACTAACTCAATGACCACCAGTGTGATCAGCCCGGCCCAGATTGATGGATCAGCAATCCACTCCATTGTTAGCGTAAAACCTTATATAAGTTGAGCATTGTGATGAGGAGATCATGGGTAACTTTCAGTACGAATGCAATGCCGCCTGCGATTAATCTTATTTAATAAGATATTTAAGAGTTATTTAATTACATTCCCGCATGGTGATTATGTTTATTTGTTGCTGTTTAAGGTGCGAATTTAGGAACTATCGTATGGGGCGGGCTGCATCCCTAAGTTGTCAATATAAGTTAATTCCTAAAAACCTGAAAACCCGACGTTAATATTATTCTTAAAAAAGCTCCTGCCAGGAGATGCCGCCTTGCCTGCCTTAGGCTTAGCTGCAACAATTCCATCGGCATCTTTCAAATATACCTGCGATGTTAATTTCCGCGTTGTTATTCGATGCGGAAAAGGATACCCGCCGTATTTAGTGCGCGCCGCAGCTGGCGCCCTGACGAGGATGTAAAGGATGACTATCAACGACATATCGATGATCAGTGCATTGGTAACTGGAAGCCAGGGGCGGTAGCATGCCTGTAGGCATGACTGCAGCCGGATTATTCTGTAATGTCATGGGGTTGGATAAATGCTTTTTAGGACTGATGCTAGTTATATTCCTGGTGAATTAACTGCATTCTGATTCTGTGTACTGCTTGAGCGCTTATTTAAATCGCACAGGATAATTACTCTGCCATAGTGATAATTAATCAATGATGAAATCTAAAATGAAATTGATGCCATTATTGGTGTCCATAAGCTTAATGAGTGGCTGCACCGTATTCCCGGGTAGCAATATGTCGACATCGGGAAAGGACGTGATTAAACAGCAGGATGCTGACTTTGATTTAGACAGTATGGTGAACGTTTATCCATTGACCCCGCGTCTGATTGAGCAGTTGCGCCCACGCGTAAACGTTGCTCAACCTAACATGTCGCTGGATCAAGAGATCTCTTCTTATGAATACCGCGTTGGTCCAGGCGACGTCCTGAGCGTCACTGTGTGGGATCACCCGGAATTAACCACCCCTGCCGGTCAGTATCGCAGCTCCAGCGATACCGGCAACTGGGTGCAGCCGGATGGCACCATGTTCTACCCCTATATCGGCAAAGTCCGCGTGGTGGGTAAAACCCTGGCCGAAATACGTAGTGATATTACCAGCCGCTTAGCGACCTATATTGCCGACCCGCAGGTGGACGTTAATATCGCCGCGTTCCGCTCGCAAAAAGCCTATGTCTCTGGCCAGGTTAATAAATCAGGCCAGCAGGCGATCACCAACGTGCCGCTGACCGTGCTTGACGCGATCAACGCCGCGGGCGGTCTGACCGATCTTGCCGACTGGCGCAATGTCGTGCTGACCCACAAAGGCAAAGAGGAGCGCATCTCTCTGCAGGCGCTGATGCAAAACGGCGACCTCAGCCAGAACCGTCTGCTCTATCCGGGCGACATTCTGTTTGTTCCGCGCAATGACGATCTGAAAGTGTTCGTGATGGGCGAAGTGAAAAAACAGAGCACCCTCAAAATGGACTTCAGCGGCATGACGCTGACCGAAGCGCTTGGCCAGGCAGAAGGTCTCGACCTGACCTCCTCCAACGCCAGCGGTATCTTCGTCATCCGTCCGATCAAGAACGGCGAGGGTGGTCGCGGCAACAAGATTGCCAACATCTACCAGCTTGATATGTCGGATGCCACGTCGCTGGTGATGGCCACCAACTTCCGCCTCCAGCCTTATGACGTTGTTTATGTCACCACCGCACCGGTATCGCGTTGGAACCGTCTTATCAACCAGTTGCTGCCAACCATCAGTGGCGTTCGCTACATGACGGATACGGCCAAAGATATTCATACGTGGTAACAGGCATGTTCAACAAAATTCTGGTGGTTTGTGTGGGGAACATTTGTCGTTCCCCGACAGCGGAACGGCTACTGAAAAAATACCACCCCGGGCTCACGGTTGAGTCCGCGGGGTTGGGCGCACTGGTCGGGCATAGCGCAGATGCCAACGCCACGGCCGTGGCGGCAGATAACCAACTCTCGCTGGATGGGCATGTCGCACGCCAGATCTCCGGGAAATTGTGTCGTGAATTCGATCTGATTCTGGTCATGGAGAAGCGACACATCTCCCGCTTGTGCGAACTTACCCCCGAGATGCGTGGAAAGGTCATGTTGTTTGGCCACTGGGATAACGAACGGGAGATCCCCGATCCGTATCGCAAAAGTCGCGAAGCTTTTGAAGCCGTTTACACCTTACTTGACCAGTCTGCCCGCCTTTGGGCGCAGGCATTGCAAGCTCAGCAGGGATAATAATGACAGAGAAAACACACCATTCGCATTCTGCTACGTCGGCAGTGGGCAATGACGAAATCGATATTGGCCGTCTACTCGGCACAATCATTGAGGCTCGCTGGTGGGTGCTGGGCATTACCGCGCTATTTGCCCTCGCCGCGCTCGTTTACTGCATGTTCGCCACGCCCATTTACAGCGCCGATGCGCTGGTGCAGATCGAGCAGAATACCGGCAGTTCGCTGGTGCAGGATATTAACAGCGCGTTGAGTAACAAACCGCCGGCGTCGGAAGCGGAAATCCAGCTGATCCAGTCCCGCCTGGTGCTGGGCAAAACCGTTGACGATCTCGACCTCGACATCTCGGTGGTGAAAAACACCTTCCCACTGTTCGGCGCCGGTTGGGATCGCCTGATGGGGCGGCAGAATGAGACTGTTAAGGTCACCTCATTCGAACTGCCGAAAGGGTGGGCGGATCAGACCTTCACCCTTAAAGTGCTGAGCCCGAAAACTTATCTGCTGAGCAGCGACGGCGGGTTTGAAGCGCGCGGTGAAGTGGGCAAACCGTTGAGCAAAGAGGGCGTCACCATGATGGTGAGCGCGATTCAGGCCTCTGACGACAGCGAGTTTACCGTCACCAAGTTCTCGACCCTTGGCATGATCAACAATCTGCAAAACAACCTGACGGTTGTGGAGAACGGTAAAGACACCGGCGTGCTGAGCCTCAGCTACACCGGCGAAGATCGCGATCAGATCCGTGCCATTCTCAACAGCATCACCCGCAACTACCTTGAGCAGAATATTGAGCGCAAATCGGAAGAAGCGGCAAAAAGCCTGATCTTCCTCGATAAGCAGCTGCCGGAAGTGCGTCATAACCTCGACGTCGCGGAAGATAAGCTCAACGCCTATCGCCAGACGAAAGACTCCGTCGACCTGCCGCTCGAAGCCAAATCGGTGCTCGACTCGGTGGTCAACATTGATGCGCAGTTGAACGAACTGACCTTCAAAGAAGCGGAGATCTCCAAGCTCTACACCAAAGCGCACCCGGCGTACCGCACGCTGCTGGAGAAACGCCAGGCGCTGGAAGATGAGAAGGCCAAGCTCAATAAACGCATTACGGCCATGCCGCAGACGCAGCAGGAAATCGTGCGCCTGACCCGCGACGTTGAATCTGGTCAGCAGGTCTATATGCAGCTGCTGAATAAACAGCAGGAGCTGCGTATCACTCAGGCGAGCACCGTGGGCGATGTGCGCATCGTTGACCCGGCAATCACCCAGCCTGGCGTGCTGAAGCCGAAAAAAGCGCTGATTATTCTCGGCAGCATTATTTTCGGTCTGATTATCTCCGTCGTTGGCGTGTTGCTGCGTTCCCTCTTCAACCGCGGTATCGAAAGCCCGCAGGTGCTGGAAGAGCACGGTATCAGCGTCTATGCCAGCATCCCGCTCTCCGAGTGGCAGAAGGAGCGTGATAACGCGCAAGTCGCCAAAGGGGCACGCCGCTTCAAGCAGAGCCAGTTGCTGGCGGTGGGTAACCCGACCGACCTGGCGATTGAAGCGGTTCGCAGCCTGCGCACCAGTCTCCACTTCGCCATGATGCAGGCCAACAACAATGTGTTGATGATGACCGGGGTCAGCCCCTCCATCGGTAAAACCTTTGTCTGTGCCAACCTTGCGGCGGTTATCAGCCAGACCAACAAGCGCGTGCTGCTGATCGACTGTGATATGCGTAAAGGCTACACCCACGAACTGCTGGGTACCGACAATATCAACGGCCTGTCAGATGTGCTGGCAGGGAAGGGCACCATCGAGAGCTGCGCGAAGCCGACCTCTATCAGCAACTTCGACCTGGTTCCGCGCGGTCAGGTGCCGCCTAACCCATCTGAGCTGCTGATGAGCGAACGCTTTACCCAGCTGATTGAGTGGGCGAGCAAAAACTACGATCTGGTGCTGATCGATACCCCGCCAATCCTCGCGGTGACCGATGCGGCTGTAGTAGGTCGCCATGCGGGCACCACGCTGATGGTGGCGCGTTACGCGGTCAACACCCTGAAAGAGATCCAGACCAGCCTGAGCCGCTTCGAGCAGAACGGCATCCAGGTGAAAGGCGTCATCCTGAACTCCATCTTCCGCCGCGCAACCGGCTATCAGGATTACGGCTACTACGAGTACGAATACAAGTCCGACTCGAAATAACAAGACTTATACCTCTACCCTCAGCGTGCTTCGCCCTTCCCCTTAACGGGGGGAGGGCGTAAGCGAGGGCGAAAAGCGGCATGTTGAACGCATTAGGGATCGCATCATGAGCACAACAGCAAACCCATTAATTTCAATTTATATGCCTACCTGGAACCGTCAGCAGCTGGCCATCCGCGCCATTAAATCGGTGCTGCGCCAGGATTACCCGCACTGGGAAATGATCATCGTTGATGACTGCTCCGCGTCGTTCGATCAGCTGCAGCAGTTTGTTGACGAACTGGGCGACCCGCGCGTCAGCTATACGCGCAACGACTTCAACTCCGGTGCCTGCGCCGTGCGCAACCAGGCCATTCTGCAGGCGCGTGGTCAATACATTACCGGTATCGATGATGATGATGAGTGGACGCCAAACCGCTTATCGGTCTTCCTCGCCCATAAACATCTGCTTAATACCCGCGCGTTTCTCTACGCCAATGATTATGTGTGTCAGGGCGAAGTCTACGCGCAACCGGCGAGCCTACCGCTCTACCCGAAATCGCCGTTCTCCCGCAAACTCTTCTACAAACGCAATATCGTCGGCAACCAGGTTTTCACCTGGGCGTGGCGGTTTAAAGAGTCGCTGTTTGATACCCAACTGAAAGCCGCCCAGGATTACGACATCTTCCTGCGCATGGTGACCGAGTATGGCGAGCCGTTCAAAATTGAAGAGGCGACGCAGATCCTGCATATCAACCACGGTGAAATGCAGATCACCTCTTCACCGAAGAAGTTCTCCGGCTACTTCCACTTCTATCGCAAGCACAAAGATAAGTTCGACCGTGCCAGCAAGAAGTACCAACTCTTCACCCTCTACCAGATCCGCAATAAGCGGATGAACTGGCGCACGCTGCTGACGCTCTTTTCCGTGCGCAACGGCAAACGTCTGGCTGATGGGCTGCGGGGTAAATAATGCGACTGGAAGATTTTCGCGCAAACCACTGGAACTTGCGCCCGTGTTGCATGGTTGCAGCCTACCGTATCGCACACTTCTGCTCGGTGTGGCGCAAAAAGCATGTGATTAACAATATCTGGGCCGCGCCGGTCATTCTGCTCTACCGCTTTATCACCGAATGCCTGTTTGGCTATGAGATCCAGGCGGCAGCAACTATCGGTCGGCGTTTCACCATTCACCACGGTTATGCGGTGGTGATTAATAAAAATGTCGTAGCGGGTGATGATTTTACCATTCGCCATGGTGTGACCATCGGCAACCGCGGCGCCGACAGCCTGGCCTGCCCGGTGATTGGCAACGGCGTTGAGCTGGGCGCGAATGTGGTGATGATTGGCGATATTACCATTGGCAACAATGTCACCATTGGCGCAGGCAGCGTGGTGCTCGACAGTGTGCCGGACAACGCGCTGGTGGTGGGTGAAAAAGCGCGCGTGAAGGTGATTAAATGAATATTTTGCAGTTTAACGTACGCCTCGCAGAGGGCGGTGCTGCGGGTGTTGCGCTGGATCTTCACCAGCGGGCACTGCAGCAGGGTTATCAGTCGCGCTTTATTTATGGCTACGGTAAAGGCGGCAAAAAGAGTGTCAGCCATGACAACTATCAGAACGTCTATAAACAGACGCCGCGTCTGACCTCGATTGCCAACCTGGCGCTGTTCCGCCTCTTTAACCGCGATGTTTTCGGCAACCTCAATAATCTTTATCGCAACGTGACCCGCAGCGAAGGGCCGCTGGTGCTCCATTTCCATGTGATGCACAGCTACTGGCTCAACCTTGAGGATCTGGTAGCGTTTTGCCAGCGCGTAAAAGCGCACAAGCCGGACGTCACCTTCGTCTGGACGCTGCACGACCACTGGAGCGTTACTGGCCGTTGCGCCTTTACCGACGGCTGCGAAGGGTGGAAGAGCAACTGCCAGAAGTGCCCGACGCTGAGTAACTATCCGCCGGTCAAAATCGATCGCGCGCATCAGTTAGTGGGCCGCAAGCGCCAGCTGTTTAACACCATGCTGTCACTGGGTTGCCAGTTTATCTCCCCAAGCCAGCATGTGGCTGACGCCTTTAATAGTCTGTATGGCGCTGGCCGTTGTCAGATTATCAACAACGGTATTGATGTCGCGACAGAAGAGATCCTCGCCCAGCTCGCGCCGGTAAAAGTGACGCAGGGAAAACCGAAGATCGCTATCGTCGCCCACGATTTACGCTACGACGGGAAAACCAACCAAAAGCTGGTGCGCGACATTATGGCCCTTGAAGATCGCGTCGAGTTACACACCTTCGGCAAATTTTCCCCGTTTGAGGGGCCGCAGGTGGTTAACCACGGTTTTCTTACTGATAAGCGTAAATTGATGAGCGAGCTCAATGAGATGGATGCGCTGGTCTTTAGTTCGCGCGTCGATAACTACCCGCTGATCCTCTGCGAAGCCCTCTCCATCGGCGTGCCGGTGATCGCCACCCACAGCGATGCGGCGCGCGAAGTGCTGCAAAAGTCGGGCGGGAAAACCTTCAGTGAAGAGGAGGTGCTGCCGCTGGTGCAGTGCCATAAAGCAGAAATTGCCCAGGCGGTGTTTGGCGAGAGCCTCGACGCGTTTCGCGCGCGCAGCCGCCAGGCCTATAGCGGTCATCAGATGCTGGAGGAGTATGTCTCGTTCTATCAGAGTCTGTAGCTATCTGCTGCTGCCGTTGATCTACCTGCTGGTCAACGTGAAATTATTCCAGCTCGGTGAGAGCTTCCCGATCACGATTGTGACGTTTTTACCGGTGATGCTGCTGCTCTACGTTGAGCGCATCAACCTGAAAAAATTGATGTTAGCGCTGATGCTCGGTGCAGGATTAACGCTCTTCAACTTTATTTTCGGTAAGTCACTGGATGCCAGTAAATATGTCACGTCGACAATGCTGTTTGTTTACATCGTGATCATTATTGGCATGGTGTGGAGTATTCGCTTCAAAACGATCTCGCCGCATAACTACCGAAAGATTTTGAGATTTTTCTATATGGTGGTGGCGTTAATTGTCACGCTGGCCGCAATGGAGATGGCTCAGATCATTCTTACCGGCGGCAGTAGTTTGATGGAAATAATTTCGAAATATCTTATTTACAGCAACAGTTACGTGCTGAATTTTATCAAGTTCGGCGGTAAGCGAACCACGGCGCTCTATTTCGAACCGGCATTCTTCGCTCTGGCGTTAATCTCAATTTGGCTCAGCATCAAACAGTTTGGTATCAAAACGCCGAAGACCGATGCTATGATTCTGGCAGGGATAGTTCTCTCAGGATCGTTCTCCGGGGTAATGACATTTATCATGTTTTACCTGCTGGAATGGGCGTTCCAGTATCTTAATAAAGAGGCGATTCAGAAGAAATTACCGCTGGCAATTATTTCACTTGCGGTGTTTGTCGTGGGCCTCGTATTTGCTTTTCCTTATATTGCAACGCGTATTGGCGATTTGGGAACGGAAGGCTCCTCCTCTTATTACCGAATTATCGGTCCGCTTGTGATGGTTGGATATTCGCTGACCAATATTGATGGCGTAGTAAGATTCGGCTCACTTTATGAATATGTCGCATCATTCGGAATCTTTAACGGTGCAGACGTCGGGAAAACAATAGACAATGGGTTGTATCTGCTGATCATTTATTTTTCATGGTTAGCGGTAATACTGACCGGATGGTACATGTTTAAAGTCGCTAAAATGACGATGAATGCTTTTGGCAACAATCAGAATTTTCGCGTTCAACTTTTCTTGTTTACCCCGATCTCGTTGTTTTTTACGGGGTCAATTTTTAGTCCGGAATATGCATTTTTAATTGTTTGTCCATTTATTCTTCGTAAGGCATTGAATATTGTCAGTTCATGAGAAGGTGGGTCACATGCTGCTAAGTGTTATTACTGTCGCGTTTCGCAATTATGAAGGTGTGATGAAGACCTGGCAGTCGCTGGCTCACCTGGCGAAAGCGCAAGATATCGAGTTCGAGTGGATCGTGGTTGACGGCGGTTCACAGGACGGCACTGAGGATTTTCTGAAAAGCCTCAATGGACAATATAATTTACGTTTCATAAGCGAGCGCGATAAAGGTATTTACGATGCCATGAATAAAGGCATCGATATGGCCTCAGGACGTTTTGCGATATTTCTTAATTCTGGCGATATTTTCCATGAAGAGATCGTCGATGTTGTTCGCCAGTTAAGCGAAGCGAAAGAGACCGCGATGTATATCGGCGATGCGCTGCTTGATTTCGGCGACGGCAGCAAGCTGCGTCGCAATGCGAAAAGCGGCTGGTATATTTATCACAGCCTGCCGGCCAGCCACCAGGCCATCTTTTTCCCGGTGCACGGGTTAAAAACGTACCCCTACGATCTGCAATTTAAAGTCTCATCCGATTACGCGTTAGCGGCCAGAATGTTTAAAGCGGGCTTTCCGTTTAAGCGTCTGAAAGGGCTGGTATCTGAATTTTCGATGGGCGGTGTATCCACTTCTAATAATCTCGAATTATGTCAAGACGCCCGTAAAGTTCAGCGCACGATATTACACGTCCCGGGCTTCTGGGCAGAATTATCCTATATGTTGCGTTTACGGACGACGGGTAAAGCAAAGGCTTTATATAACAAAGCGTAACGCCCGGACATAAGGAAAGAATATGCAAGATTTAAACGGATTCTCCGTGCCGAAAGGCTTTCGGGGCGGGAACGCTATTAAGGTTCAACTGTGGTGGGCGGTGCAGGCGACATTATTTGCCTGGTCTCCGCAGGTGCTTTATCGCTGGCGCGCCTTCTTATTACGCCTGTTCGGCGCAAAGGTAGGTAAAGGCGTGGTGATTCGACCTTCGGTCAAAATTACCTACCCATGGAAATTAACCCTGGGTGATTACAGCTGGGTGGGGGATGACGCGGTGTTATATACGCTCGGCGACATCACCATCGGCGCAAATTCTGTGGTGTCACAGAAGTGTTATTTGTGCACCGGCAGTCACGACTATATGAGCGCGCATTTCGATATTAACGCGACGCCTATCGTGATTGGCGAGAAGTGCTGGCTGGCGACGGATGTGTTTGTTGCTCCCGGCGTTTCTATCGGCGACGGCACGGTCGTCGGTGCGCGCAGCAGTGTTTTTAAATCGCTACCGGCAAATGCGATTTGTCGGGGCAATCCCGCAGTGGTAACGCGCGAACGCGTTGAAAAGGTAACTCCCTAACAGGGAACATTGAGGAAAATAAATTATGTCTAAAGTCGCTCTCATCACCGGCGTTACCGGGCAAGATGGCTCTTATCTGGCAGAACTGCTTCTGGAAAAGGGTTACGAAGTTCACGGCATCAAACGCCGCGCTTCCTCTTTCAATACTGAGCGTGTTGATCACATTTATCAGGATCCGCACACAAGCAACCCGAAATTCCACCTGCACTACGGCGATCTGACCGATACGTCCAACCTGACCCGTATCCTGCAGGAAGTGCAGCCGGATGAAGTGTACAACCTGGGCGCGATGAGCCACGTTGCGGTCTCCTTCGAATCCCCGGAATACACCGCTGATGTCGACGCTATGGGTACGCTGCGTCTGCTGGAAGCGATCCGCTTCCTGGGTCTGGAGAAGAAAACCCGTTTCTATCAGGCATCCACCTCTGAGCTGTATGGCCTGGTGCAGGAAACCCCGCAGAAAGAGACCACGCCGTTCTACCCGCGCTCTCCGTATGCCGTTGCCAAACTGTACGCTTACTGGATCACCGTGAACTACCGTGAATCCTACGGCATGTACGCCTGTAACGGCATCCTGTTCAACCACGAATCCCCGCGTCGCGGCGAAACCTTCGTGACCCGTAAAATCACCCGCGCGATCGCCAACATCGCTCAGGGCCTGGAATCCTGCCTCTATCTCGGCAACATGGACTCCCTGCGTGACTGGGGCCATGCCAAAGACTACGTGAAAATGCAGTGGATGATGCTGCAGCAGGAACAGCCGGAAGACTTCGTTATCGCCACCGGCGTGCAGTACTCCGTACGTCAGTTCGTTGAAATGGCTGCCGCTCAGCTCGGTATCAAACTGCGCTTCGAAGGCACTGGCGTAGAAGAGAAGGGTATCGTTGTTTCCGTAACTGGCCACGATGCGCCGGGCGTGAAACCGGGTGATGTGATTGTTGCCGTTGACCCGCGTTACTTCCGTCCTGCTGAAGTGGAAACCCTGCTGGGCGACCCGACCAAAGCGCACGAAAAACTGGGCTGGAAACCGGAAACTACCCTGCAGGAGATGGTCTCCGAAATGGTGGCAAAAGATCTGGAAGCAGCGAAAAAACACTCACTGCTTAAGGCCCACGGTTACGAGGTTGCCATCGCGCTGGAGTCCTGAGCATGACCAAACAACGTGTTTTTGTGGCTGGCCATCGCGGGATGGTGGGGTCAGCCATCGTACGGCAGCTCGAACAGCGTGCGGATATCGAACTGGTGCTGCGCTCCCGCGAAGAGCTGAACCTGTTGGATGCCGCGGCGGTAGACGCGTTTTTCGCCAGCGAACGTATTGACCAGGTCTACCTGGCGGCAGCGAAAGTGGGCGGTATTGTGGCGAACAATACCTACCCGGCGGACTTCATCTACGAAAATATGATGATTGAGAGCAACATCATTCACTCGGCGCACAAGCACGACGTGAACAAGCTGTTGTTCCTCGGTTCGTCCTGCATCTACCCGAAACTGGCGAAGCAGCCGATTGCTGAAAGCGAGCTGCTGCAAGGGACGCTGGAGCCGACGAACGAGCCGTACGCGATTGCCAAAATCGCCGGGATCAAACTGTGCGAATCGTACAACCGCCAGTATGACCGCGATTACCGCTCGGTGATGCCGACCAACCTGTATGGTCCGCACGACAACTTCCACCCGAGCAACTCGCACGTTATTCCTGCGCTGCTGCGTCGTTTCCACGAAGCGACCCAGGAGAATGCGGCAGACGTGGTGGTGTGGGGCAGCGGTACGCCGATGCGTGAATTCCTCCATGTGGATGATATGGCAGCAGCCAGCATTCATGTGCAGGAACTGGCGCGCGAAGTGTGGCAGGAGAATACCGAACCGATGCTGTCGCACATCAACGTCGGTACCGGCGTTGACTGCACCATTCGCGAACTGGCGCAGACGGTTGCAAGCGTTGTGGGCTACAAAGGCCGCGTGGTGTTTGACGCCACCAAGCCTGACGGCACGCCGCGTAAGCTGCTGGACGTGACCCGTTTGCATCAACTGGGCTGGTATCACGAGATCTCACTGGAAGCGGGGCTGGCTAGCACCTACCAGTGGTTCCTTGAAAACCAGCACCGGTTCCGGGGGTAAGCATGTTTTTAAGTCATGAAGATTTTGCCACGGTGGTGCGTTCCACCCCGCTGATCTCTATCGATCTGATCGTGGAGAACTCACGCGGCGAGTTTTTACTCGGCAAACGCACTAACCGTCCGGCCCAGGGATACTGGTTCGTGCCGGGCGGACGCGTGCAAAAGGACGAGCCGCTGGCAGCCGCTTTCGAGCGGCTGACTCAGGCGGAACTGGGACTGCGCCTGCCGATGTCGGCAGGTGAGTTTTACGGCGTCTGGCAGCACTTCTATGACGATAACTTCTCCGGCCCCGATTTTACGACCCACTACATCGTGCTCGGCTTCCGTCTGCGCGTGGACGAGGAGACCCTCGCCCTGCCAACGGAGCAGCACGATGACTATCGCTGGGTTTCGCCGGAGGCGTTGATTGCCGACCCGCTGGTGCATGACAACAGCCGCGCCTATTTCCTCGACGCGCAGGGAGTGCCGGGCTTATGAAAATCCTGGTTTATGGCATCAACTATTCGCCGGAACTGACCGGGATCGGTAAGTACACCGGCGAAATGGTGGAGTGGATGGCCCGTCAGGGCCATGACGTTCGCGTCATCACTGCGCCGCCGTACTACCCGGAGTGGAAAGTCGGGCACCCTTACAGTGCCTGGCGCTGGCGTAAAGAGCAGGGCGCCGCCACGGTGTGGCGCTGCCCGCTCTACGTGCCGAAGCAGCCGTCGACCATCAAGCGTCTGCTGCACTTAGGCAGCTTTGCCGTCAGCAGCTTTTTCCCGCTGATGGCCCAGCGCAGCTGGAAGCCGGATCGCATCATCGGTGTGGTGCCGACGCTGTTTTGCACGCCGGGCATGCGCCTGCTGGCAAAACTGAGCGGCGCGCGCACGCTGCTGCACATTCAGGATTATGAAGTGGACGCCATGCTCGGGTTAGGCATGGCGGGCAAAGGTAAAGGCGGCCTGGTGGCAAAACTGGCGGCCGCGTTTGAACGCAGCAATCTGCATAACGTTGACAACGTCTCCACCATCTCCCGCTCGATGATGAACAAAGCGCGTGAGAAGGGCGTGTCAGCTGACAAGATTATCTTCTTCCCGAACTGGTCCGAAGTGGCGCGTTTTCGTGATGTCGACGCGGCAAGCGTTGCGCAGTTACGCCGCGACCTCGGTCTGCCGGATGACAAAAAAATCATTCTTTACTCCGGCAATATCGGTGAGAAGCAGGGATTAGAAAATGTGATTGAAGCCGCTGCGCGACTGAAGGGCCATCCGTGGCTGTTCGCCATCGTCGGGCAGGGCGGGGGCAAAGCGCGGCTGGAGAAAATGGTCAGCGAGCGCGGCCTCGACAATGTGAAATTCTTCCCGTTGCAGCCTTATGAAGCGCTGCCGGCGCTGCTCACGCTTGGCGATTGCCACCTGGTTATCCAGAAGCGCGGCGCGGCGGATGCGGTATTGCCCTCCAAGCTGACCAACATTCTGGCGGTGGGCGGCAATGCGGTGATCACCGCCGAAGAGAGTACCGAACTTGGCCAGCTCTGCCTGAATGAGCCTGGCATTGCGGTCTGCGTCGAACCGGAATCGGTCGATGCGCTGACCTCGGGCATTGAACGCGCGTTAGCGCTGCCCACAAACAACACGGTGGCACGTGAATATGCCGAACGCACGCTCGAAAAAGAGAACGTGTTAAGCCAGTTTATTGCAGATATCAGCCCGGAGAAATCCGCGACGCCCGCAGCCGCCCACGATGGCGCGGCGCATGAGGCGCGCCTCAATTTCGACGGCAATGGGGATAAATCATGAGTCAAACGCAACTCTATCCGGTCGTAATGGCCGGTGGCTCCGGCAGCCGTCTGTGGCCGCTTTCCCGCGTGCTTTACCCTAAACAGTTTCTCTGCCTGAAGGGCGATCTCACCATGTTGCAGACCACCGTCTGCCGCCTGAACGGCGTTGAGTGCGAAAGCCCGGTGGTGATTTGTAACGAGCAGCACCGTTTTATCGTCGCAGAACAGCTGCGCCAGCTTAACAAGCTGACGGAGAACATCATTCTTGAACCGGCAGGCCGCAACACCGCACCGGCGATTGCGCTGGCAGCGCTGGCGGTCAAACGCCACAACCCGGATAGCGATCCGCTGATGCTGGTGCTGGCAGCGGACCACGTTATTCAGGATGAAGAGGCGTTCCGTACATCAGTACGTAATGCCATGCCGTATGCCGAGGCGGGCAAACTGGTCACCTTCGGCATCGTGCCGGATATGCCCGAAACCGGTTACGGCTACATCCGCCGCGGCGAAGTCAGCCCAGGACAGGTTGATACTGTGGCGTTTGAAGTGGCGCAGTTTGTTGAAAAACCGAACCTGGAAACCGCGCAGGGGTATGTCGCCAGCGGCGAATACTACTGGAACAGCGGCATGTTCCTGTTCAGCGCCGGTCGCTACCTGGAAGAGCTGCAAAAATATCGTCCGGACATTCTCGAAGCCTGTGAAAAGGCGATGGATGCCACCGACCCCGATATGGACTTTATCCGCGTCGATGAAGAGGCGTTCCTCGCCTGCCCGGAAGAGTCTATCGACTACGCGGTGATGGAACGCACTGCCGATGCAGTGGTGGTGCCGATGGACGCAGGCTGGAGCGATGTTGGCTCCTGGTCTTCGCTGTGGGAGATCAGCCAGCAGACGCCGGAAGGCAACGTGCACCACGGCGATGTGATCAGCCACAAAACCGAAAACAGCTACGTCTATGCCGAATCCGGTCTCGTGACCACCGTTGGCGTAAAAGATTTAGTGGTGGTGCAGACCAAAGACGCGGTGCTGATCGCCGACCGTAATGCGGTGCAGGACGTGAAAAAGGTGGTCGAGAAGATCAAAGCCGAAGGGCGTCACGAGCACCATATTCACCGCGAAGTCTACCGCCCGTGGGGTAAATATGACTCCATCGACGCAGGCGATCGCTATCAGGTGAAACGTATTACCGTGAAACCGGGCGAGGGGCTGTCGGTACAGATGCACCACCACCGCGCCGAGCACTGGGTGGTGGTTGCCGGTACGGCAAAAGTCACCATCGATGATGAAGTCAAACTGCTGGGCGAAAACGAATCTATCTACATTCCGCTCGGCGCGCGCCACTGCCTGGAAAACCCGGGCAAGATCCCTCTCGACCTGATTGAGGTACGCTCCGGTTCGTACCTGGAAGAGGATGATATTGTGCGCTTCGCCGATCGTTACGGGCGGATTTAACGCCCATAGCCGGCCCGCCGCGCGCGGGTTCGGCCAGAACAACTATTGATAACATTTATGTGGCCAGTTGCGGTCAAGGCTGACTGTTGCCTGAAGAAGAGGTAATGATGGAAAAATTAACCTGTTTTAAAGCTTACGATATTCGCGGAAAGCTGGGCGAAGAACTCAATGAAGATATAGCCTGGCGTATTGGCCGCGCCTACGGGGAGTACCTGAAGCCGCAGACCATTGTGCTCGGCGGTGATGTGCGTCAGACCAGCGAAGCGCTGAAGCTGGCGTTAGCCAAAGGCTTGCAGGACGCGGGTGTTGATGTGCTGGATATCGGTCTGTCAGGTACCGAAGAGATCTATTTCGCCACCTTCCATCTCGGCGTTGACGGCGGTATCGAAGTGACCGCCAGCCACAACCCGATGGACTACAACGGCATGAAACTGGTGCGCAAAGGCGCGCGCCCCATCAGCGGCGACACCGGCCTGCGCGACGTACAGCGCCTGGCGGAAGCCAACGACTTCCCGCCGGTTAACCCGGAAAAACGCGGCAGCTACAAGCAAATCTCCCTGCGCGATGACTATATCGACCATCTGCTCGGCTACATCAATACCGCTAACCTCAAACCGCTGAAACTGGTGATCAACTCCGGTAACGGCGCCGCAGGCCCGGTGATCGAGGCCATTGAAGCGCGCTTCAAGGCGCTGAATGTGCCGGTGAGCTTTATCAAAGTGCACAACGAGCCGGATGGCACCTTCCCGCACGGTATTCCTAACCCGCTGCTGCCGGAGTGCCGCGACGATACCCGCAACGCGGTGATTGAGCATCAGGCGGATATGGGCATCGCCTTTGACGGTGACTTCGACCGCTGCTTCCTGTTCGACGACAAGGGCCAGTTTATTGAGGGCTACTACATCGTTGGCCTGCTGGCAGAAGCGTTCCTCGAAAAACACCCCGGCGCGAAAATCATTCACGATCCGCGTCTCTCCTGGAACACCGTTGATGTGGTAGGTCGCGCAGGCGGTACGCCGGTGATGTCGAAAACCGGCCACGCTTTCATCAAAGAGCGCATGCGCGAAGAGGACGCCATTTACGGCGGCGAGATGAGCGCACACCACTACTTCCGCGATTTCGCCTACTGCGACAGCGGCATGATCCCGTGGCTGCTGGTTACTGAGCTGCTGTGCCTGAAAGGCAAAACCCTGGCCGAACTGGTGGGCGATCGCATGGTGGCCTTCCCGGCGAGCGGCGAGATCAACAGCAAGCTGGCCGATCCGGTTAGCGCCATCAAACGCGTTGAAGATCGCTACGCGCCGGACGCGCTGGAGGTGGATTACACCGACGGCATCAGCATCGCCTTTGCCGACTGGCGCTTTAACCTGCGCTCCTCCAACACCGAGCCGGTAGTGCGTCTGAATGTCGAATCCCGACACGACGTAGCGTTGATGGAGGCGCGAACGCAGGAAATTCTGGCGCTGTTGAATCAGTAACTCTTAGTCGTTCTCCTCCCCATGAAGGGAGGAGGGCAAACAGGCAGGTACAACGATGACAAATCTAAAAAAGCGCGACCGGGCCAAAACGAATGCATCGTTAATCTCTATCGTGCAGCGATTCTCAGACATCACCATTATGTTCGCTGGGTTGTGGCTGGTGTGCAAAGTCAATGCGTTGCCATTTTTCTACATGCATCTTCTGATGGCGTTGACCACGCTGGTTGTATTCCAGATGATCGGCGGCATGACCGATTTTTACCGCTCCTGGCGCGGCGTCAGAATGATGACCGAACTGACGCTGCTGTTGCAGAACTGGACGCTAAGTATCATCTTCAGCGCCGGTTTGATGTCGTTCAACTCGGACTTTGATGTCACCTTCTCGCTTTATCTTACCTGGTATCTGTTAACCAGCCTCGGCCTGATGTTTAGCCGGGCCGTGATCCGCTTCGGTGCTGGCTGGATGCGTAATCTTGGGTATAACACCCGTCGCGTTGCCGTGGCGGGTGATATGCCGATGGGGCAGGCGCTGCTCGACGGTTTTCGCAACGAGCCGTGGCTGGGCTTCGATGTGGTCGGGGTCTATTACGATCCAAAACTGGGTGGCATTGATACCGGCTGGGCGGGCAACCTCGAACAACTGGTTGAAGATGCCCGCAGCGGCAAGATCCATAACGTCTACATTGCAATGTCGATGAACGACGCCGTCTGCATCAAAAAACTGGTGCGCGATCTCGCGGATACCACCTGTTCGGTGATCCTGATCCCGGATGTCTTCACCTTCAACATCCTGCATTCACGCATTGAAGAGGTGAATGGCGTGCCGATTGTGCCGCTGTATGACACGCCGCTCTCCGGGGTCAACCGCATCCTGAAACGCCTGGAAGACATTGTGCTCTCGTCGCTGATTCTGCTGCTGATTTCGCCGGTGCTGCTGGCTATCTCCGTGGCGGTGAAGATGAGTTCGCCAGGGCCGATCATTTTCCGCCAGACGCGCTACGGCATGGATGGTAAGCCGATCAAAGTGTGGAAGTTCCGCTCAATGAAGGTGATGGAGAATGACAAAGTAGTGACTCAGGCGACGCAGAACGATCCGCGCGTCACCAAAGTGGGCAGCTTCCTGCGCCGCACCTCCCTTGATGAGCTGCCGCAGTTTATCAATGTGCTCACCGGCGGGATGTCGATTGTTGGCCCGCGTCCTCACGCTGTGGCGCATAACGAGCAGTATCGTGCGCTGATTGAGGGCTACATGCTGCGTCATAAAGTGAAACCGGGCATTACCGGCTGGGCGCAGATTAACGGCTGGCGCGGCGAGACCGACACGCTGGAAAAAATGGAAAAACGCATTGAGTTCGATCTGGAGTACATCCGCGAATGGAGCCTGTGGTTCGATATCAAGATCGTTTTTCTGACCATCTTTAAAGGCTTTGTGAACAAAGCGGCGTATTAAGGAAAGGTCATGAGCCTGAGAGAAAAAACCATCAGCGGAGCAAAGTGGTCAGCCATGGCCACTCTGACCATTATCGGTCTGGGGCTGGTGCAGATGACGGTGCTGGCGCGCATTATCGATAATCACCAGTTCGGTCTGCTGACCGTCTCGCTGGTGATTATCGCGCTGGCGGATACGTTGTCGGATTTTGGTATTGCTAACTCGATTATTCAGCGCAAAGAGATCAGTCACCTCGAGCTGACCACGCTTTACTGGCTCAACGTCGGGCTGGGGATTGTGGTCTGCATCGCGGTCTTCTCGTTAAGCAACATGATTGCTGACGTGCTGAACAACCCGGATCTGGCACCGCTGATCAAAACGTTGTCGGTGGCGTTTGTGGTGATCCCGCACGGGCAGCAGTTCCGCGCGCTGATGCAAAAAGAGCTGGAGTTCAACAAGATTGGCGCGATTGAAACCCTGTCGGTGATGGCGGGCTTCAGCTTTACGGTGATCAGCGCCTTCTTCTGGCCGCTGGCGATGACCGCGATCCTCGGTTATCTGGTCAACAGCGCCGTGCGTACGCTGCTGTTCGGCTACTTTGGCCGCAAGATCTACCGCCCCGGTCTGCACTTCTCCCTTGCTTCCGTCAACTCAAACCTGCGTTTTGGCGCGTGGCTGACCGCAGACAGCATCATCAACTACGTGAACACTAACCTCTCCACGCTGGTGTTGGCGCGTATCCTCGGTGCGAGCGTCGCCGGGGGTTACAACCTCGCCTACAACGTGGCGGTAGTGCCGCCGATGAAGCTCAACCCGATCATTACCCGCGTGCTCTTCCCGGCGTTCGCCAAGATCCAGGATGACACCGAGAAGCTGCGCCTGAACTTCTACAAGCTGCTGTCGGTGGTAGGGATTATCAATTTCCCGATCCTGCTCGGGCTGATGGTGGTGTCGAATAACTTTGTGCCGCTGGTGTTTGGCGAGAAGTGGAACAGCATCATTCCGATCCTGCAACTGCTGTGCATCGTTGGTCTGCTGCGCGCGGTCGGTAACCCGATCGGTTCGCTGCTGATGGCGAAAGCACGAGTCGATATCAGCTTTAAATTCAACGTCTTTAAAACGTTTCTCTTTATTCCGGCGATCATTATTGGCGGCCATATGGCCGGTGCGCTGGGCGTTACGCTTGGCTTCCTGCTGGTGCAGATTATCAACACCATTCTGAGCTACTTCGTGATGATTAAACCGGTGCTCGGTTCGAGCTACCGCCAGTACATCCTCAGCCTGTGGCTGCCGTTCTACCTGTCGCTGCCGACGCTGGTGGTCAGTTATGGCCTCGGCCTGGCGCTGAACGGCCATCTGCCGCTTGCCGCCATGCTGGCGATTCAGGTTGCTGCGGGTGCCATCGCCTTCGCCATTATGCTGATTTTGTCGCGTAACGCGCTGGTGGTGGAGATGAAGCGTCAGTTTTGCCGCAACGAGAAATTGAAAACACTGCTTCGCGCAGGATAAGAAACCTTATTGAACCCCTTTATGAGGTCGTTATGAAATTATTGATCCTTGGCAATCACACATGCGGCAACCGTGGTGACAGCGCAATTTTACGTGGATTGTTGGACGCTATTGCCCGCCTGAATCCTGAGGCGGAAGTGGATGTGATGAGCCGCTATCCGGTCAGCTCCTCCTGGTTACTCAATCGCCCGGTAATGGGCGACCCGCTCTACAGCCAGATGAAAGCGCACAACAACGCCGCTGGCCTGATGGGGCGCGTGAAGAAAGTGCTGCGCCGTCGCTACCAGCACCAGGTGCTGCTCTCCCGCGTGACCGATACCGGCAAACTGCGCAATATCGCCATCGCTCAGGGGTTTACCGATTTTGTGCGCCGCCTGGCGGATTACGATGCGATTATTCAGGTCGGCGGCTCCTTCTTTGTCGATCTCTACGGTGTGCCGCAGTTTGAGCATGCGCTCTGCACCTTTATGGCGAAAAAGCCGCTGTTTATGATTGGTCACAGTGTCGGGCCGTTCCAGAACGAGGACTTTAACAAGCTGGCGAACTACGTCTTTGGCCATTGCGATGCGCTGATCCTGCGCGAGCATGTCAGCCTCAATCTGATGAAGCAGAGCGGCATCACCACCGATAAAGTGGAGCAGGGCGTCGATACCGCCTGGCTGGTGGATCACCATCAGGAGGATTTCACCGCCAGCTATGCCGTGCAGCACTGGCTGGACCTGGCGGCAAAAGAGAAGACCGTTGCCATTACCCTGCGTGAACTGGCGCCGTTTGATAAACGCCTTGGCACCACCCAGCAGGCGTATGAAAAGGCCTTTGCGGATGTCGTCAACCGCGTGATTGACGCGGGGTATCAGGTGATCGCGCTCTCTACCTGCACCGGCATCGACAGCTATAACAAAGATGACCGCATGGTGGCGCTCAACCTGCGCCAGCATATCCAGGATCCTTCCCGCTACCACGTGGTGATGGATGAGCTGAACGATCTGGAGATGGGGAAAATTCTTGCGGGATGCGATTTAACCATCGGCACGCGCCTGCACTCAGCGATCATCTCCATGAACTTCGGCACGCCGGCGATTGCCATTAACTACGAACACAAGTCAGCGGGGATCATGCAGCAGCTCGGCATGCCGGAGATGGCGGTGGATATTCGCCATCTGCTTGATGGCTCGCTGGCGTCAATGGCGGCAGATACGCTCGGCCAGCTGCCGGCGATCAACGCACGGCTGGCAACGGCAGTCGCGGCCGAGCGCGAGCAGGGCATCAAAATGGTGCAATCGGTGCTCGAGCGCGTGCAGGGGGTGAAATGAAAGTCGGCTTCTTTTTGCTGAAATTTCCTCTCTCGTCCGAAACGTTTGTCCTCAACCAGATAGTTGCCTTTATCAATATGGGATTTGAGGTTGAGATCGTCGCCCTGCACAAGGGCGATATGAACAATACTCACGCCGCGTACAGTGAATATAAGCTGGCGGAGAAGACGCACTGGCTGCTGGCGGAGCCGGAAGGGAAACTGGCGAAGCTGGGCTATCGCGGGCAGGCCATCGCCCGCGGCATGTTCAAGTCGTCGACCTGGAAAGCACTCAACCTCTCCCGTTACGGTGATGAAGCGCGCAACCTGATCCTGCCAGCGATTTGTGGTCTGGCGCCGCAAACTTTTACCGCCGATGTTTTTATCGCCCACTTTGGCCCGGCGGGCGTCACCGCGGCGAAACTGCGCGAACTTGGCGTGTTGAAAGGCAAGATCGCCACCGTCTTTCACGGGATCGATATCTCGCACCGCGATGTGCTTACGCACTACACCCCGGAGTATCAGCAGCTTTTTAAGCGCGGCGATTTGATGCTGCCGATAAGCGATCTGTGGGCCGGGCGGCTGCTCACCATGGGCTGTCCGCAGAATAAGATTGCCGTCTCGCGTATGGGCGTCGATATGACGCGCTTTAGCCTGCGTGAAGTGAAATCGCCTGGCCGTCCGCTGCAAATTATCTCTGTTGCGCGTTTAACGGAGAAGAAGGGGCTGCACGTTGCCATCGAAGCCTGCCGCTTGTTGAAAGCGCGCGGTGTGGCGTTCAAATACCGCATTCTGGGCATCGGCCCCTGGGAGCGCCGTTTGCGCACCCTGATTGAGCAGTTCCAGCTTGAGGATGTGATTGAGATGCCCGGCTTTAAGCCAAGCCATGAAGTAAAAGCACTGCTTGATGAGGCAGATGTCTTTCTACTCCCCTCTATTACCGGCACCGATGGCGATATGGAAGGTATCCCGGTCGCGCTGATGGAGGCGATGGCCGTTGGGATCCCCGTGGTCTCGACCGTTCACAGCGGTATTCCGGAACTGATCGACGCCGGACGATCCGGCTGGCTGGTGCCGGAAAACGACGCTGAAGCGCTGGCTGAACGTCTGGCCTCCTTTGGTCAGATGGCGAGTGAGGAGCTTACGCCGGTGGTGACCCGCGCCCGGGAGAAAGTTGAAACGGACTTTAATCAAACGATTATCAACCAGCAACTGGCCAGTCTGCTGCAAACGCTTTGATGAGAGGCTTTATGACTGCGAAACGACGCTCAACCGCGCTGACGCGCCGCTCCTTCCTGACCGCCGGCTCAGCGCTGGCGGCGCTTCCCTTGCTGCATATGCCTGCCGCGCGCGCCCTTGGGCGCAGTGACACGGTAAAGTTAAGCGATTACAACCACAATGACTGGCCGGCTGCGCTCAATAAGGCCTTTGCCGACGCGCAGACGGTGGAGGTTCCTGCCGGGCTGGTGTGCGAAAACATCAATACCGGCATTTTCATTCCCGCCGGGAAAACGCTGCTGGTGCGCGGGGCATTAAAAGGCAGCGGACGCGGGCGTCTTGTCCTGCAGGACGGCAGCCGTGTAATCGGCGAGCAGGGCGGCAGCCTCTATAACGTTATGCTTGATGTGCGCGGCTCAGACTGCACCATTAAAGGTGTCAGCATGAGCGGTTATGGCCCGGTAATGCAGATCTATATTGGCGGTAAAGAGAAGCGCGTAATGCGCAATCTGGTGATTGATAACATCACCATCAGCAAAGCCAACTACGGCATTTTACGCCAGGGCTTCCATAACCAACTGGATGGCGCGCGCATTACCCATAGCCGCTTTAGCGATCTGCAGGGCGATGCCATCGAGTGGAACGTGGCAATCAATGACCGCAATATCCTTATCTCCGATCATGTGATCGACAATATCAACTGCACCAACGGCAAAATTAACTGGGGGATTGGCATCGGGTTAGCGGGCAGCACCTATGACAATAACTACCCGGAAGATCAGTCAGTGAAAAACTTTGTCGTGGCAAATATTACCGGCAGTAATTGCCGCCAGCTGGTGCATGTGGAAAACGGTAAACATTTTGTTATTCGCAATATCAAAGCGAAAAACATTACGCCGGACTTCAGTAAAAAAGCGGGGATTGATAACGCCACGGTGGCTATTTATGGCTGTGATAATTTCGTTATCGATAATGTCACGATGGAAAATAGTGCCGGCATGCTGATTGGTTACGGCGTGATCAAAGGCGATTATTTATCCATTCCGCAAAATTTCAAACTTAACGATATTCAGCAGGATAACAGCAGCAGTAAATATAAGCTGCGCGGTATCCAGGTCTCCTCCGGTAACGCGACCTCGTTTGTCGCCATCACCAACATCAAGATGCAGCAGGCTACCCTTGAGCTACACAATAAGCCGCAGCACCTCTTCCTGCGCAATATCCACATTACGCAGGATGCGTCGGTTGGCCCGGCGCTGAAGCTCAACTTCGACCTGCGCAAAGATGTGCGCGGCCGTTTTATGGCGAAAAATGAGACCCTGCTGTCGATGGCGAATATTCACGCAGTAAATGAGAAGGGACAAAGCTCCGTTGATATCGATCGCGTCGATCAGCATGTGGTGAACGCTGAGAACCTGAATTTCAAACTGATGCGGGTCAATCAATAAGGTGTGTTATTCAGCGGATGAAAGATAACTACTATGTTCTTGGTGGATATCGGAAATCAAAAGACTATAATCTTCGATTCTGACAGCAAGTTGGGGCTGGGTGTGCATCGCGGCAACTCAGATTACGTTTTACGTAAGCTTTCGCTGAATAACCTTGATAAGTGATTATGAATAATAAAGTTGTGTTAGTAGGTGCGTCCGGGTTTGTAGGAACGAGACTGATTGAAACTGCAGTAGGTGACTTTGACCTGACAAACCTTGATAAGCAGCAAAGTCATTTTTATCCGGAAATCACGAAACTGGGTGATGTTCGCGACCAGTCCTTCCTTGATGAATCTTTAGCGGGTTTCAACACCGTTGTGCTGCTGGCGGCTGAACATCGTGATGATGTAAGCCCAACATCGCTTTACTATGATGTCAATGTGCAGGGGACGCGTAACGTCCTGGACGCCATGAAGAAAAATGGTGTTAACAACATTATTTTTACCAGTTCAGTTGCCATATATGGTTTAAATAAAAGCAATCCAGACGAAAAGCACCCTCACGACCCCTTCAACCACTACGGCAAAAGTAAATGGCAGGCGGAAGAGGTTCTGCGTGAGTGGTATAACGAAGCGCCAGAAGAGCGCGCTTTAACCATCATCCGTCCAACCGTTATCTTTGGCGAACGCAATCGGGGCAATGTTTATAACTTGCTCAAACAGATCGCCAGCGGCAAGTTTGCTATGGTTGGCGCCGGGAAGAATTATAAATCAATGGCTTATGTTGGAAATATCGTTGAGTTTATTAAATTCAGACTCAGCAATGTGCAACCCGGCTATGATGTCTATAACTATGTCGACAAACCGGATCTCAATATGAACCAGTTGGTGACAGAAGTTGAAAAGAGCTTGAACAAGAAAATCCCCTCAGTCCATCTCCCTTACCCTGTCGGTATGCTGGGCGGCTATTGCTTTGATCTTCTTAGTAAACTCAGCGGGAAAAAATACCCAATTAGTGCAGTCCGCGTGAAAAAGTTTTGCGCTACAACGCAATTTGATGCGACCAAAGTACATAATTCAGGATTTATTGCCCCCTATACCCTGTCGGAAGGGCTGGATCGCACATTGCAGTATGAATTTGTTCATGACAACAAAGACGATATTACTTTTGTTACCGAATAGTTTTTTACGTTGATGGAAGAAAGCAACTCTGTGAGCGCAGGTTTCCGATTCCTCTGACACCAAATGCGCTGACAAGGTAGTTAAATGTCTTCTTTCGTGCTTGCTAAGATACGCAAGCACCTTGTTGATAAGAATATGAGTCCTGGCGATCAACTGATGTAGGCCTATACTTCATCAATCATTACAGGTGGAAGAAATAATGGTTAATTTGAAAGCAGTTATTCCGGTAGCCGGTCTTGGGATGCATATGCTTCCCGCGACTAAAGCTATTCCAAAAGAGATGCTACCGATCGTCGACAAGCCGATGATTCAGTACATCGTCGACGAGATTGTCGCTGCAGGGATCAAAGAAATCGTTCTGGTGACCCACTCGTCAAAAAACGCAGTGGAAAACCACTTCGACACCTCCTACGAGCTCGAGGCGCTGCTTGAACAGCGCGTTAAGCGCCAGTTGCTGGCGGAAGTGCAGTCCATCTGCCCGCCGGGCGTTACCATCATGAACGTACGTCAGGCGCAACCGCTGGGCCTGGGACACTCCATCCTCTGCGCGCGCCCGATTGTGGGTGACAATCCGTTTATCGTTGTCCTGCCAGATATCGTGCTGGACACGGCAACCGCCGATCCGCTGCGTTATAACCTTGCCGCAATGGTGGCGCGCTTTGGCGAAACCGGCCGCAGCCAGGTGCTGGCAAAACGTATGAAGGGCGATCTCTCTGAGTACTCGGTTATCCAGACCAAAGAGCCGCTGGACAGCGAAGGTAAAGTAAGCCGCATCGTGCAGTTTATTGAGAAACCGGATCAGCCGCAGACGCTGGATTCCGATCTGATGGCAGTAGGGCGCTATGTACTCTCTGCGGATATCTGGGCAGAGCTGGAAAACACCGAGCCGGGTGCCTGGGGACGTATTCAGCTGACTGATGCTATCGCGCGTCTGGCGGAGAAACAGTCCGTTGATGCCATGCTGATGACCGGCGACAGCTACGACTGCGGTAAGAAAATGGGTTACATGCAGGCGTTTGTGAACTATGGCCTGCGTAACCTGAAAGAAGGTCAGAAATTCCGTGACAGCATTCAGAAGTTGCTGGCGGAGTAAGACGACGAACATACAAGGTATTTGATACCTGTTGAAAGGGCAGTTAAGTGTGACCTGGAGCGTTTACGCTCTCAGGTTATTCTTACTGCCCTTTGTCTTTTGAATAAGAAAATTGATAATAAAAAAAAGTAGTTATGATGATTTTTTGAGCTTTGGGTCGTAGGATTTTCCCTTGTCTCCGGGGCTGTTTCAGCGGAGAATAGCGCTTAGCATTTTATGCCCCTGGCAGGCTGAGCATCGACTATAGCCGGGCGCTAACTACATATCTGTCAAATGTCTCACACAGCGCGCGGGTAGCTGAAAGCCTGGGGCGGTAGCGTGCCTATTGCACGAATCATCATTTTCTCTCTACACGCTCATCGCGTTCTAAACATTGCAAAGTAAGTACGGATAATTCACGTGAAAATACTGGTCACCGGTGGTGCAGGCTTTATTGGCTCTGCAGTTGTACGTCATATCATTAATAACACCCAGGATTCTGTGGTTAACGTTGATAAATTAACCTATGCAGGAAATCTTGAGTCTCTTAGCGATGTCAGCGAAAGCCAACGTTATTTTTTCGAACAGGCTGATATCTGTGACGCTGCTGCGATGGCGCGTATTTTCGCCGAGCATAAACCGGACGCAGTAATGCACCTGGCAGCTGAAAGCCACGTTGACCGTTCAATCACCGGGCCAGCTGCATTTATTGAAACCAATATCGTCGGTACTTATGTGTTACTTGAAGCGGCGCGCGCTTATTGGTCCGCGCTTGATCAACCTGCCAAACAGGCGTTTCGCTTCCACCATATCTCAACGGATGAAGTCTATGGCGATCTGCCGCATCCGGATGAAGCGCAACCCGGTGAGCCGCTTCCACTCTTCACCGAAAACACCGCTTATGCCCCTAGCAGCCCTTATTCAGCGTCAAAAGCGTCGAGCGATCATCTGGTTCGCGCCTGGCTGCGCACCTACGGCATGCCGACTCTTGTGACCAATTGCTCCAACAATTACGGCCCTTATCATTTCCCGGAAAAATTGATTCCGCTGGTAATCCTCAATGCGCTTGAAGGTAAACCGCTGCCTATTTATGGCAAAGGCGATCAAATCCGTGACTGGCTCTATGTTGAAGATCACGCTCGCGCGCTTTACACCGTTGTGACGCAAGGCGTGGCTGGTGAAACCTATAACATTGGTGGCCATAACGAGAAACAAAACCTCGATGTTGTGCACACCATTTGCGATCTGCTTGATGAAATCGTGCCGAAAACGGGCTCCTACCGCGATCAAATCACCTACGTGACTGACCGCCCAGGCCACGATCGCCGCTATGCCATTGATGCTGATAAAATTAGCCGCGAGCTGGGCTGGAAACCGCAAGAGACGTTCGAGTCCGGCATTCGTAAAACCGTGCAGTGGTATCTGGATAATCAGCGCTGGGTTGAGAACGTTAAGAGCGGTGCTTACAAGACCTGGATCGAGCAAAATTACGAGAAGCGTTAATGATGAATATTCTGTTGTTCGGTAAAACCGGGCAGGTAGGCTGGGAACTGCAGCGTGCACTGGCACCGTTAGGAGATGTGGTCGCTGTCGATGTCCACTCGACGGATTACTGTGGCGATTTCAGCAATCCCGAGGGCGTGGCAGAAACGGTGCGTCGCGTACGTCCCGACGTTATCGTCAATGCCGCTGCGCACACGGCGGTTGATAAAGCAGAGACGGAACGTGACTTTGCACAGTTGCTCAATGCGACCAGCGTTGAAGCCATTGCGCGCGAAGCGGCAGCGATAGATGCCTGGCTGGTGCACTACTCAACAGATTATGTTTTCCCGGGCAGCGGTGAAACGCCGTGGCGCGAAACCGACGAGCCTTCGCCGCTCAACGTCTATGGTGAAACCAAATTGGCGGGTGAAAAGGCTATTCAGCAACATTGCCCGAAGCATCTGATTTTCCGCACCAGTTGGGTCTTTGCTGCGAAGGGAAATAACTTCGCTAAAACGATGCTCAAACTGGCGAAAGAGCGCGAAACGCTCTCTGTTATCGGCGACCAGTTTGGTGCGCCGACAGGGGCAGAGCTGCTGTCCGACTGTACGGCGCATGCTATTTGTACGGCTCTGCGCAAACCGGACGTCGCCGGGCTTTATCATCTCGTCGCTTCCGGCACCACCAACTGGCATGCTTTTGCCGAATTGGTGTTTGCCGAGGCGCGCGCTGCCGGCATTACGCTGGCAGTACAAAATGTGAATGCCATCGCGACAGAAGCTTATCCGACGCCAGCAAAACGCCCGCATAATTCACGACTCAATACAGAAAAATTTTCCCGTGAATTTAACCTCATACTTCCACATTGGGAGAGTGGGGTGAAACGTATGCTGGCAGAGTTATTTGCGATAGGCCCGCTTTAACTAATTTGAAATGCCTCTGGGAGGCGTTTTTAGCGTGAGAGAACGAAATGAAAACACGTAAAGGGATTATTCTTGCTGGTGGCTCTGGTACGCGTCTCTATCCGGTGACGATGGCCGTCAGTAAACAGCTACTGCCTATTTTCGACAAGCCGATGATCTACTATCCGTTATCTACGCTAATGCTGGCGGGTATTCGCGATATTTTGATCATCAGTACGCCGCAGGATACTCCGCGTTTTGAGCAACTGCTTGGCGATGGCAGTCAGTGGGGGCTTAACCTGCACTATAAAGTGCAGCCAAGTCCGGATGGACTGGCACAGGCGTTTATTATTGGTGAAGAGTTCATTGGTAGTGACGATTGTGCGCTGGTTCTCGGCGATAACATTTTCTACGGCCATGATTTGCCGAAATTGCTTGATGACGCGGTCAATCAACAGGGCGGTGCAACGGTATTTGCTTATCATGTTAACGATCCTGAGCGTTATGGCGTCGTTGAGTTTGATAAGCAGGGCACGGCTATTAGCCTTGAAGAAAAACCGCTTGAGCCAAAAAGTAATTATGCTGTAACTGGCCTCTACTTCTATGACAACCGTGTGGTTGAGATGGCGAAAAGCCTGGAACCTTCTTCCCGTGGTGAACTGGAAATTACGGATATTAACCGTTTATATCTTGAGCAAAGTAATCTTTCTGTTGCGATAATGGGGCGTGGTTATGCCTGGCTGGACACGGGAACACATCAGAGCCTGATTGAGGCAAGTAACTTTATTGCCACCATTGAAGAGCGTCAGGGTTTAAAAGTATCGTGCCCGGAAGAGATCGCTTTTCGCAAAGGGTTTATTGACGTTGAGCAGGTGAAAAAACTGGCAGAGCCATTGAAAAAAAATGCCTATGGCCAATACCTGCTTAAAATGGTTAAAGGTTATTAAGCATGAATGTTATTAAGACCGATATTCCTGGCGTTCTCATCTTCGAGCCTAAGGTTTTTGGAGATGAGCGAGGATTTTTCTTCGAAAGCTTTAGTCAACAAACTTTTGAAAGAGCTGTGGGAAGAAAGGTTGAATTTCTACAGGACAATCATTCCAGGTCGGCAAAAGGCGTGCTGCGTGGTTTGCATTATCAGCTTAATCCTTTTGCACAGGGTAAACTTGTACGCTGCGTAGCGGGTGAAATCTTCGATGTTGCGGTTGATATCCGCAGAGATTCTCCTACTTTTGGCAAGTGGTTTGGGATCATCTTAAGCGGCGAAAATAAAAAACAGATCTGGATCCCTGAGGGATTCGCTCACGGTTTTATTGCACTGCAGGATGGAACTGAGATTTTATATAAAACCAACAACTACTATGCAAAGGATTACGAGCAGTCGATTCGTTGGGATGATGAAACTATCGCAATAGATTGGCCGATGCCACCTGTGATGGTATCTGAAAAAGATAAGATGGCACCGTATTTCCACGATGCAAAAATTTTCGAGATGAAACCATGAATATTAAAATAATACCTTTGCAGGCACATGGCGATGATCGAGGTTCGTTAATTTCACTGGAAGAAGAAAACAATATTCCATTCGAAATTAAACGGGTTTATTACATGTTTAATACGAAGAATGACGTCAGACGCGGATTACATGCCCATCGTAGATTAAAACAGGTTGCGATTGCGGTGCGCGGTTCATGCAGATTTGTATTAGATGATGGTCGTGAACGTATTGAAGTGGTACTGGATAACCCAGCTCAAGGCTTGCTTATTGATTCATGCTTATGGCGTGAGATGTATGACTTTTCGGAAGATTGCGTTTTAATGGTTCTCGCTGATAGTCATTATGATGAGAACGATTATATCCGTGACTATGGCAAATTCCTGGAAACGATCGAAAATGACGCAAATCCATCCATTAAGTGATGTTAAAACGGATAACATCGGAAATAACACCCGGATATGGCAATTTTCAGTTATATTACCAGGCGCAATAATCGGTAGTGACTGCAATATATGTGCGCATACCTTAATCGAAGGTAAGGTTAAGATTGGTGATCGCGTCACTATAAAATCTGGCGTCTATATTTGGGATAACACGATTATAGAAGATGATGTTTTTGTTGGCCCGTGCGTGACATTTACCAATGATAAATATCCTCGCTCTAGAGTGCATGACAAAGAGTTTGAAAGCATCCTTGTCAAAAAGGGGGCGTCAATTGGTGCCAACGCTACGATATTACCTGGCGTCACCATTGGAGAGAAAAGTATGGTTGGCGCTGGCTCTGTTGTCACCAAAGATGTACCGGATAATGCCATTGTGTATGGAAATCCAGCAAAAATAATGGGTGCAAATTAATATGAATATCGATTTCCTTAGCCTTAAAGATGTAAATGCGCGTTTTAATAATGAATTAAAAGATGCATGCTCACGGGTCATTGACTCAGGCTGGTACATCGCAGGCAGTGAACTGGATAATTTTGAAAAAGAATTCGCAGAATACTGCGGTGTGCCACATATTATTGGTGTGGCAAATGGTCTCGATGCCCTCATTCTTACTATTCGTGCCTGGAAAATCCTTGGCAAATTGAAGGATAGGGAGGAAGTTATTGTCCCGGCAAATACCTACATTGCTTCAGTACTGGCTATTACAGAAAATAATTTAGTGCCCATTTTTGTCGAGCCGAATAATAAAAGTTTCAATCTGGATGCTGCCTCTGTCAAAAAGGCCATTACGCCTCAAACAAAATTAATTCTGCCGGTACATCTCTATGGGCAAATATGTCCCATGGATGAAATCATGGCCATCGCTCGTGAACATAATTTGTTGGTGCTTGAAGATGCCGCCCAATCGCATGGTGCAGAGCTTAACGGGGTGAAAGCAGGTGCATGGGGTGATGCAGCTGGCTTTAGCTTTTATCCAGGCAAGAATCTTGGAGCTATTGGTGATGCAGGTGCAATCGCAACAAAAGATCCTGAATTAGCGAAAACGTTACACGCTCTACGCAACTATGGATCTAATGAAAAATACAAAAATATCTATACTGGTGTGAATAGTCGCCTTGATGAAATTCAGGCAGCGATGCTGCGTGTTAAACTAAAATATTTGCAGGCAGACACGCAAACAAGAAGAAAGATTGCGGCGAAATATTTGGCAGAAATCAAAAACGACAAAATTCAATTACCGCAAGTAGATAATGATGATGCGCATGTTTGGCACTTATTTGTGATTCAAACCGATTACCGGGAATCATTGCGCGAATATCTCAGCGCAAATGGTATTCAGACTTTGATTCATTACCCGATTCCTCCGCATAAGCAAGAAGCTTATCCTGAGTACAATCATATTTCTCTTCCTGTGACAGAAGAAATCCATAAAAAAGTGTTGTCTATTCCTATGGGACCAACATTGACAGATGATGAGGTCAGTTATGTGATCTCAACGTTGAATGGATTTACTGTATGAAACGTCTCTTATCAGTAACCTTCTTTTCGGGGTTACTGACATTATTACGTATGGGATCGGGTTTTGTAGTTGCTAAAGTCATCGCTGTCTATGCTGGCCCATCAGGGCTCGCTATGTTAGGGCAGTTGCAAAGTATCGCTTCTTCCCTTGCGGGTATAGTCAATGCGCCAGTAAGCAGTGGTATTGTTCGATATACTGCAGAGTATAATGAACAGGATAGAAATGAGTGTGCAAATTGGTGGCGTGCAGGTTTACGTTGGGTTGTAATAATAACGGCTTTCCTCATCCCTTTGATTTGCATGCTCTCGTTATCTATTTCAAACTTTATATTCAATAATGACCAATATTATTTTTATTTAATCATTATGGCACTTCTTTTGCCATTTACAGCCACTGGGACTTTATTAAATTCCATTGTAAATGGCCAAAAAAGATTTAAAAAATATATCGGTATCGGTATGTTTTCGGTTGTCATAACGACAGCATTGATGCTTACTTGCATATTAATGGGACATTTGCATGGTGCATTGTTCGCGGTTTCTATTCAGAATGGTCTGATCGGTTTAATTATTGTTTTCTGCTGTTTTAGAGAAAGATGGTTCGCAAAGGAAAACTTCCTGGGAACCATAGATCGAAAGCATATGAAGGGCATTTTCAATTATATGTTAATGGCCATCACAACAGCGATAACGTTGCCTGTTGCGTTAATACTCGTCAGAAACATATTGATAAAATATGTGGGTTGGGATGCTGCAGGGCAGTGGCAAGCTGTCTGGAAAATATCCGAAACTTATCTCGCCGTAATCACTATAGCTCTCGGAACATATTATCTTCCTAAATTATCTGCTATTAAAGATACACTAGCTTTAAAGAGAGAAGTATTAACAACTTTAAAAATAATACTTCCATTATGTGTCTTTCTTGCTGTGCTGGTATTCTTGCTCCGAGACTTCATTATCCATGTTCTGTTTACAATACAGTTTTATCAAGCAAGAGACCTTTTTCTCGTTCAATTATGCGGAGATGTCATTAAGATTGCAAGCTGGCTAATTTCCTATCCTATGTTGGCCCGTGGAGATATTAAATGGTACATTTCCTCAGAAATTCTTTTTTGCTTGTTCTTTGTTGTAAGTTCGCTTTTATTTATTCCTTCTTTTGGCGTTAATGGCGCCAATTATGCATATCTTGCTTCATATGTTTTTTACCTGATTTTTATGTGCTTTTATTTACGTGCTATATCTAATGAGAAAATAAAAAATGAGTCTTGATACTGATTTAAAAGACTTGCTCGGTAAAATGTTGCACGATGATTTGTCTGAAACGATTAAAAGCGCAGAATATTTGGGGCGACTGCTCTGGCACAATCATATGGGCATTTACTCGTTGGTGGAGTTTGAAAAAGATCTCATCGAGGCATTTGCCGATAGCATGCAGAGTGGGGAAATAAGTCAACCTGCGGCTAAGACAGAATCGACCCTTTTTGTAGTGTCTGAACCATTTATGACGGGGGGGCACACAAGATTAATGGAGCGTCTGGCTGAAGGGCTACTGGATAAACCCAATCTGTTAGTTACACGATCAGCTCGCCCGGATATATTGCAAAGGTTAGGAAACTATTTTAACGCTATTGTTATTATAAATGCTGATGAAGCTATAAAAAGAAAGGTTGTAGCGATTGCGCAGCAAATTGTAGCTTACCAACAGGTGGTTTTAAACATTCATCCTGATGATATTGTTACCGTTATCGCTTGCGGTCTGGCAAAAAAATATTCACAAGACACCAAATTCTTTTTTGTTAACCATGCCGACCATGTGTTTAATTATGGTGCGTCCATTGCAGACTACTGGTTTCAGATCAGTGCCTATGGTGCCAAAATTGATAGACTGCGGGGTTTGAAGGGCCAGGTCACTTTTTTAGGCATACCGGTCGGTAAATCACAAGATTTACATCCCCAGGGTGATAAAAGTGTAGTGAGCAAATCTGTATATATGACAGCAGGTTCTGCTGAGAAATACAAACCTGTTAATGGTTATTCTATTTTTCCACTGCTGAATATGCTGCTGAAAAAAGAGCGTAGCGCTACTCTTTATGCTATCGGACCGAACATCAAAAAAGATTATTGGTGGTGGCCTTTATTACTACGTTTTCCTGGCCGGGTTAAAGTATTGAAACGTATTCCTTACGAAAAATACATGGCCTTAGCAATAAAAACTAATATCTGTATCGATAGCCATCCTATACCCGGCGGCACTGCATTTGTTGAACAATATATTCGCGGTAAAAGGTGTATTGGCTTAACTAGCCCTTTTCAGGGTTATACACCCGTTGAGCTATTAAAAAAGAAAGATATTCACCAGGTTACCGCATGTGAAAATCAGGAAGCTGAGTCCGGCCTTATCGGGATGTTAGTTGATGTTCATAGTACCGAAGCGGTAAGTGCAAGGTTCCGCAATGCACTTTATGGTGAAGAGATTGCTGAAAACTTGTGCGAAAAACATATCCCCTGGACGGGTAATATAAGGTACGATGTTATTTCATCGTTCAATACGATTCCTCGAGATTTCCCGTTAAGCAATATCGTCACAAAATTTGCAATGCATCATGCTTCAGCATCAGTCAATCTGGTCTTTGTTGTTAAAAAAACTATTGCGTGGTTATTAAAGAATACTAGAGTACAGAGGTAAATCTTGGAATTAATCATTGCATTGTGTATATCGTTTATATTTTTCCTTGTTCTGGCAGCGTCATACAAGAAAATTGGTATTAATCTGTCAGGTGAAAAAACGCACCCGTTTGCGCTTTCAGTAATCATTCAGTTTTGTATTTTTTCATTGCCGGGTGTTATTATCATATCTTTTCTAGGATATAGCTCAGCGCGATACTATGGTATTTCTGATGCAAATAGACTGACTGTTGGTCTGTGGTATGTCTATTCTTTGGTAATGTATTTTTTGACATTTTTTATTCTTGCAGGATGTTTTAAGTTTAAACACTATAGTAAATATGCCGGAGAGCCTCTTCGGTATAGCAATAATATTATTCATATCAAGGTTGCGCTATTTCTCTCAATACTGCTTTTAGCTATTAAATTGTTTTTTTCTAAAAAGGCTCCAATTTTCTTTTTACTTGAAGGCGATTTTTCAGGTGCTTATGCTGCCCGTGTTGACATACAGACCAATCCGCAACTTTATTATATACCGTATTTCAGTAATCTTATCTCTTTACTTTTAATTTTTCAGTTTTATTTTGTTTTTTATTTTTATATCTTTGCTGATAGAAAAAACTGGAAAATGATTTTGTTTGTTATGCTTTCATTTTGCATAGCAGCTACTGAATGTCTCTATGAAACACAAAAAGCCCCAATAATATTTCTGATGTTCGGTGCGTTATTTATTGTTTACTTACGAAAAAATGCGATCATGAAGATAGCTATACCTGTTGCTGGTGTAGCTTTTGTTGTGATTTTATTGCAGGCGATAGTGAGTGGATCGGGATTAGAAGAGGGTTTTAATAGCGCTGCAGATAGATTTCTACTAGGACAAAATCAAGGTTTTTATCATATTATCAATAGCATTATTCCTGATTCGAAATACTGGTTTACGAATTTTTATTTTGTTGAACGCCTTGGTATTCAACCAGCACGGGCTGACGTAGACGTTATTCCCTATTTGAACTATGTAGCGGGCCTGGATATTGTCAATGTCAACAGTTACTATCTCGGTGAAGCATGGTCAATGCTTGGCTATGGTGGACTACTCATTTCTCCTTTTATAGTCGCTGCTGCGATGTTTACTTTTGTTAAATGTCTGGATTTATTAATAGGCTTTAGTCCATTATTCTTCATTCCATACTCTATATATCTTATCCCAGAGTTACGTATTAATCAGTCGTTTACTTACTTTCTGTATGGCAAAGATTTTGTTTTTAGAACATTAATGATGTTCGTTTTGTTTGCTTTGATTACCGGAATAAGTTCCTTGTTTATAAAACGCAAAGGTATTTAATTTTAATATGAGCACCCATACTCACGACATTCGTACATTGATAGTGCTTTTGAACTGGAACGGCAGTGGTTTGACATTAGAGTGCTGTGAGAGCCTGGCGAAGATTGAGAGTACTTCATTTGATGTGCTTGTCATCGACAATTGCTCTGAGCAGAGTGATTTCGCTATGCTTGAAGAGGGCTTGCTAAGCCGCTATCAGACTCAATCTCACTACTGCAGTAAGTCAAAAGTGACAGATCTCTTGAACGAATATGCCGTGTCATCTCTGGTGTCTTATCCTCTCACTGAGAATTCGCAGCTTATTCTTGCTCGGTCGTGCATCAACCATGGATTTGCTCGTGGTTGTAATTTTGGTGCATTATTCGCTGAGAATTCAGAATACTCGCATATTTTATTCCTTAATAATGACACTGTTGTTGAAAAGGACTTCTTAAAGGCATTATTTAACGCTGAATCTTCTTTTGATCTTGTTATTCCGCAAATTCGTTACTATGACAAAAATGACGTGATATGGAATTGCGGCGGCTCGATAAGTCAATACGGTAAACGCACTTACTACTTCGCCAATAAAAAAGTTGCAGATATAAATTTACCCACACATCCGTTTCCTGTCTCCTTTGCAACCGGCTGCTGCATGTTGATGAAAACGAAGTTCTACATCAATAGCGGAATGTTTACCGAAAAGTTTTTTTTCGGGGAAGAAGATATCGATTATGCTCTGCGACTAAAGAAACAACAGGCGAAGGTAGCATGTGTTCCGTGCTCAATTATTTATCATAAAGTAGGTTCGAGCCTGGCAGGTGATATGAATAAGCTGACCCGTAAAGCATTCATCCACTATGTTAACCGGTTTATAAATATGAAGAGCCATTTAGGTTTTATCTGGTATTTATGGTTGATACCGGCAGTTGCTAAAATGGTCTTAAATTTGCACAAAATATACAAGCTTTCTCCAATACAAAACCTTTCTTTCACCCTTAAGACGATCAAAGCTGCTTTTACTAAAAGTGGTGTTGAGAAAGTTTATTTTGAAAATATTATGCGTTCAGGGTATTAAGCATGAAAATTGCGATAATTATCCCAACGTTAACTATTGGCGGAGCAGAGAAGGTCGCACTTAATACTGCAATTACTTTGGCTAATTTAGGGAATGAAATTCATTTCATTGTCATGACCCGCCGTATTGATCTTGAAATTCCTGATAATATAAAAATTCATCAGGGGCTGGGCAGTATCAAGGATGTATGCAAGGGAATTAAAGAGATCGCTCCAGAACGCTGTATTAGCTACATGGAGCGCGCTAATTTAACTGCCGCTATTGCCTGTCGGATTGCGAAAGTTAAGCACTATGCAACTGTCCACACTGCGCCAGCGGTTGGTTTCAAGATGCGTAGCCTAAAAAATCGTATAGCTATTGCGTTTACGTATCACTTGCTTCGAATGTTAGACACGAACGTTATCTGCGTTTGTAAAGGCGTGGCGTCCGATCTAAATAAATTGTACGGAATCAAAAACCTTCATGTGTTGCCTAATTTTGTTGACGTAACAGAAATTACAGCCTTAGCGCATCAAGAACAACAGTCCAGATATTATGACTTCACCTTTGTTGGACGACTTTCAAAGGTAAAAGGATGTCACATCTTTATTAAGTCCCTTGGTCTCATCAAACAGCAGTTAGAAACATATAATGTCAAAGTGGCTATCGTTGGTGATGGCCCAGAACGAACGCTTATCGAAGAACTTATCAATGAATTGCAACTCTCCGATATAGTCACTATGCTGGGTGCCAGGAAAAATCCATACCCCCTTATCAATAATTCAAAATGTATAGTTGTTCCTTCATACGCTGAAGGCTTTGGGATGGTAGTGCTTGAAAGCCTGGCATTAGGGAAAAAGGTTATTTATTCACGTTGCGATTTTGGGCCGCGTGAAATCATCAATGACAATTTCTGCGATCTTCAACATCTCGGCTTCGCCGATCCCTCTATTAATGAGGATACATCTATTCAGCAATTGCGTACTGTCATTGAAAAAGAGATAGTTTCTGAAACCATATATAACCAGCATGTTTTGATAGAACAAGTCGCTTCGAAATACAATAAAGATATAATTTGCAAGCGTCTTTTAGAAATATTGGATAAATAAAATGACTAATAATAACTTCTCTGCCAATGATCTTGTTTCTGTGATCATGCCCAGCTTTAATTCGTCGGCGACCATTGAGGAGAGTATTAACTCTGTGCAACGGCAGACGTACAAAAACTGGGAACTGTTGATTACAGATGATTGCTCAACCGATGAAACAATCGATATTATAAAGAGAAAAGCGAGTGAAGATCCGAGGATAGTTCTGTTTATCAACGATCACAATTCTGGTGCCGGCGTTTCCCGCAACAATTCTATCGCTAAAAGTAAAGGCCGATATATAGCCTTTCTTGATAGTGATGATTTATGGGATGAAAAGAAACTGGCTGAACAGGTCAATTTCATGAAAGAAAAAAATGTTGCTCTCTCCTATACTGCTTATCAAAAAATAGACACCCAGGGCGAGGCTGGGAAGATAATTACACCTCCTGAGAAAGTTAATTATCATGAACTGCTGAAATCCAATGTTATCGGTTGCCTGACAGCAATGTACGACCGCTCTGTATTAGGAACGGTTTACATGCCAACGATAAGAAAACGTCAGGATATGGCAACATGGTTAAACATCCTCAAAAATATTGATTATGCCTGGTGCTTAAATAGCGTCCTCGCCTATTATCGGGAAGGGCACGCAAGCTTATCTTCAAACAAGGTTAAAATATTACGCTCACAGTGGTCTTTTTATCGTGAGTATCTTGAGTTTAATCTTTTTAAAAGCAGTTATTACTTTGTTTTTTATATAGGACGTGCGTTGCTGAAACATAAAGCATGAATCTACAACGCACGATGGCTCAAAATGCTATCCTTCTAAATAACTCATGAGTTAACATCTCTGACACATTTCAAGCCGCGCATACGTGGCGCGGTGACCACACCTGACAGGAGTATGTAATGTCCAAGCAACAAATCGGCGTTGTTGGTATGGCCGTGATGGGGCGCAACCTGGCGCTGAACATCGAAAGCCGTGGCTATACCGTATCTATCTTCAACCGCTCGCGCGAAAAAACCGAAGAAGTTGTTGCCGAGAACCCAGGCAAAAAGCTGGTTCCTTACTACACCGTACAAGAATTTGTCGAATCTCTGGAAACTCCCCGCCGCATTCTGCTGATGGTGAAAGCCGGCGCGGGTACCGATGCCGCGATTGACTCCCTGAAACCTTACCTGGATAAAGGCGACATCATCATTGATGGCGGTAACACCTTCTTCCACGACACCATCCGCCGTAACCGTGAACTCTCTGCGGAAGGCTTTAACTTTATCGGCACCGGCGTATCCGGTGGTGAAGAGGGCGCGCTGAAAGGGCCTTCTATCATGCCTGGCGGCCAGAAAGAAGCTTACGAGCTGGTTGCGCCGATTCTGACCAAGATTGCTGCGGTAGCTGAAGATGGCGAACCGTGCGTCACCTATATCGGTCCTGACGGTGCCGGTCACTATGTCAAAATGGTGCACAACGGTATCGAATATGGCGATATGCAGCTTATCGCAGAAGCCTACGCTCTGCTGAAAGGCGGCCTGAACCTCTCTAACGACGAGCTGGCGAAAACCTTTAGCGAGTGGAATGCGGGCGAGCTGAGCAGCTATCTGATCGACATCACCAAAGATATCTTCACTAAGAAAGATGAAGAGGGCACTTACCTGGTTGACGTGATCCTTGATGAAGCGGCTAACAAAGGTACCGGTAAATGGACCAGCCAGAGCTCGCTGGATCTCGGCGAACCGCTGTCGCTGATCACCGAATCAGTATTCGCTCGTTACATCTCCTCGTTGAAAGAGCAGCGCGTTGCGGCTTCCAAAGTGCTTTCTGGCCCGCAGTCTAAACCGGCTGGCGATAAAGCGGAGTTCATTGAGAAAGTGCGTCGCGCCCTCTATCTGGGCAAAATCGTCTCCTACGCACAGGGCTTCTCTCAGCTGCGTGCCGCCTCTGACGAGCACAATTGGGATCTTAACTACGGCGAAATCGCGAAGATCTTCCGCGCGGGCTGCATCATTCGCGCGCAGTTCCTGCAGAAAATCACCGATGCCTATGCAGAAAACCCGGCTATCGCTAACCTGCTGCTGGCCCCTTACTTCAAGCAGATCGCTGATGATTACCAGCAGGCGCTGCGTGATGTTGTCGCCTATGCGGTTCAGAACGGCATTCCGGTACCGACTTTCTCCGCTGCCGTCGCTTACTATGACAGCTACCGCTCTGCGGTGCTGCCGGCGAACCTGATTCAGGCGCAGCGTGACTACTTTGGCGCACATACCTACAAGCGCACTGATAAAGACGGCGTATTCCATACGGAATGGCTGGATTAATCTGATAATCATTCGTCCGTTTTATACAAGCCCGGTTGTTGCAACCGGGCTTTTTTTCATCGAAACCGCGATAATTACGGGGAACGGGCATTTATTTTTAGGAATAAAGCCAGGTAAAGTCAGGCAGGGCGCGCTTCGCAGTCGCTGTTTGTCTTATTGACACCCTCTCAACGGAAGAGGTAAAAACCCCAACAGTTATTGATATAAAGCGGTGGCGATGGGATCGCCACCTCCGGTTTCATACACTGACAAAAGTTGCTTATCGAATGAAAATAACAATCTCCGGAACAGGTTACGTTGGGTTATCAAACGGGATCCTTATCGCGCAGAACCATGAAGTCGTCGCGCTCGATATTGTGCAGTCCAAAGTGGATATGCTTAATGAGAAAATTTCTCCGATCGTGGATAAAGAGATTGAGGAGTATTTACAGACTAAGCCACTCAATTTCCGCGCAACCACGGATAAGCATGACGCCTACCGCAACGCGGATTACGTGATTATCGCCACGCCGACCGATTATGATCCTAAATCCAACTACTTCAATACCAGCAGCGTAGAGTCGGTGATCCGCGATGTTCACGCCATCAATCCCCAGGCAGTGATGATTATCAAATCGACCATCCCGGTGGGCTTCACCCAGTCGATTAAAGAGAAGCTGGGCATTGATAATGTCATTTTCTCGCCAGAATTCCTGCGCGAAGGCAGAGCGCTGTACGACAACCTGCACCCGTCACGTATCGTGATTGGCGAGCGCTCAGAACGCGCCGAACGCTTTGCGGCACTGCTGCAGGAAGGCGCTATCAAACAAGATATTCCGGTGCTGTTTACGGACTCTACCGAAGCAGAAGCGATCAAGCTGTTCGCCAACACTTATCTGGCAATGCGCGTTGCCTACTTTAACGAGCTGGACAGCTATGCCGAGAGCCTTGGCCTGAACACGCGTCAAATTATTGAGGGCGTCTGCCTCGATCCGCGCATCGGAAACCACTATAACAACCCCTCATTTGGTTACGGCGGCTACTGCCTGCCGAAAGATACCAAGCAGCTGCTGGCGAACTATCAGTCAGTGCCGAACAACATTATTTCGGCGATTGTTGATGCTAACCGCACGCGCAAAGACTTTATTGCTGACTCCATCCTGGCGCGCAAACCGAAAGTTGTCGGTATTTATCGCCTGGTGATGAAGAGCGGTTCGGACAACTTCCGCGCGTCGTCGATTCAGGGCATCATGAAGCGCATTAAAGCGAAGGGCGTGCAGGTAATCGTCTATGAGCCAGTGATGCAGGAAGATGAGTTCTTCCACTCGCGAGTGGTGCGCGATCTTGAAGCGTTTAAACAAGAGTCGGATGTGATTGTCTCTAACCGCATGGCTAGTGAGCTGCAAGACGTTGCAGATAAGGTCTATACCAGAGACTTATTCAACTACGATTAAGCGCGAGCCTAAACAAACCAAACGGCCCAAATGGGCCGTTTGTTGTTATTCTGGTTTACATTCGTATTGTGCAATTACCAGGAGTTTGAGTGCTAAATCTGCGGATGTGCCTAAATAGTGTTCGCTAACATTTATTTACACGTAATCCTATAGCAAAAAAAGAGCGAACCGCTAAACTCGCGCTTTATCACTCTATTTTTTAGCGCTTCTAATTTAGGGTAGCTATGACAGACGAAAAGAATAATCACTCCTCAATAGAGAGTGGTGAGGCTGGACAGATTGATTTGATTGATGTGCTGATGCAGATCTGGCGTGGGAAATGGGTTGTTGTTGCCACTATAGTACTCAGCTTAATTATTGCAGCTGCTTACCTGAACTTCGCAAAAGAGAAATGGACCTCTGTTGCGGTTATCAGTTCACCAGATGCCGGTCAGATTGTTGATTACACCAGCGCCATGAGTATCCTAACCAATGACGATCATTTCGATATCAGTGGCATACAGCAACGCGTAATTGGTCGATTTAACTCAGCGTTTGCCGCTCTTTCTGAAACCCTGGATAATCAAGATATCCCTGAAAAATTATCTATAAGTACCGCGGTGCAGGGGCAACCGCTGCCGCTTAAAGTGACTTATCAGGGTTCTAGTGCGAGAGAATCCCAGCAAAAACTGGCTGAATATATCCAGCAGGTTGATGAGCTTATCGCGAAAGAGCTGGTTGATGATCTTGAGATCAACATTAAGTCACGCACCGACGATCTCGTTGAATCCTTGACTACTCAGGAAAAAGTGGCGCAGGAGCAAAAAGATCTGCGTATCAAACAGATTATGCAGGCGCTCTCTGTAGCTAAAGAGGCGGAAGTTCGCTCGCCGCTGGTGCAGCAAACGGAAAATGTGTCGCAGGATACGATGTTTCTGCTCGGTAGCGCCGCGCTGGAGTCGATGATTAAAAATGAGTCTTCACGTCCGCTAGTGTTCTCTGACGACTACTATAAAACCCGGCAAAACCTGCTTGATCTGAAGACAATCGAGATCAAACCGGGCACGATTCATAGCTATCGCTATGTGATGAAACCCACTTTGCCGATTCATCGTGACAGCCCGCGGCGCTCGCTGACAATGATTCTGGCTGTGCTTCTCGGCGGTATCATTGGCTCAGCATTCGTTCTGATTAGAAACGCGGTGCGAAGCTACCAACCGAAAGCGTAAAAAAGAAAAACCGGGCACAGCCCGGTTTTTTTATGCCCGCCGTTTACTGATGCCGCGCGCGCAGGTTCTCAATCACAGTGGTTAAATCGAGATTTTGATCCTGTAGCAGCACCAGCAGGTGATACATCAGATCCGATGCTTCATTGGTCAACTCTTCGCGGTCGTTCACCGTTGCCGCCAGCGCCGTCTCTACGCCTTCTTCACCAACCTTCTGCGCAATACGCTTCGTACCGCTGGCATAAAGTTTGGCGGTGTAGGAGCTGGCCGGATCGGCGCTCTTACGCTCAGCTAGCAGCGTTTCCAGCTGATAGAGAAACAGCCACTGGTGGTTGGTGTCGCCAAAACAACTGGAGGTGCCTTTATGGCAGGTGGGGCCAATCGGATTAACCAGCACCAGCAGCGTATCGTTGTCGCAATCAGCGGTAATCTTCACCACATTGAGGTAGTGCCCGGAGGTTTCGCCTTTGGTCCACAGGCGGCCTTTGGTGCGCGAGAAGAAGGTCACTTTGCCGCTTTCCAGCGTTTTTGCCAGCGCCTCTTTGTTCATATAGCCCAGCATCAGCACTTCGCCGGAGACCGCGTGTTGCACCACGGCGGGCAGCAGTCCGTCGGTTTTTTCCCAGTCCAGTTGGGAGAGTTGTTGCTCTGTTAACATACCCTGATCTCCACGCCCTGGCCTGCCAGGTACGCTTTTAATTCACCAATATTGATAATCTGTTTGTGGAACACCGAGGCCGCCAGCGCGCCATCGACATCCGCATCGCGGAAGGCTTCAAGGAAGTGTTCCATCGTGCCGGCCCCGCCGGAGGCGATCAGCGGCACGTTGCATACCTCGCGCACTTTTTTCAGTTGTTCCAGGTCGTAACCATTACGCACGCCATCCTGGTTCATCATATTCAGCACAATTTCACCGGCGCCGCGCTTCTGCACCTCTTGCACCCAATCGAGGGTTTCCCACTGCGTCACACGCGTGCGGCTCTCATCGCCGGTATATTGATTCACGTGATACTTGCCGGTTGCGGCATCGAACCAGGTATCAATCCCGACCACAATGCACTGCACGCCAAAGCGGTCCGCCAGCCGGGTAATCAGCTCAGGATCTGCCAATGCCGGTGAGTTAATTGAGATCTTGTCCGCGCCAAAGGAGAGGATCTGCGCCGCATCCTCAATCGATTTGATGCCGCCCGCCACGCAGAAGGGGATATCAATCACCTCCGCCACGCGCGTCACCCAGCTTTTATCCACCACGCGGCCATCGCTGGAAGCGGTGATATCGTAAAACACTAGCTCATCTGCGCCTTCCTCGGCGTAGCGTTTTGCCAGCGGCACAATGTCGCCGATGATCTCATGGTTGCGAAACTGCACGCCTTTCACCACCTGGCCATCACGCACATCGAGACAAGGGATTATCCGTTTTGCCAGCATTGAATGGCCTCCTTCACCGTAAATTTACCTTCCAGCAGCGCGCGGCCAACAATCACGCCGCCCACGCCTGTGCCGCGCAGCGCGGCGATATCATTAATGTCGCCAATGCCGCCGGAGGATTGAAACGCCACCTGCGGCCAGCGGGCGCAGATCTCTTCATACAGCGACACATTCGAGCCTGCCAGCGTACCGTCGCGGGAGATATCCGTACACAACACGTGGCGCAGGCCAACGGCGAGATAGGTCTCTACCAGCGCTTCCAGCGTCACGCCGGAGTTCTCCTGCCAGCCGCTGATCGCCACCTGTTTTGTGCCTTGCTCATCAATGCGCACATCCAGCGCCAGCACCAGCTTGTCGGCGCCGAAACGGGTGAACCAGCCTTTGACCATCTCGGGGGATTTCACCGCCGTCGAGCCAATCACCACTCGCGCCACACCCGCGTCGAGCAGGGCGGCAACATCCTCTTCGCTGCGCACGCCACCGCCAACCTGCACCGGCACAGTGACGCCCGCCACCAGCGTTTTCAGCAAGGGGATCTGGCGACGCGCCGGATCTTTCGCACCGGTTAAATCGACGAGGTGTAACAGCTGCGCGCCCTGAGCGGCATACTCCTGCAAGCGCGGCAGCGGATCGCTGCCATAGTCGCGCTGCTGGGCGTAATCGCCCTGATGCAGACGCACCACGCTGCCATCAATCAAATCTAAAGCGGGAATGATCATCACATCTCCAGGAAGTTTTTCAGCAGCTGCGCGCCCGCGCGCCCGGAGCGCTCCGGGTGAAACTGCACGCCGTAGAAGTTGTCGCTCTGTACGGCGGCGGTAAACGGCTCGCCATAATCACAGCGGGCGATGGTGCTGGCATTCACCGGCATTGCATAGCTGTGAACAAAGTAGAAGTAGGCGCCATCCTCAATGCCCTGGAACAGGCGATGGCCCGCTTTCGGGTAGACCTGGTTCCAGCCCATATGCGGCAGCGGCAGCCCGACATCGTTCATTTTCGGTACCGCTTCATCAATAATGCCCAGCAGGTCGACGCCGCCATTCTCTTCGCTGAAACGCCCGAGCAGCTGCATACCGAGGCAGATGCCCAGCACCGGCTGGGTGCAGGCTTTGACCAGCTCAATCAGCTCGCGCTCGCGCAGCTGATCCATCGCCGCCTGCGCGGTGCCGACGCCCGGCAGAAACAGCTTGTCGGCACGCAGCACCACGTCGGGATCGCGGCTGACCAGCGGCTCATAGCCGTGGCGCATAATGGCAGACTGCACCGAGTGAAGGTTGGCGCAGCCGGTATCGAGGATCACCACATTCATCACAGCACTCCTTTTGAAGAGGGAAGGGTATCACCCTCAACGCGGATCGCCTGACGCAGCGTACGGCCAAAGGCTTTAAACAGGCTCTCGACGCGGTGGTGATCGTTTTTGCCCTTGGTCTTCAGGTGCAGGGTCAGCGCCATGGTGTAGGAGAGCGAGCGGAAGAAGTGCTCCACCATTTCGGTGCTCAGATCGCCGACGCGCTGATAGGTGAACTCCGCTTTATATTCCAGATGCGGGCGGCCGGAGATATCCATCGCGCAGCGGGCCAGGCACTCATCCATCGGCAGCACAAAGCCGAAACGGTTAATGCCGCGTTTGTCGCCAAGCGCCAGCTTCAGCGCTTCGCCCAGCGCCAGGCCGGTATCTTCTACGGTGTGGTGATCGTCGATATAGAGATCGCCTTTCACCGCAATCTCCATGCGAAAACCGCCGTGGGTGGCGATCTGATCGAGCATATGGTCGAAGAAGCCGACGCCGGTGTTGATCTTGCTGCCGCCTTCGCGGTCGAGCCACACCTTGACCTCGATCTGCGTCTCTTTGGTGTTACGCACAACGTGAGCGTAGCGGTCGCGGCGGGTCAGCTGCTCGCCAATCATCGCCCAGTTCAGGGTTTCACGGTTGTAGCGCAGGCCGCCAATCGCCATGTTGTCCGCCAGCTCGATGTCGGTGGCGCGATCGCCAATCACGTAGCTGTTGGCGCGATCCAGCGCGCCTTCTTCCAGCCAGCGCTCGACCAGTTTCACTTTCGGTTTGCGGCAGTCGCAGTTATCGGCGGGCAGATGCGGGCAGATCAACACCTCTTCGAACTCCACGCCCTGGGACTGGAAAATCTGCATCATCAGGTTGTGCGGGCCGTCAAAATCCGCCTGCGGCAAGCTGCTGGTGCCCAGACCATCCTGATTGGTGATCATCACCAGTTTATAGCCCGCCGCCTGCAGCTTGAGCAGCACCGGGATCGCCTGCGGCTCAAAGGCCAGCTTGTCAAATCGGTCCACCTGAAAATCGGTGGGCGGCTCGGAAATCAGTGTTCCGTCACGATCAATAAACAGGTACTTCTGGCTCATACTTGCTCCGCACGTAAAGCGTCAATGACGCGCTGGCTCTCTTCACGGGTACCAATAGTGATACGCAGACAGCCGCTTAAAGAGGGTTGCTTGTTCTGGTCTCTCAGGATAATGCCCTGATCCCACAGCGATTTAAACACCGCGCTCGAGGCGGTCATGCGCACAAGAATATAGTTGGTTTCGGAGTCGAACACCTGCTCAACGCAGGGAATACCGCGCAACGCATTCACTAAGTAGGCCCGCTCGGCGACGATCTGCGCCACGCGCTCACGCATCGCCGCCACACCCTGCGGGGTGAGCGCCTGCGCGGCGATATCGGCCACCGGCGTGGAGAGCGGGTAGGGGGCAATCACTTTCATCAGCAGGGCGATCACCTCTTCATTGGCGAGGGTAAAGCCGCAGCGCAGCCCCGCCAGCGCAAAGGCTTTGGATAAGGTGCGCAAAATAACCAGGTGCGGATACTCGTTCAGCCAGCCGGCGAGCGTCGCCTGCGGGCAGAACTCAATATAGGCTTCATCGGCGATAACCAGCGCTTTACCGCGGGTCATCTCCAGCAGGCTGCGCAGATCCTGCGGGTTGATAATCTGCCCGGTCGGGTTGTTGGGGCTGCACACGTAGACCAGCTTCACGCCGTCCAGTTTATCGGCGATGCCCTGTAAATCCAGCTGCCAGTTTTCACGGGCCAGCACCGTGCGGTACTCGACGCCGAAGGTTTCCGCGCTGACGCTGTACATGCCATAGGTCGGCGGGCAGAAGAGCACCGCATCCTGGCCCGGCTCGCAGAAGGCGCGGATCAGCAACTCAATCCCTTCATCAGCCCCGCGGCTTACCAGCACCTGCTCCGGTTTCACGCCCGCGTACTGGGCGTAGTTATCGATCACCGCTTTCGGCTGGCACTCCGGATAGCGGTTGAGCGCGTTTTGCGACAAATCGAACGGCACTGCGGTCGGGAACTCGTTGGCGTTCAGCCAGACATCACCTTTGCCGCCAAGGCGGCGCGCCGACTGGTAAGGGGTCAGTTCGCGGACATTTTTACGCGCCAACTCTTCAATGCTCATGCTTGCTCCTTCAGCGCCTTGACGCGCAGGGTAACGGCGTTTTTGTGCGCGGTCAGGCGTTCAGCCGCCGCCAGCGTTTCGATGGTGCTGGCAAGCTGCGCAAACCCTTCGCGCGAAAGCTCCTGCACCGTCATGCGTTTCTGGAAATCTGCCAGCCCGAGGCTGGAGCAGGTCGCGGTGTAGCCATAGGTCGGCAGCACGTGGTTAGTGCCGGAGGCGTAATCACCCGCTGACTCCGGCGACCAGTCACCGAGGAACACCGAACCGGCGCTGGTAATGCTCTCCACCAGCGACCGCGCGTCGCGGGTCTGAATAATCAGGTGCTCCGGGCCGTACTGGTTTGAAATAGCCACGCACTGCGCCAGATCGCGCGCCACAATCAGCCGGCTGGCGGCAAGCGCCTGGCGTGCCGTCTCCGCACGCGGCAGGTCGGCGAGCTGGCGCTCAACGGCCTGCGCCACGCGTGATGCCATTTCGCTATCGGGGGTCAGCAGGATCACCTGCGAATCAGGGCCGTGCTCCGCCTGCGACAGCAGATCCGAGGCGACAAAATCGGGTGTTGCACCGCTGTCAGCAATCACCAGCACTTCGGAGGGACCGGCCGGCATATCGATTGCCGCGCCATCGAGGCGCTGGCTCACCTGGCGTTTAGCTTCGGTGACGAAGGCGTTGCCTGGGCCAAAAATTTTATCCACTTTCGGCACTGATTCGGTGCCGAGGGCGAGGGCGGCAATCGCCTGCGCGCCGCCGACCTGATAGACCGCCTGCACGCCACACAGCTGCGCGGCGTAGAGAATTTCATCAGCGATAGGCGGCGGTGAGCAGAGCACCACTTTGCGGCAGCCTGCGATGCGCGCCGGGGTCGCCAGCATTAACACCGTCGAGAAGAGCGGCGCGGAGCCGCCGGGAATATAGAGCCCCACCGAGTCAATCGGACGGGTTACCTGCTGGCAGCGCACGCCAGGCAGGGTTTCCACATCCACGGTTGGCAGAATTTGCGCGGTGTGGAAGGTGTCGATGTTCTTCACCGCCACTGCCATTGCCTGTTTGATCTCGTCACCCAGGCGCGCGCTGGCGTCTTCAATCTGTTGCGCGGTCACTTTCAGCGCGTCGACCTGGGTTTTGTCGAACTTGGCGCTAAAGGCGCGCAGGGCGTCATCGCCGCGCGCGCGGACTTCTTCAATAATTTCTGCGACCGTACGGGTAATGCTTTCGGAGGCGGAGATCGCCGGGCGCAGCAAGAGGGCGCGCTGCTCCTCTTCACTACAGCTGTTCCAGTCGATGATGGTGTTAAAGCTCATACTCTTTTCCTTATTTAGCGAACGGGACCGCAGGCCGCACACAGCGAGGCCTTACTCCATCATCTTCTCAATCGGCAGCACCAGAATGGAGCTGGCGCCCAGCGCTTTCAGCTTCTCCATGGTCTCCCAGAAGAGCGTTTCGCTGCTGACCATGTGCATCGCCACGCGCTGCTGATCGCCTGCCAGCGGCAGAATGGTCGGGCGCTCAGCGCCCGGCAGCAGGGCGATCACCTCGTCCAGGCGCTCGCTCGGCGCGTGCATCATGATGTATTTCGACTCGCGCGCCTGAATCACGCCCTGAATACGGGTCAGCAGTTTGTCGATCAACTGCTGTTTGGCCTCTGGCATCTCGCCGTCGCGCTGGATCAGGCAGGCTTTCGAGCGGTAAATCACTTCGACTTCGCGCAGGCCGTTCGCTTCCAGCGTTGCGCCGGTGGAGACGAGATCGCAAATCGCATCCGCCAGACCGGCACGCGGGGCGACTTCAACCGAGCCATTCAGCAGACAGGATTTAAACGACACGCCTTTCTGATCGAGGTAGCGTTTCAGCAGGTGAGGGTAGGAGGTAGCGATGCGTTTGCCATTGAGCGACAGCGGACCGTCCCAGGCTTCATCCACCGCCGTTGCCAGCGACAGTCGACAGCCGCCGAAATCGAGGCGGCGCAAAGTGAAGTAGCGCGGATCTTCACCCTGTGCGCGGCGGGTCAGCAGCTCTTCTTCTAAAACGTTCTCGCCAATAATGCCGAGGTCGACCACGCCATCCATTACCAGGCCTGGAATATCGTCATCGCGTACACGCAGAATATCGATCGGCATATTTTCCGCGAGGGCGATTAAGCGCTGGGTGTGCAGGTTGATCTTGATCCCGCAGCGGGCCAGCAATTCGCGTGAATCGTCACTAAGACGGCCGGATTTCTGAATAGCTATGCGTAAACGCGAGTTATCTAACATTCTGTTGTCCTCTGTAATCCTGCTAAAAATTGTCCAAAAAAAGCCCCGGAAGGCGATCTTCCGGGGGCTCTCTTTGCGTTCATGCACCACTGGAAGATCTGACTCTCTTCCAGCACACATCGCCTGAAAGACTAGTCAGGGTGATGGTGATGATGGTGGTGTTTAAATGGAACGCGGTTCATAAAATTCTCGATGAATGCTTATTCATATGTTGGCATTTACCGTAAACCAGGTTGGTCGTTGAAGGCAAGGGCTTTTTTTATGATTAAATCATTTCATATACGTTCTGTGAATTGTCACTGACAGAGCGCTGGCGTAGCCTAATAGTATTCGCAGGTTGTAAGCAGGGGAGATGCATGAAAAAAGTCGCAATTGTCGGATTAGGCTGGTTGGGGATGCCGCTGGCGCTCTCATTAACTGCGCGGGGCTGGCACGTGACCGGCAGTAAGACCACGGAAGATGGCGTCGAGGCGGCGCGCATGTGCGGTATCGAAAGCTATCTGCTTAAGCTCGAACCTGAACTGGTGTGTGACCCGGACGATCTTGATGCACTAATGAATGTTGACGCGCTGGTGATCACGCTACCCGCCCGGCGCAGCGGCCCCGGCGAGGAGTTCTATCTGCAGGCGATGCAGGAGATTGTCGACAGCGCGCTGGCGCACCGCATTCCACGCATCCTCTTTACCAGCTCAACCTCGGTCTACGGCGATGCGCCAGGCACCGTTAAAGAGACCACGCCGCGCCAGCCGGTGACGGCCAGCGGGCGGGTGCTGAAGGAGCTTGAGGACTGGCTGCACAATTTACCGGGCACTCAGGTCGACATTCTGCGTCTGGCAGGATTAGTCGGACCATCCCGCCATCCGGGGCGCTTCTTCGCCGGTAAAACCGCGCCGGACGGTCAGCTTGGCGTTAACCTCGTGCATCTCGAAGATGTGGTTGCCGCTATTACGCTGCTGCTGCAGTCGCCGAAAGGGGGGCACATTTATAATATCTGCGCCCCTGCGCATCCGACGCGCGAAACCTTCTATCCGGCAATGGCGCGTAAGCTGGGTCTGCCAGCGCCAACCTTTACCGATTCGCCCGCGGAAAAGCGCGGCAAAGTGGTAGATGGCAGCCGCATCTGTTCTGAGCTAGGCTTTGAATATCTCTACCCTGATCCGATGCAGATGCCTCTGGAGTAGGGTTTTTTAGCAAAAAATGCGATTAGAAGGATTAATGATCGAGCTGGCGTTTAAAAATCAAACGGTTAGACATCATTAATTTCTATAGCGGCCTGCATTGTATTGTCATTGTGCTTCAACCTGGTGCAGAATATGCCGCTGCAAAAAATAGAGAAGATTAACCGACGTTCAACGCGTCGGTTATTTTTTTGCAAGCAAAACGTCATTCAATAAAAGAGGCCGGGCTTCGTACCGGATAGATACACATTTAAAAACCGACAGTCGTTGTCGCTGAGGAAAGAACACAAATGGGGCAATATTTTGCATTTGCGACGGCCGCCGCCGTTCTGGGGGAAAGCCATGTCGCATAACGTTACTCCAAAAACCTCTCGCGTGGAATTGCGTAAGACCCTTACGCTGATTCCGGTTGTAATGATGGGCCTTGCCTATATGCAGCCGATGACGCTGTTCGATACGTTCGGTATCGTTTCCGGCCTGACCGATGGTCATGTGGCAACCGCCTACGCGTTTGCCCTGGTCGCTATTCTCTTTACTGCCCTGAGCTACGGTAAACTGGTTCGCCGTTTCCCGTCGGCAGGCTCCGCCTATACCTATGCGCAGAAATCCATCTCCCCGGCCGTGGGCTTTATGGTGGGCTGGTCATCGCTGCTGGACTACCTGTTCATGCCGATGATCAACATTCTGCTGGCGAAAATTTACTTTGAAGCGCTGGTGCCTTCTATTCCGTCGTGGCTGTTCGTGGTGGCGCTGGTGGCCTTTATGACCATCTCCAACCTGCGCAGCATTAAGACCGTGGCGAACTTCAACACCCTGATCGTGATCCTGCAGATGGGCATCGTTGCCGTCATTGTCGGGCTTATTATCTACGGTGTGTCGCACGGCGAAGGCGCAGGCACGCTGACCAGCACCCGTCCGTTCTGGTCTGAGGGCGCGCATGTGGTGCCGATGATCACCGGTGCGACGATCCTCTGCTTCTCGTTCCTCGGCTTCGACGGCATCTCCTCGCTTTCTGAAGAGACCAAAGACGCTGAGCGCGTAATTCCGCGCGCGATCTTCCTCACCGCACTGCTGGGCGGCGTGGTCTTTATCGTGGCCTCTTACTTCCTGCAGCTCTACTTCCCGGATATCTCGCGCTTTAAAGATCCGGATGCGTCGCAGCCGGAAATCATGCTCTACGTTGCGGGTAAAACCTTCCAGTGGGGCGTGCTGATTTTCTCAAGCGTTACCGTACTGGCATCCGGTATGGCGGCACATGCGGGCGTTTCCCGTCTGATGTACGTGATGGGCCGCGACGGCGTCTTCCCGACCCGTTTCTTCGGCTACGTACACCCGAAATGGCGTACTCCGGCATGGAACGTGCTGCTGGTTGGCGCGATTGCGCTGCTGGCGATTAACTTCGATCTGGTCACCGCTACGGCGCTGATCAACTTCGGTGCGCTGGTGGCCTTCACCTTCGTTAACCTGTCGGTGATCTCCCAGTTCTGGATCCGCGAGAAGCGCAACAAAACGCTGAAAGACCACTTCAACTACCTGGTGCTGCCGGTCTGCGGCGCGCTGACGGTCGGTGCGCTGTGGGTTAACCTCGAAGAGAGCTCGATGGTACTGGGCCTTATCTGGGGCGCAATTGGTCTGGTTTACCTGGCCTGCGTGACCCGCAGCTTCCGTAACCCGGTGCCGCAGTACGAAGATATCACTCAGTAAGATCTGCTCAGACAGATAACAGAACCGGAGGCCACGCCTCCGGTTTTTTTTCGCCTTCGCTCTTCCTCGCGCCGCTAATAACAAAACACCCTATGCTAGACCATTTTGTTATTGGTTCCCGCCCGGCTGCTTGTGAATAATTTGCGATCTTGTTTTTCCGGACTCTATTACCGTTATGTTCTCAATGATTGTAAGTGGATTGATCTGCGGCGCGCTGCTCGGCTTTGTGATGCAGCGGGGCCGTTTCTGCCTCACCGGCGGCTTTCGCGACATGTATATCGCGAAAAATAACCGCATGTTTTATGCCCTGCTGATCGCGATTGCGATCCAGAGCGTGGGCGTTTTCGCCCTGATTCAGGCGGGTGTGGTGCAGTATGACGCTGGCGCTTTCCCGTGGCTTGGCACCGTGGTGGGCGGCTATATTTTTGGGCTTGGCATCGTCTACGCAGGCGGTTGTGCGACCGGGACCTGGTATCGCGCCGGGGAAGGGTTGATCGGCAGCTGGATTGCGCTCTTTACCTATATGGTGATGAGCGCGGTGATGCGCTCGCCGAACGCTGCGGGCCTCAACCAGCTGTTGAAAACCTATAGCACCGAGCACAACTCAATTGCCGAGACCTTTGGCTTCTCCGTCTGGCCGCTGATTGTGTTGCTAGTGGCGGTGACGCTGTGGGTGGTTGCCAAAGAGCTGCGCAAACCGAAGCTGAAAGTCGCCTCATTGCCGCCGCGCAGAACCGGTCTTGCACACATTCTGTTTGAGAAGCGCTGGCATCCGTTTGTCACCGCCGTGCTGATCGGCCTGATTGCGCTGCTGGCATGGCCGCTGAGCGAAGCCACCGGGCGTATGTTTGGTCTTGGCATCACCTCGCCGACCGCCAACATTCTGCAATTTTTGGTGGCAGGACAAAGCAAAGTGCTGAACTGGGGCGTCTTCCTGGTGCTGGGTATCTTCCTGGGATCGCTGATTGCGGCGAAAGCCAGCCGCGAGTTCCGCGTGCGCGCCGCCGATGCGCAAACCACGCTGCGCAGCGGCTTTGGTGGGCTGCTGATGGGCGTCGGTGCCAGCATGGCGGGCGGCTGCTCCATCGGTAACGGTCTGGTAATGACGGCGATGATGACCTGGCAGGGGTGGATCGGTCTGGTATTTATGATCCTTGGCGTATGGACCGCGTCATGGTTTTTATATGTTCGTCCACAGCGCAAAGCGAAGCTTGCCGCGGCTGTGGCCTAAATAAACAGGAGCTGTTATGGCAGTTAAAAAACTCGATGTGGTAACGCAGGTATGCCCGTTCCCACTGATTGAAGCAAAAGCGGCGCTGGCAGAGATGCACAGCGGCGATGAACTGGTGATTGAGTTCGACTGCACCCAGGCGACGGAAGCGATTCCTCAGTGGGCGGCAGAAGAGGGGCACACCATTACGGATTACCAGCAGGTAGGTGATGCCGCCTGGAGCATCACCGTCCAGAAGGCGTAAGCCGCAGGCCCTCCCGCGCGCGGGAGGGCGACTTTCAGACAATCTCTTCGGCGTACTGCCACAGCGCTTTCAACAGCGCCTGTTTCTCACTGTCCCCATCATACTGCTGGAACAGCGCCTGCAACTCTTCGGCATAGCGTTGCAAAAACTCCGGGGTAAAGATCTCGCGGCGATGCGCCAGCCAGCGCTGCTGCTCCTCTTCATCGAGCGTGCCGGGGAAGTTGCGCGCCCGGTAGTTAAACAGCAGTTTCTCAATGCGCCCGTCGGCAAAGGTGATATCCAGCGCCGGTAAGTTGCGCGGCTCGGTCTCAAGCAGGATTTTCATGGCGGCGCGGTCGGCATCGCTGAAAAAGCCGTTGTAGATCTGCGCGTCGACATTCTCCGACGGCACAAACGGCTCTGCTTCGGCGAAGATCGCCAGCACTTTTTCGCGTACCTGCGGATGGTCGCGCAGGATCTGTAAATTATCGAGACAGCGCTGGCGATCGATACCGAGCCGCTCGGCATCCTCTGGCCGCAGCGTGTTGGCCTGCGCCAGCACCGGGCACTTGTTCAGATGCACCAGCTTGACCGGCACCGCCGCGTCATCGCCCAGCTCGCTCTTCGGCGTATAGAGGCGCTCACGCAATGCATCGGTGTCCAGCTCCAGCAGCGGCGACATATCGCCCGCCAGATCGACCATAATCACCGCGTTGCGGTTTTCCGGATGCCACGCCAGCGGCGCAACCCAGCTGGTATTGCCGCGCGCCGCGCCAAACATGCCAGAGACATGCACCAGCGGCTTCATCTGCGGCACATCAATCAAGGTCGCCAGCTTCTGCTTGCTGCGATGGCTATAGAGATAGGCAAACAGCTTCGGCTGCTTCGCTTTCACCAGTTGTGCCATGGCGATGGTGGCATAGACATCCGCCATCGCGTCGTGGGCGTTGCTGTGCTCAATGCCGTTCGCTTTGGTCAGGTGCTCAAGGCGGAAACTCGGCAGACCTTCCTCATTTTCCGGCCAGTTGATCCCCTCCGGGCGCAGGGCGTAGCAGGCGCGCATCACATCCAGCAGATCCCAGCGGGAGTTGTGGTTTTGCCAGCTCCAGGCGTAGGGATCGTAGAAGTTGCGGTAAAAAATATTGCGCGTCACTTCATCATCAAAACGGACGTTGTTGTAACCTACCACGCAGGTATTTGGCACGGTGAAGAGGTCGTGAATGCGTTTAGCAAACGCCGCTTCATTTTCACCTTTGGCGCGCGCCACCTGCGGGGTAATGCCGGTGATCAGCACCGCTTCAGGCTGGGGGAGATAGTCATCGGCGGGTTTGCAGTAGAAGACTTCCGGCTCGCCGATGGTCGTGAAATCGGCGTCGGTGCGCAGCGCGGCGAACTGCGCCGGGCGATCCAGCGCGGGGCTGGTTCCGAAGGTCTCGTAATCATGAAAAAGAAATGTCGGGGTTGCCGGGGAATCAGACACCAGAAGCTCATCCTGTCAGAAAGTATGCCGACTATGGTAAACCATCGTCGCCCGTGTGCCGAAGAAAAACCGTGCCAGCTTACGGCGCAACTCGCAAAAACAGGGGCTTAAAAATGATTTATGTCACATTTCTTTGCAATTTTGCCAGGTAACGACACACGAAGTTCCGTACAAAGGACGCCCCTTTCCGATGTATTGAGGATATTTCATTGAAACGCCGTTTGTTTGCTGCTTCATTGTTGGCGGTGAGCGTCCATTGCGCTCAGGCCGACGACCTCCCATTTGCCCCTCAGCCCCCGGCAGTGCAGGCCGGATCATGGGTCTTGATGGACTACACCACCGGGCAAGTCTTAACTGCGGGGCATGAGCATCAGCAGCGTAATCCGGCGAGTCTCACCAAATTGATGACCGGCTATGTCGTCGACCGCGCCATTGATAGCCATCGCATCAGTGCGGACGACGTGGTTACGGTTGGCAAAGATGCCTGGGCGCAGGGCAACCCGGTGTTTGCCGGATCGTCACTGATGTTCCTTAAGCCGGGCGATCGCCTGACGGTGCGCGATCTGAGCCGCGGGCTGATTGTCGATTCCGGGAACGACGCCTGCGTGGCGCTGGCGGATCACGTCGCCGGTGGGCAGCCGCAGTTCGTGGCGATGATGAACGACTATGTGCAGAAGCTGAATCTGCGTGATACCCATTTTGAAACGGTACATGGCCTGGATGCGCCGGGGCAGCACAGCTCGGCCTACGATCTGGCGGTATTATCGCGCGCCATTATTCACGGCGAGCCGGACTTCTATCATATGTACAGCGAAAAGAGCCTGACGTGGAACGGCATCACCCAGCAGAACCGCAACGGGCTGCTGTGGGATAAAAGCCTGAACGTCGATGGGCTGAAGACCGGCCACACCTCCGGCGCGGGCTTTAACCTGATTGCCTCAAGCGTTGATGGTCAACGCCGTTTGATCGCGGTGATCATGGGCGCGGACAGCCCGAAAGGGCGCGAAGAGCAGGCGCGCAAGCTGCTGCACTGGGGTCAGCAGAACTTTGATACGGTTGAGATCCTGCGTAACGGCAAAAAAGTGGGCAGCGAGCGCGTCTGGTATGGCGATAAAGAGCTGATTGCTGTCGGCACCAATGAGGATCGCTGGCTGGTGCTGCCGAAAGCGGAGCTGCAAAACATCAAAGCGAAATATGTGCTGGACAGCAAAGAGCTGGAAGCGCCGCTTGCCGCCCATCAGCGCGTCGGTGAAATCCAGCTTTATGACCGTGATAAAGTGATTGCCAAAATGCCGCTGGTGACGCTGGAGAGCGTTGGCAAAGGCGGGCTCTTCTCCCGACTGAGCGACTACCTGCACCACAAAGGTTGACCATCGTGCGGGCAGAGTGGCAGGCTTGCGAGTCTGCTCGCATAATTGACGCGTGCGGCAAGCCTGATGGTCGCCGGGTAGATATACTGTACAGACAAACAGTAACGCGCAGGAGGTCACGATGGGCTACAACGTTAAGCAATCAGAGCAGCGCCGTATCGCCGGGTTTCATCTGGTGGGGCCGTGGGAAGAGAAGGTGAAGCAGGGCTTCCAGCAGTTACTGCTGTGGGTCGAGCATAACCAGATCCAGCCGCTGGAGTGGGTCAGCGTCTATTACGATAACCCCGATGAAGTGCCGCCGGAGAAGCTGCGCTGTGATGTCGCCATCACAGTCGAGCGCGACTTCCAGGTGCCTGTTAATAGCGCAGGCGTTATCACCACCGACATTCCCGGCGGCCACTATGCGGTGATGAGCGCACGGGTCTACAACGAAGATTTTGAAGGCAGCTGGAATCTCTTTTTCGACGAGCTGTTGGGTGACACCTCGGTGCAGATTGGTGCCGGCCCCTGTTTTGAGATCTACCAGAACGACGGTAAGGGCGACGGTTTCTGGGACATTGAGATGTATATCCCCGTCGAGCCGAACGCCCACTAAAGCCGGGCAGGGCAAAAAAGGCCGCGAGAGTGATGCTGGCGGCCTCTTTTTTTGTCCTGACAGGGCATTGGCAGGAAAAAATACCGCTACAATTGCGCCTTTCTTTTTGACCCGGAGCCTGGCTGTGCGTCGCGACAAATCCCTCAGCCCGTTTGAAATTCGACTTTATCGCCACTACCGCGTGGTGCACGGCGTGCGCATTGCGCTGGCGTTTATCCTCACCTTTTTGCTTATCCGCCTGCTCAATGTCCCGGAGGGTACCTGGCCATTGATCACCCTGGTGGTGCTGATGGGGCCGATCTCCTTCTGGGGCAACGTGGTGCCGCGCGCCTTTGAGCGCATCGGCGGTACCATTTTCGGCGCGGTGCTGGGGCTGGTGGCGTTAAAGCTGGAGCTTTACTCTCTGCCGCTGATGCTGCTGTGGTGCGCCGCCGCCATGTTTCTCTGCGGCTGGCTGGCGCTCGGCAAAAAGCCTTACCAGGCGCTGCTGATTGGGATCACCCTTGCGGTCGTCGTGGGTGGGCCAAGCGGCGATATGCACACGGCGCTGTGGCGCGGTGGCGATGTGATTATCGGTTCGCTGCTCGCCATGCTCTTTACCGGCATCTGGCCGCAGCGCGCCTTTTTGCACTGGCGCATTCAGATGGCGAACTACGTCACGGCCTTTAACCGCGTCTATCAGGGCGGTTTCTCACGCAACCTGGTGGAGCGGCCACGGCTGGAGAAGCATCTGCAAAAAATCCTCAACGACGTGGTAAAGATGCGCGGGCTGATTACCCCCGCCTGCAAAGAGACCCATATCCAGAAAGCGATCTTCGAGGCGATCCAGACCGTCAGCCGCAATATGGTCTGCATGCTGGAGCTGCAAATCAACGCCCACTGGAGCTCACGCGCCAGCCACTTCGTGATGATTAATGCCAGCACGCTGCAAGAGACGCAGCAGATGACCCAGCAGACGCTGCTCACCATCGCTCACGCGCTCTATGAGGGCAACCCGCAGCCGATCCTGGCGAACACGGAAAAGCTTAACGATATCGTCGCCGAGCTGCGGCAGTTGATTGGCGAACATCAGGGCGATGCGGTGACGGAAACCTCCATTCACGGCTATGTCTGGCTTAGCATGGAGCTGGCGCGCCAGCTGGAATTGTTATCGCATTTGATCTGCCGGGCGCTGCGCAAATAAACGGCTAATAACCGCCTCGGGGTGTCAGGTTGTTTCGATTCAGCTATATTTGCGGTTATGATAGCCAGCAGGAAAACTTATTGTCATATGCCACTGCTTTGGGTAGGTTTGCCTCTCAGGTGATGGCCTTAACGAATCCGAATCTCAATTAATCAGGGGTGTCAAAATGGAAACAACCAAGCCTTCATTCCAGGACGTTCTGGAATTTGTGCGTCTGTTCCGTCGCAAAAACAAACTGCAGCGCGAAATTCAGGACGTTGAGAAAAAGATCCGTGATAACCAGAAACGCGTTCTGCTGCTGGACAACCTCAGCGACTACATCAAGCCGGGCATGAGCGTTGAAGCCATTCAGGGCATTATTGCCAGCATGCGTACCGACTACGAAGATCGCGTTGATGACTACATCATCAAAAACGCCGAGCTGTCGAAAGAGCGCCGCGAAATCTCTAAGAAACTGAAAACCATGGGCGAACTGAAGTCGGTTGAAAACAAAGCCGAGTAAGCGCCTGCGCGGTGAGAGCCTCGTCTCTCACCGTCTTCTCTTTTCTCCATCCCCTTCCACTTTTCTTCCTCCTTTTTTCTTTATCACCCATAAAAACCAGGCCTTTCTCTGTTTGCAGAGTGGTAAAATGCGCCGCGCAGAAAGCACATCAGGACGTTTAAACATCATCAGGAGCCCGCATGTTAACGCTTGTCACCGGCGGCGCGCGCAGCGGCAAAAGCCGTCACGCCGAATCGTTAGTCAGCCACGCGCCGCGAGTGTTATATATCGCCACCGCGCAAATTTTTGATGAAGAGATGGCCGCGCGCATTGACCATCATCGCCAGAGCCGCCCGGCACACTGGCGCACGGAGGAGCGCTGGCAACAGATAAGCAATATCATCACCGCGCACAGCGATGCGGATGAAGCGATTGTGCTGGAGTGCATCACCACACTGGTGACTAATCTGCTTTTCGCCTTTGGCGGCAGCGACGATGCTGAGGGGTGGGATTACGCCAGGCTGGAGGCGCAGGTGCAGCAGGAGATCGACGCACTGATCGCTGCCTGCAACACCTGTCCCTCGTCGGTGGTGATGGTAACCAATGAAGTTGGAATGGGGATCGTGCCGGAAAACCGTCTGGCGCGGCATTTTCGTGATATTGCCGGGCGCGTTAATCAGCGGCTTGCTCAGGCCGCCGATGAGGTCTGGCTGGTGGTATCGGGAATTGGAGTGAAAATAAAATGATCAAGTTGTTCTTCGCCACATTGTCGTTTATCAGCCGCATTCCGGTGCCGGGCCGCTGGGTACAGGGGCTGGATGGGGCGGACTATGTGCGTGGGATCACCACTTTTCCGCTGGTCGGCCTGCTGCTTGGCGGCCTGAGCGGTCTTCTTTTCATGGTCTTGCACACCTGGTGCGGTGTACCGCTGGCGGCACTGTTGAGCGTGCTGGCGCTGGCGTTGCTGACCGGCGGTTTCCATCTCGATGGTCTGGCAGATACCTGCGATGGCGTTTTCTCGGCCCGCCGACGCGAGCGCATGCTGGAGATTATGCGCGATAGCAGGCTCGGCACCCACGGCGGGCTGGCGCTGGTGTTTGTGCTGGTGGCAAAAATCCTCTTGCTCAGCGAGCTTCAGTTGCGCGATACGCCGATGATAGCGGCGCTGGCGGCGGCCTGTGCTGCCGGGCGCGGCTGCTCGGTGTTACTAATGTTCGGTCACCGCTACGCCCGCGACGAAGGGCTGGGCAATCTGTTTATTGGCAAAGTTTCCGGCAGAGATACCTTTGTCACCTTAATCATCACTGCACTGATAACCGTGGCGCTGCTTGGTGCGCAGGGCGTGCTGGCGCTGCTGGTCACTATGGTGGCGATTTACCTGCTCGGCTGGTTGCTCAAGCGCACCCTCGGCGGGCAGACCGGCGACACCCTCGGCGCGGCGATTGAGCTTGGCGAGGTTATCTTCCTGTTGGCGCTACTCTGATCCCTTAACGAGAGACCTCATGCAGACATTAGCGACGATATTAGCCGCCATTCCGGCTCCCGACGAAGGGGCGATGCGACGCGCGCAGCAGCACTTAAATGGGTTACTCAAACCGGTTGGCAGCCTCGGGCGGCTCGAGTCGCTGGCGGTGCAACTGGCCGGGATGCCTGGCCTTCAGGGCGAGCTGCGGGTAGATGAGAAAGCGCTCATTGTGCTGTGCGCCGATCACGGTGTCTGGCAGGAAGGCGTGACGGTCTCGCCGAAAGCGGTGACCGCTATTCAGGCGGCGAACATGGTGCAGGCTAACACTGGCGTATGCGCGCTGGCAGCGCAGGCCGGGGCGAAGGTGCACGTGCTGGATGTCGGGATTGACGCGGAGCCTATTGCGGGGCTTATCAATATGAAAGTCGCGCGCGGTAGCGGGAATATTGCGACGGGTCCGGCAATGAGCGGCGAGCAGGCGGAAGCGGTGTTGCTCTCGACAGTGCGTTATACCCGCCAGCTTACTGCGCAAGGGGTGAAGCTGTTTGGCGTCGGCGAACTGGGCATGGCGAACACTACGCCCGCTGCGGCGGTGGTCAGCGTATTGACGGGCAGTGCGCCGGAGGCGGTGGTCGGCCTCGGTGCCAATCTGCCTGAATCGCGACTCGATCATAAAGTGCAGGTGGTGAGCAGGGCGCTTGCCGTCAATCAACCGGATGCGGCTGATGGGCTGGACGTGCTGGCAAAAGTGGGCGGCTACGATCTGCTGGGGATGACCGGCGTGATAGTCGGAGCTGCGTCCTGCGGCTTACCGGTGGTGCTGGATGGTTTTCTCTCTTATGCCTCGGCGCTGGCGGCGTGCCGGATAGCCCCGCAGGTGAAACCCTATTTGATCCCCTCGCATCTCTCCGCGGAAAAAGGGGCGCGTATCGCCCTTGCGGCGCTCGGGCTTGAACCCTATCTGTTGATGGAGATGCGTTTAGGTGAGGGGAGCGGTGCGGCGCTGGCAATGCCGCTGGTGGACGCCGCCTGTACAATTTACAACCAGATGGGCACGCTGGCGGACAGTAATATTGTGTTGCCGCCGGTGCAGTGAGGGTTGCCGGATGGCGGCTAACGCCTTATCCGGCCTACGCAAACCGAATGCATGCTGTTTTGTGGGCCGGATAAGCGCAGCGCCATCCGGCAAAACGCCGCTTACTCGGCCTGCTGCATTACCTGCAACAGTGTATCCAGCAAGCCGGGAAAACAGATATCCAGATCTTCACGGCGCAGTGAAATCATATTCTCCCGCCCCTGCGGGCGTTGCCACACCACGCCGCTGTCGCGCAGCACGCGCCAGTGATGGGTCATGGTCGATTTCGCCACCTCCTGTGGACGCAGCGTGTTGCAGCTCATTTCACTGCCGTCGGCCAGGCGCTTGATGATGGCCAGGCGCAGCGGGTTGCCGAGCGCAAAAAGCACATTTTCCAGGCGAAACTGCTCACGTTCAGGGTGGTTAGCGATCATACTTTTCCTGTATTAACGATGGGGCTGCGGCTGACTCAGCGGCGCTACTATACGCAAACTGCCTGCTTAACACCACGACCGCTACCCCGGATTCGCCAATCAAAGGAATAGTAAAAATAGTTCGAATATATACGTACAGTTGTACTATGCTAAACGCCGTTAAACCTCTGCGGCTTATTCGGGCCGCCAACTAACAGTCAACAGACTAAGGACGCATCATGCCCCGACCCATTCCTCTCGAACGTTATCGCAACATCGGTATCTCCGCGCATATCGATGCCGGTAAAACCACCACCACCGAGCGCATCCTGTTTTACACCGGGATGAGCCATAAGCTGGGGGAAGTACACGATGGCGCGGCAACCACCGACTGGATGGCGCAGGAGCAGGAGCGCGGCATTACCATTACCTCCGCGGCGGTAAGCTGCTTCTGGCCCGGTATGGATCGCAATTTTGAACCGCACCGTATCAACATTATCGATACCCCAGGGCACGTCGATTTCACCATCGAAGTGGAGCGCTCTATGCGCGTGCTGGACGGCGCGGTCATGGTTTACGACTCGGTGGGCGGCGTGCAGCCGCAGTCAGAAACCGTCTGGCGGCAGGCCAATAAGTATCACGTTCCGCGCCTCGCATTCGTGAACAAAATGGACCGCCCCGGCGCAGACTTCTTCCGCGTGGTACAGATGATGATCGACCGCCTGAAAGCCAACCCGGTGCCGATTGTCATCCCGATTGGTGCTGAAGAGCACTTCACGGGCGTTATCGACCTGATCAAAATGCGCGAAATCATCTGGGATGATGCCACGCAGGGGATGTCCTTTAGCTATGCGCCGGTGCCTGAAGAGTTACTGGAAACTGCGCAAGAATGGCGCGAAAAAATGGTCTCTGCGGCAGCGGAAGCGAACGAGACATTGATGGATAAATACCTCGAAACCGGCGAGCTGGACGACGCTGAAATTATTGCCGGTCTGCGCCAGCGCACCATCGCCGGTGAAATCCAGCCGATGCTGTGCGGCAGCGCCTTCAAAAACAAAGGTGTGCAGCGCATGCTCGACGCGGTGGTGGAACTGATGCCCTCGCCGCTGGATATTCCGGCAATTCAGGGTGTGGATGAAAGAGGCCAGCCGGCGGAACGTCATGCGAATGATGACGAACCCTTCTCGGCGCTCGCCTTCAAACTGATGACCGACCCCTATGTCGGCCAGCTGACGTTTATCCGCGTCTACTCGGGCGTGCTGAAAAAAGGCGATGCGGTCTACAACCCGGTGAAAGGCAAAAAAGAGCGCATCGGGCGTATTGTGCAGATGCATGCCAACGACCGGCATGAAGTGGATGAGCTGCGCGCGGGCGATATCGCCGCCTGTGTCGGGTTGAAAGATGTCACCACTGGCGACACGCTGAGCGATCCGGACAAGGTGATTACGCTTGAGCGCATGGAGTTCCCGGAGCCGGTGATCTCGCTCGCCATCGAGCCGAAGACTAAAGCGGACCAGGAGAAGATGGGCATCGCGCTGCAGCGGCTTGCGGCGGAAGATCCGTCATTCCGTCTGCATACGGATGAAGAGTCCGGGCAAACTATCATCTCCGGGATGGGGGAGCTGCATCTGGAGATCATTGTTGACCGCATGAAACGCGAATTTGGCGTGGAAGCGAATATCGGTCGCCCGCAGGTTACTTATCGCGAAACGCTGCGCAAAACCGTTAAAGAGATTGAAGGCAAGTTTGTGCGCCAGTCCGGTGGTAAAGGGCAGTATGGCCATGTAGTGCTGACGCTGGAGCCACTGGCGGCAGGAAGCGGCTTTGTATTTGAAGACTCGACCAAAGGCGGCGTGGTGCCACGCGAGTATATCCCCTCCGTTGAGAAGGGGCTGCGTGAAGCGATGAACAGCGGCGTGCTGGCGGGCTACCCGGTGGTGGATGTGAAAGCGACGCTAACCTTCGGCTCCTATCACGATGTCGACTCTTCGGAGATGGCCTTCCGCATGGCGGCGATCTTTGGCTTTAAAGAGGGCGCACGCAGAGCAGATCCGGCGATCCTTGAACCGGTAATGCATGTCGAAGTAGAGACGCCGGAGGAGTACGCCGGGAATATTATGGGCGATCTCTCTTCCCGTCGCGGCATGGTACAGGGGATGGAAGAGCGCTTCGGTAGCCAGATTATCCGTGCCGACGTACCGCTGGCGGAGATGTTTGGCTATGCCACCACGCTGCGATCGATGTCGCAGGGGCGTGCAACCTACAGCATGGAGTTCCATCACTACGCGGAAGCGCCGCGCAATGTGGCTGAGGAGATTATCGCCAGCCGCAGTAAAGGATAGAGTTTAACTCGTCACTTCAAACCCCGCTTCGGCGGGGTTTTTTACGCTCAATTGTTGTCCAGCGCTGTTATTCATTGAGCGGCTTCGCAACCTTTTTTCCACTCTGCTGTTTTTCATCGAAAGTGTGGAAGCGCGCTTCCAGGCTGCATCTGCAGAAGATCGACAAAAGGAGTAAATGCAATGAGTAAAACACTCGAGCAATTAATTGCCGAACAGACACCTGAGGTTGTCGCGAAGGCGCAAACCCTGGTGCAGGAGATGCTGCTTAATATTCACCTTGCTGAGCTGCGCGAGCGCGTGCAAAAAACGCAGAACGAAATGGCGCAGGAGCTGGGGCTTAAGCAGCCCACCGTGGCCGTAATGGAGAAGCAGGGGAGAGATATTAAGTTATCGACGCTGAAACGCTACGTCGAGGCAACGGGCAGCAAGCTGCGGATCGATATCGAGTTGCCCGACGGCTCCCATTATGGTTTCGCGCTCTGACAGCAGATCCCTGGAAGCCGACTATCATTAGCAGACATCCGCTTCGCCTGAGGAAAGGTTATGTTGCGTCCTGTCACACTGCTTTGCGCTTCTCTGCTGTCACTCTCGGCCCAGCCTGCGCTGGCGGTTACTTACCCGCTGCCGCCGGAAGGCAGCCGGCTGGTGGGTAGCCCGCAAACCATCACCGTGCCGCAGGGCAATACCTTTCCGCTGGAAGCCTTTGCCGCAAAATATGGGCAGGGTTTGAGCAATATGCTGGAAGCCAATCCCGATGCAGACCCCTATCTGCCAAAAGCCGGTACACAGCTGGTCATCCCGCAGCAGATCATCCTCCCTGCGACTGTGCGGGAAGGCATTGTTGTTAACGTCGCGGAAATGCGGCTCTATTACTACCCAAAAGAGAGCAATACCGTTGAGATCCTGCCGATTGGTATCGGCCAGGCCGGACGCGAAACGCCGCGTAACTGGGTGACTGCCGTTGAGCGCAAACAGGCGGGTCCTACCTGGACACCGACGGCCAACACCCGCAAAGCCTACGCCGATGAGGGCAAAACCCTGCCAGCCTTTGTGCCAGCCGGGCCAGATAACCCGATGGGGCTATACGCCATTTATATTGGAAAGCTGTATGCCATTCATGGCACCAATGCGGATTTCGGCATCGGCCTGCGCGTTAGCCAGGGGTGCATCCGCCTGCGCAATCAGGACATCAAATACCTGTTTGATAACGTGCCGGTCGGCACCCGCGTGCAGATTATCGATGAGCCGGTGAAAGTGAGCCGCGAGCCGGACGGCAGCAGCTGGGTCGAAGTGCACGAGCCGCTGTCGCGCAACCGCGCAGAGTTTGAATCGACAGCAAAAGTGCCTCTGCCCGCCACGCCGGTACTCAACAGAATCGTAAAAGAGGCGGGCGCGGATGCAGGCCAGGTGGCGATGGCGCTGGAGAGACGTTCAGGGATGCCGGTAAAAATCGGCGTGCCAGCTGTGAACAACAGCGAAATGCGAGGTATTGAGCGGATGTAAAAGCGGGCAGCGCAATTGCTCAATTAATTTGAATGTTATTGTTAAATCAATGTTATTTCTTCTTATGGCGTAAAGCGTAGAGTAGGGGGCACTTACGCTTTACTGAACGAAGGACGACGCCATGAAGAAGATCGGCTTTTTATCATTTGGTCACTGGACCCCCTCGCCGCAGTCCGGCACCCGCTCCGCGGCTGACGCGCTGCTGCAATCTATCGATCTGGCGGTCGCCGCAGAAGAGCTGGGTGCAGATGGCGCTTACTTCCGGGTGCACCATTTCGCCCGTCAGCTCGCCTCGCCGTTCCCGCTGCTCGCCGCCGTCGGCGCCAAAACCAGCCGCATTGAGATTGGTACTGGCGTGATCGATATGCGTTATGAAAACCCGCTCTATATGGCGGAGAGCGCCAGCGCGGCGGATCTCATTTCCGGTGGTCGTTTGCAGCTTGGCATCAGCCGCGGCTCGCCGGAGCAGGTGATTGATGGCTGGCGCTATTTCGGCTACCAGCCCGCCGAGGGCGAAAATGAGTCCGATATGGCGCGACGTCACACCGAAGTGTTGCTCGATGCGCTGCGCGGTGAAGGGTTTGCTAAGCCCAACCCGCAACCGATGTTCCCCAATCCTCCGGGGTTGCTGCGCCTTGAGCCTTACGCAGAGGGTTTGCGCGAGCGCATCTGGTGGGGCGCGGGCTCCAATGCCACAGCGGTATGGGCGGCGAAACTGGGGATGAATCTGCAAAGTTCGACGCTGAAAGATGACGAAACGGGCGAGCCGTTCCACATTCAGCAGGCGCAGCAGATCCGCGCCTACCGTGAGGCGTGGAAAGCCGCAGGTCATACGCGCTCACCGCGCGTCTCCGTTAGCCGCAGCATCTTTGCCCTGATGAACGATCGCGACCGCGCCTACTTTGGCGGCAGCCGCGACGACGATGACAAAATTGGTTTTCTTGATGAGAAGACGCGGGCGATTTTCGGGCGCAGCTATGCCGCAGAGCCGGACAAATTGATTGAACAACTTAAGCGAGACGAAGCGATTGCCGAAGCGGACACGCTGTTACTGACGGTGCCGAACCAGCTTGGCGTTGACTACAACGCCCACGTTATTGAGTCAATTTTGAAACACGTTGCGCCCGCAATGGGCTGGCGCAGCTAATCAGGACGCCCTGCCGCGCGCGCCGGCAGGGCGTTTTTTACCGTGTGTTCGAAAGACAGGAAGCGGTAAGTTTTTTTACAGTACGTTGATTTTAATAAAAATATCACCTTTATCCGCTCCTCGCTTTTCCTGCCAGTTAAAAAGCAGCGTATTACGCGATTTGTCGCCGGTAAGACGCCATATTCCTCCTCGCTTCGCTTGAAATCCTTTCCACTCAAACTGTTACTCAGAGTTATCTCCCTTGCGATTTTGTGACGGCTGCTACACTTATTGGCGTTAACGGTAACGACATAACGTCATTTCCGCGCGGTGAAACGCTTCGTTTTTGCAGGCGATTTCGCCCCCACACAAGGAGATAAGATATGACAGACCGTCCACAAAATCCTCAACACGCGCAACAACAACAGTGGCCCGGCAGTTTTTTAAAGATGGAGCCGAAACCCGATCACGGTGAAGCGGATTATCAGGGCTCGGGTCGCCTGAAAGGCAAAACCGCCATTATCACCGGCGGTGACTCTGGTATTGGCCGGGCTGTTGCCATCGCCTATGCCCGCGAAGGCGCAGACGTGGTGATCTCCTATCTTGATGAGCATGATGATGCGAAAGACACCGCACAGTGGGTTGAAAAGGCAGGGCAGAAAGCCGTCTTGATTGCGGGGGATATCACGAATGCTGAACATTGCCGCAATATTGTGGCGAAGACGGTGGAGCAATTCGGCAAGATCGACATTGTGGTGAATAATGCTGCCTACCAGATGACGCGCGAGTCGCTTGATGAGATCAGCGACGATGAATTCGACCGCACCATGAAAACCAATCTCTACGCCATGTTCTATATCTGCAAGGCGGCGGTACCGCATATGCCGGCGGGTGGGTCGATCATCAACACGGCCTCGGTAAATGCCGATCAGCCGAAGCCGAAACTGATTGCTTACTCGGCGACCAAAGCGGCGATTATCAACTTCTCCGGTAGCCTCGCTGCGCTGCTGGCTGAAAAGGGTATCCGTTCAAACGCCGTTGCGCCTGGCCCTATCTGGACGCCGCTTATCCCGGCGACCATGCCACCTGAGCAGGTTGAAAGCTTTGGTAGTGAAGTCCCGCTTGAGCGAATGGGGCAGCCCGCTGAACTCGCCTCATCCTACGTGATGTTAGCCAGCGACGAAGCGAGCTATATCTCTGGTGCGACCATTGCTGTTACCGGTGGCGTTGCAGTTATCTGACGGGCAAGGAGACGTGATGAAGGCTTATCCCCTGGCGCTCAGTGTGCCTGTTGCCACCCATATCTTCGGCGGGCAACGCATTAAGCAGCAGTTGGGCAAAGCGGATCTGCCCGATTCACGCATCGCGGAAACCTGGGAGATCAGCGACGTTGACGGCATGATCGCCTCGGTGGTTAACGGTGAATATGCAGGTTGCAGCCTGCGTGAGCTGGTGGAGCGCTATCCCGATGAGATGGTAGCGCCCGGTTGGCGCGGGCCGTACTTCCCGCTGCTGAGCAAATTCATCGACGGCAGCGGGATGCTCCCGGTGCACCTGCATGCCAACGATAAAGTCGCGCAGGCCCTTGAGCAGCAGCCCAATGGCAAAACCGAAGCCTGGTACATTCTGTGGGCGGCGGAAGACGCGACCTGTCTCCTCGGCGTGCGCGAGGGCGTTGATAATGCGCGGCTGAAAGCGGCACTGCTGGCCGAGGATTACGATGCGGTGATGTACCGCGTGCCGGTGAAAACGGGTGATACATTTTACGTGCCCGGCGGCATGTTGCACAGCTTCGGCCCCGACACGCTGATTTATGAAATCGAGCAGACCTCGGATATCCAGCAGCACGCCATGCCGTGGCGCATGGAGGATGGCTCGCGCCTGAGCCAGCAGGAGTGGGAGCGCAATATTGATGCGCTGTTACAGGAGCTGCGTCCGGAACTGCGCTGCCAGCCGCAGCCTGGGCTGGCGCTTGATGCGCCAAATCTGACGCGGCTCTTCTGCTGCGCCGGGCCCTACTTTGCGCTGGAGCGCTGGTCGTTCAGCCAGACGCAACGTTTTCATTTCAATAGCGCGCGTATTCTCACTAACCTCGGTGCGCCACTTACCGTTGAGGCAAACGGCGTCAGCATACCGGTTGGCAGGGCGGCATCGCTGCTGCTGCCCGCGGCGCTGGATGAGGTCACTCTGCATGATGCGGGAGATGTGCTAATCGGTTATGTGCCGGATCTGATGGCTGATGTGCTGCAACCGCTGCGGGATGCGGGCTACCGCGAAGATCAGATTGCGGCGCTCGGCGATATAGACGGGCACCTGCGTTAGCCTGATTGCGCAGAATGCAAAAAGCCCGCTCGGGTTTCCCTGAGCGGGCTTCTTAAATGTGGCTCCTCTGACTGGACTCGAACCAGTGACATACGGATTAACAGTCCGCCGTTCTACCGACTGAACTACAGAGGAATCGTGTGGAGGCTTATCTTAGCGGCGAAAAATCTTTTGTCAAACCCCATTTCAGGGGAGGGGAGTCAACTGCTGATTCCATCAGCGATTTGCATGTATTGACACCAATTTATGCTGAATTGCTTTGCAGGATCACCATTTCTCCCCCATCATTTGAAATGTAATTTCATCTTTTGCGGCAAGGACTATTTTGAACGTCGTCACCCCCCTTCGCCAGGCCGTCATGCGTACCCCCTGGTATAGAAAGCGTAAAAGCTATCGTGTGCTCTTCTGGCGGGAAATCACCCCGCTTGCGGTGCCGATCTTCCTCGAAAATACCTGTGTGCTGATGATGGGCGTGCTCAGCACTTTCCTCGTGAGCTGGTTGGGCAAAGAGGCGATGGCGGGCGTAGGCCTTGCCGACAGCTTTAACATGGTGGTGATGGCTTTTTTTGCCGCTATCGATCTCGGTACCACAGTGGTGGTGGCCTTCAGCCTTGGCAAACTCGACGCCGAGCGGGCGAGGTCAGCAACGCGGCAATCGCTGATGATCATGACGCTGTTCGCCATCGTGCTGGCAGCGGTGATCCACTACTTCGGCCGTGAAATTATTGATGTTATTGCCGGAGCGGCAACCCAGCCGGTGAAGGATCTGGCGCTTACCTACCTTGAGTTAACGGTGCTGAGCTATCCGGCGGCGGCGATTGCGCTGATTGGCAGTGGCGCGCTGCGCGGCGCAGGTAACACGAAAATCCCGCTGCTGATTAATGGCGGCATGAATATTCTCAATATCATCATCAGTAGCGCGCTGATCTACGGTGCTTTTGGCTGGCAGGGAATGGGCTTTGCGGGTGCGGGGCTCGGGTTGACCATTTCGCGTTATATCGGCGCGGTGGCGATTATCTGGGTACTGATGATTGGCTTTAACCCGTCGCTACGCATTCCGCTCAAAAGCTATTTCGAGAAGCTGAACTTCAACATTATCTGGGAAGTGATGGGCATCGGCATTCCCGCCAGTATCGAATCGGTACTGTTTAACGGCGGTAAACTGTTGACGCAGATGTTCGTCGCCGGGATGGGCACCAACGTGATTGCCGGGAACTTTATCGCTTTCTCCGTGGCGGCGTTGATTAACCTGCCCGGTAACGCGCTCGGCTCGGCCTCGACGATCATTACCGGTAAACGGCTTGGCAAAGGGCAGATAGCCCAGGCCGAACGCCAGCTGCGCCATGTATTCTGGCTCTCGACGCTGTTACTGACAGCGATTGCCTGGGGAACCGCGCCGTTTGCCGGGTGGTTCGCCGCGTTTTATACCCACGAAGAGGATGTAAAAGAGGTCGTTAAGGTGCTTTTATGGCTGAATGCCGCGTTTATGCCAATCTGGGCTGCGTCATGGGTGCTGCCTGCCGGGCTGAAAGGCGCGCGCGATGCGCGTTTCGCGATGTGGGTGTCGATGCTCGGCATGTGGGGCTGTCGCGTCGTGGCGGGTTATACGCTCGGTATCGTGTTAGGTATGGGCGTGGTCGGTGTCTGGCTGGGGATGTTCCTTGACTGGGCGGTGCGCGGTGCGCTTTTCTACTGGCGAATGGTCAGCGGCCGCTGGCTGTGGAAGTATCCGAAGCCGCAGAAAACGCCGACGGAACGGACCATTTCTGCGCAAAATGGAGAATAATTCGGCAAACGCGCCAAAATGTGAAATCAGGCTTTGACATGGCGCAGGGGCACCGCTAATATTCGCCCCGTTCACACGATTCCTCTGTAGTTCAGTCGGTAGAACGGCGGACTGTTAATCCGTATGTCACTGGTTCGAGTCCAGTCAGAGGAGCCAAATTTAAGAAGCCTGCTTACGAGCAGGCTTTTTGCTTTTCATATTTCGGTCATCTCGCCGTCTCAGTTTTTGCCCTTCACCAATCACAACCCGCTTTATAGGCTCACTGTCGATATAACCTTTTGTCGCGCTCCGCGCGGGCGAATGGCTTGTGTATTCTCACAAACGAGCTGTTCACCGCCAGCCGAAACTGGCGGTGAGAGAGGCAGGTTTATCGGAAAGGGGGTTCGTTAAAGGTGCGCAGCTTACGCGAATGGAGGCGATCGCCTTCGGCGCGCAGCAGGTCGATAGCGCGAATACCGATTTGCAGGTGCTCGGAGATGGCCCCTTCATAGAAGCGGTTCGCCTGGCCGGGCAGCTTGATCTCGCCGTGCAGCGGCTTGTCCGAGACGCAGAGCAGCGTACCGTAAGGCACACGGAAGCGGTAACCCTGCGCGGCGATGGTGGCGCTCTCCATATCAATTGCTACCGCGCGGCTCAGGTTAAAGCGCAGCGCTGAAGCAGAGTAGCGCAGCTCCCAGTTACGATCGTCGGTGGTGACCACCGTGCCGGTGCGCAGCCGCTGTTTCACCTCTTCTCCAGGCATCTCGCTCACCTCTTTGGTGGCGTCATACAGCGCGCGCTGCACTTCGGCGATGCTCGGAATCGGGATGTCCGGCGGCAGGACTGCATCAAGGACATGATCATCACGCAGGTAGGCGTGCGCCAGCACATAATCGCCAATCTGCTGGCTTTCGCGCAGGCCGCCGCAGTGACCAATCATCAGCCAGACATCCGGGCGCAGCACCGCCAGGTGATCGCAGATGGTTTTCGCATTCGACGGGCCAACGCCAATATTGATAAGCGTAATGCCCTGGCCGTCTGCCGTGACTAAGTGCCAGGCGGGCATTTGGTGCTTCTTCCACGCCAGATCGGAGATCGCCTGCTCCGGCGCTTCGGTGTCCGCGGTGATCCAGTGTCCGCCCGCGCAGGAGAGGGCGATATAGGGGCTATCGGGATCGAGGATCTGGCTGCAACCCCAGCGCACAAACTCATCCACATAGCGGGTGTAGTTGGTAAACAGCACAAACGGCTGGAAGTGTTCAACCTGCGTACCGGTGTAGTGGCGCAGGCGCGCCAGCGAGAAGTCGACGCGGCGGGCGTCAAAGTGCGACAGCGGGTAGAGTTCGGTCGGATGGAACAGGCCATCTGCCGTCTCATCGCCAATCTGCTCCAGTTCGGTAGTCGGGAAAAAGCGCGTCAGGCCAGCGCTCATTGAGCGATCCAGCGTCAGCTCTGAACCGTCTATCACATAAGGATAAGGGATCTCGTGGGCCGACAGGCCAACCTCGATCTGCGCGCCATAATCCTGGCACAGCAGCGTGAGCTGCTCGATAAGATAGGCGCGAAACAGCGACGGGCGGGTAATCGTGGTGGAGTAGCGGCCCGCGTGGGTAAAGCGTGCATAAGCGCGGGTTTTTGACGGCTTACTTGCACTGCCGTTCCAGCTCACCGACAACTGCGGGTAGACGAACAGCCCTTTTTCACGCGCTTCAACGTCAGGAAGCTCACCTTTCTCAATATAGATACCAATCGCCTCGCGAAGGGCATTGACGGAGCGGTCATACAGCGCTTCCAGCTGATCCAGCGCCTGTTCCGGGGTCAGATTTGCACCCTCGTTGGTCATTTTTATCTCCTTATCTGCGTTACGGCTCTACCGATAATATGTCACGACTTTGTGAAACGAAAGTTGCCGGACAGTGATTCGGAAGAAACGGGGGGAGAAAAGATCCGGCGCGCCAGCGCACGCCGGAAGCGGGTTACGCGTGGATGTTGACCAGCGTACGGCCATGAATATTGTTGTTGAGGAATTCGGCGGCGGTAGCAGGGACCTGCTCGAGCGCGATCTCTGTTGCGGCCTGCTGGTAATAGCTCTCCGGCAGCGTGCTTGCCAGCTTCTCCCAGACGGCGCTGCGCTTTTCAGTTGGCACCATCACAGAGTCAACTCCTTGCAGACGCACATTGCGCAGAATAAACGGCATTACGCTGGTCGGCAGATCGAAACCGCCCGCCAGACCGCAGGCCGCCACGCAGCCGCCATAGTTGGTCTGCGCCAGCACTTTTGCCAGCACCTTGCTGCCAACCGTGTCGACCGCGCCTGCCCAGAGCTGCTTCTCCAGCGGGCGCGTCTCATCAAACTCACTTCTTGGCAGGATCTGATCCGCGCCCAGCTGGCGCAGGAACGCATGGGTTGATTCGCGACCCGTCACCGCCGCAACGCTGTAGCCCAGCGTTTTCAGCAAGACAACCGCCGTGCTGCCGACGCCACCGCTGGCACCGGTAACCAGCACCGTGCCATCCTGCGGTTTTACGCCCGCCTCTTGCAGGGCGTTAACGCAGAGCATGGCGGTAAAACCGGCGGTGCCGATGATCATCGCATTGCGTGCGCTCAGGCTCTGCGGCAGCGGCACCAGCCAGTCGCCCTTCACGCAGGCCTGGGTTGCAAGGCCCCCCCAGTGATTTTCCCCCACGCCCCAGCCGGTGAGGATCACCGCCTGGCCCGGCGTGTAGCGCGCATCGCGGCTTTCACTGACGCGACCGGCGAAATCGATGCCCGGCACCATCGGGAACTGACGCACGATTTTGCCTTTGCCGGTGATGGCCAGCGCATCTTTGTAGTTGAGGCAGGACCAGTCGATATCGACTTTCACCTCGCCCTCGGCAAGATCCGGCAGGGCGATCTCTTGCACCGCGGCGAGGGTCTGTTTCTCATGTTGTTCCAGAACTAATGCTTTCATAACTGCGTTTTCCTCGTCATGAGGGGTGGATTTCGGCGTAATGCCAGCTCTGCAGGTGTTATTTGAATATGTTGGCGGAAGAAGGCCCAGAAGTGGTCGAGCGGCTCTGCGCTGCGAAAGAGTTTGGCGCGCATCACCGCGCCCTCCCAGCCGGACCAGAAGAGGCTGGCCAGCGCCTCGGGCGACGCCTGTTGCGGCAGTTCGCCGCAGGCTTGCGCCTCGCGCAGGCACGCTGCCACGCGGCACTCCCAGTTGTGCAGAATGGTTTTTAGCTGCTCTGGAAATGCATCGGGTAACAGCGGCGTCTCCTGCAACAGGTTGCCGACAAGGCAACCGCGGCGGAAATCATACTTCGCCATTCCTTCACTGGCGTGATGGACAAAGGCGTCCAGCCGTTGAAAAGGCGTACGTGACGTATTAAGCAGAAAAGTGTCGAGTTTATGGGCAAAGAAGGCACCGTAGGCCTCAAGCACCGCCATACCAAACGCCTCTTTGCTCTTAAAGCAGTGATAAAACGATCCCTTAGGCACGGCGATATTTTTGATTACCGCATCGATCCCGGCAGCGAGATAGCCGGTTTCTGTCAGCACCTCCAGACCCGAGCGGATCAGCGCCTGGCGAGTGTCGGTAAAGTCGCGTGCCTTTTGTGGCGGGCGGCCACGACGCGGCTTTTGCGTCAATGTATTATCGCCATCCATAATTTAGACCGATTGGTTTTAATTGGCTTAAGCCTACGCCGGACGGGGAGAAGAGGCAAGGGAGGAGGGGGAGAAAAATGCCCGCACAAGGCGGGCAACTCCGTCAGGCAGTCGTATTAATGGTACGACCGATAGCCGGATTAGAAGGCAACTGCGGGATCTGTTTGATCAGATCCGTTGCAATAGTTTGTTGCGTATCCAGCGCCTTTTTCAGCACCAGGGTGTTCACCTGGTTATCGAGCTGATAAGAATCAAGGCTGCTGGCTAATGATGCGATCTGAATTGGATCCATGTCGATCATCCTTTTGTTGTCGAGCAACATCGCTCAGCACGGCGAAATAAACGCCGCACTGAGTTATCGGCAAAGTGGCGCAAAACTTTACGCTGAACCTGCCCGCTATACCGTCTTCGCTGCGGCTGCCCACTGCGCGGGAAAATCCACTGAGCGCAGCCCCGGCTCAACCGCTACCCGCTCTACCGAGACGAGGGCGTTGATAATAAAGGGATCGCGCTGGAGATAAGCCTCAATCTGTTTCTCATCTTGCGCCTGCAGAAGGATAACGCCGCCGGAGTTGTCGCTCAGCGGGCCGGCGACAATCACCATCCCTTGCTGAAGCCCTTCCACCAGCCATGTTTTATGTCCCTCGCGCCACGGCTCCAGTCGCTCCGGCGAGGTTATCCAGCGTAATGTCACTGCGTATAACATCTGCGGCTCCTTACAGGTTAATGACATCTGCCACTGAGGCGATAGCGCGCTGAATTTCACGCTCTTTCACTGCATCTCCTTTCGAGATCCCCTCCGCGCGCACAAACGCGACGTTGGTGATGCCGAGGAAACCAAAAAAGGCATTGAGGTAGCGCTCCTGGAAATCCATCTCTGCCAGTGGCGTATCGTGGTAAAAGCCGCCGCGCGAAGAGGCGATAATCACCCGCTTATCACCGGCAAGCCCAACCGGGCCCTGCGCAGTGTAGCTGAAGGTTTTGCCCGGCTGGGCAAGGCGATCAAGCCACGCTTTCAGCTGGCTCGGAATGGAAAAGTTGTACATCGGCGCACCAATAACAATCACGTCGCTTGCCAGAAACTCTGCGACCAGCACCTCGGAGAGACGGTGCTCGACGGCGACATCGGCCGCGAGATCGGGCTCTGCCACCGGCCGGAAGCCAGCGGCGATGGGTGCGGTCAGATGGCTTATCTCGTCGTCAACAACATCACGATAAACCACCTCGTCATAGCGCCCGCTTTGCATCAGCCGGTCGACAATCTCCCGGGAGAGCAGGCGCGAGACGGAGTGCGCGTGATTAAAGCTCGAATCAATGTGCAGGATGTTCATACCAATAGCCTCTGGTTCAGGGAAGAGTGCGGGCAGCCCGATCGATAAACTCAGCCACGCGATCGGCATGGGAGATCATCGACAGATGGCTGGAGTAGAGTGAAACGCGCGTCGCGCCGATCGCCTTTGCCAGTGCGTTTTGCACGGTTGGGTTGAGGGCGGCGTCATTTTCGGTCACCAGATACCATGACGGTTTATCGTGCCAGGCAGCATGGGTGAGGGTGTCGGTAAAGGCACGTGCGGCAATTGGCTGCTGTGCGGCGGCCAGCAGCTGCGCCCGCTGGCGGGAGAGGTCGTTTGCCATCACCTTATGAAACAGAGCCGGGTCGTCGAGCCAGATCAACCCCTGTTCGTCGGCAGATAAGCCCGTCATCGGCGCGTGTAAACGCGTCAGCAAGCCCGCGACAGACTCGTGGCTGTCCGGCACCAGCGCCGAGAGATAGACCAGCCCTTTGACGCGCGGATCGTTACCCGCGTCTGTGATCACCGCACCACCCCACGAGTGGCCGACCAGCAAAACATCACCAGGCTGGCGGGCAATAACTGCGCGCGTGGCGTTAACATCATCCTGCAGCGAGGTGAGGGGGTTTTGCACGGCCGTCACGTGGTAGCCCATCGCCTGTAACCGGGCCATCACCGCCGACCAGCTGGAGCCATCTGTAAACGCGCCGTGTACCAGAACGATATCAGGCATGGTCTGTTCCTTTGCCTGGGCGGCAAAAATGGTCATCAGTAGCAGGGTAAAAACCCGCATGGTTAACAGCGTGAAGTTGCGCCACATTGCCAGCCCTTAATCAGTGGAGGAGAAGTTGGGAAGAGTGTGAAAGAATTTGCGGCTGGCGAGTAGTGTCTTATTTGACATCTATAATGCAAAATCGGACAGAGTGATGAGGTGAGGTATGCGCGTTGCGCTTCTGGCATTACCCGGCAGTATGCGTTCAGCGCTGGCGGGGTTAACGGATATGTTCTGGCTGGCAAACCAGGTTATCGGGCAAAATCATCACGCCACGGCGCGTTTTGAAACACAGATCGTGACGGCAGAGGGCACAGCCGTGCCGGATGCGCAGGGGCGAATGATTGAAAGCGATGGCGCATTTGATCAGCGCCCGGATCTCATTATCGCCAGCGGCATGAAGCTCAATGAGGATAAGCACCCCGTTGATGCAGAGGCGGTTGCGCAGGCCGCGCAGTGGGTTAAAGGCTGCCATGCAAAAGGAAGCGTGGTGGCGGGTGCCTGTGCGGGCGGCTTTGTGCTTGGCGAGGCGGGGTTGTTGACCGACAGGATCTGCACTACCACCTGGTGGCTGTTTCATACGTTTCGTGAACGTTATCCGCGGGCAAAACCGGTGTGGGGAAAAGCGCTGGCCGAGGATCGCAATGTCATCACCACCGGCGGGCCGCTGTCGTGGGTGGATTTAACGCTGCATATTGTCGCTAACCACGCCGGAAAAGAGATTGCCCGCCTGGTGGCGGATATGGCCGTTGCCGACAGCCAGCCACTCTCCCAGCAGCTCTATGCACCCAAAGGCTTTCTCAACTCCGTCGACCCGCTATTAACCAAAGCCGAAAATCTGGTGCGCTACCAGAACCCGGCGATCACCGTTGAGCAACTTGCCGCCGCGCTCAATATGACGCCGCGCACGCTGCACCGGAAAATGCGCGACCTGCTGCAGGAGAGCCCGAAAAGTTTCATCACCCGTGTGCGCATTGAGAGCGCGATTACGCTGCTTGAGGTGCCCGGCAACAGCGTCAGCCAGGTGGCCTTTGCCTGCGGATATCAGGATGAGACGGTCTTCCGACGGGCGTTCAGCGCGGTGATCGGTATGTCACCGGCGCGCTACAAGGCATGGAGCAGAAGCCGACAGAACCTGCCGATGGAGCAGGGCGGCTGATGCAGAAAAGCAAAAAGCCCGCTTAAAAGCGGGCTTTTCTAAATCTGGCTCCTCTGACTGGACTCGAACCAGTGACATACGGATTAACAGTCCGCCGTTCTACCGACTGAACTACAGAGGAATCGTGTGAACGGGGCGCATATTATCGATGACCATCGGGCTTGTCAAAGGGTGGATTGCAATGAGATGACCGTTTGCTGACAAATTGGGCAATCTGTTCATCCCGCGCCCATTTGCGCTGCTTTATACGCCGTTTTGCACCGCGGTGGTGCAAATTACCCCTTATGGGGCATAAGCAAACCGCTGTTTCATGCTCTATTTATCCCGTAGCGATTAGAAAGGCTTATTATCCAGCCGCTTAACTCTCCTTTTATTCATCTCAGGAAATGTGGCAAGCATATTGCAACTCTCCCAACATCATCACTCTTAGCGTTGGCATGGGTAATCCTTACAGGAGGCAAAATGAACTTAAGACGCCTGAAGTACTTCGTAAAAATCGTCGATATTGGCAGCCTGACGCAGGCCGCTGAAGTGTTACATATTGCGCAGCCTGCGCTGAGCCAGCAGGTCGCAACGCTGGAAGGCGAGATGGATCAACAGTTGCTGATCCGCACCAAGCGCGGCGTCACGCCGACGGAAGCGGGCAAGATCCTCTATACCCATGCGCGCACCATTCTACGCCAGTGTGAACAAGCGCAGCTGGCGGTGCATAACGTCGGCCAGACGCTGCGCGGCCAGGTATCGATTGGCCTCGCGCCCGGTACGGCTGCCTCCTCCGTAACGATGCCGCTGCTGCAAGCGGTGCGCGCTGAGTTGCCGGAAGTGACCGTTTATCTGCATGAAAACAGCGGCACGGTGCTTAACGACAAATTGTTAAACGGCCAGCTCGATATGGCAGTGCTCTACGAGCGCGCGCCGGGTGCCGGGATTAATAGCCTGCCGCTGCTGAAAGAGGATCTCTATCTCGTCGGCACGCGGGATTGCCCGGGGCAGAGCGTCGATCTGGCGGCGGTTGCTGAGCTCAATCTCTTCCTGCCGCGCGATTACAGCGCCGTGCGTTTACGGGTGGATGAAGCTTTCTCCCTGCGCCGCCTGACGGCAAAAATCATTGGCGAGATCGAGTCGATTGCCACCCTGACGGCGGCGATCGCCAGCGGAATGGGGGTGACGGTGCTGCCGGAATCCGCCGCGCGCTCGCTCTGTAGCGCCACGAACGGCTGGATGGCGCGCATCACCACGCCATCAATGAGCCTGCCATTGTCACTGAATGTCTCGGCACGCGGCAGCATGTCGCCACAGGCGCAGGCGGTGAAAGACATTCTGCTGTCGCTGGTCAGCCGTCCGACGATGGAGAACCGCGAGCTGCAGCTGGCAAGCTAGTCTTTATTCCTTAAAGGTATAAGTTGCTGGTTTTTATTATTTGTTCTGCCTGGCCGCAGACTTTAACAATAACGTCATGATTGATGGGCCAGGAGCGAAGGGTGAACTTCCAGCAACTTAAAATTATCCGTGAGGCGGCGCGGCGGGATTACAACCTGACGGAAGTCGCCAACATGCTGTATACGTCGCAGTCCGGCGTGAGTCGACATATCCGCGAGCTTGAAGAGGAGCTGGGGATTGAGATCTTCATTCGCCGCGGCAAGCGGTTACTGGGCATGACCGAGCCGGGCAAAGCGCTGCTGGTGATTGCCGAGCGCATTCTTAACGAGGCGAGCAACGTCCGCAGGCTCGCCGACCTCTTCACCAATGACACCTCCGGCGTTCTGACCATCGCGACTACCCATACGCAGGCGCGCTACAGCCTGCCGTCGGTAATCAAATCCTTCCGCGCGCTCTTTCCTGAGGTTCGTCTTGAGCTTATCCAGGGGACGCCGCAGGAGATCGAAACCCTGCTGCATAATGGCGGCGCGGATATCGGTATCGCCAGCGAACGCTTAAGCAACGACAGCGCGCTGGTGGCGTTTCCCTGGTTCCGCTGGCATCACAGTCTGCTGGTGCCGCAGGATCATCCGCTGGCGCAGGCCTCACCGCTGACGCTGGAAGAGATCTGCCGCTGGCCGCTTATCACCTATCGTCAGGGCATCACCGGGCGCTCGCGCATTGATGAAGCGTTTGCCCGCAAAGGGTTAATTCCCGACGTGGTGCTGAGCGCGCAGGACTCCGATGTGATCAAAACCTATGTCGAGCTGGGTCTCGGCGTCGGGCTGGTGGCGGAGCAGTCCAGCGGTGAGCATGAAACGGGGAAACTGGTGCGCCTCGATACCCGGCACCTGTTCGATGCCAATACGGTCTGGCTGGGGTTAAAGCGCGGTCAGTTGCAGCGCAACTATGTCTGGCGTTTTATCGAACTCTGTAATGCCGGGTTGTCGGTCGATGAGATCAAACGCCAGGTGATGGAGCCGGATGAAGCGGCGATTGATTATCAGATTTAATGCAAAAAAAAGCCTGCGCAGATGCAGGCTTTTTTATCGACTTAGTGCACCTGCGGCCTAATAAATATCGCTGTCACAGCCGAGAGTAAACAACCCGCCATCAGGTAGATCGCCACGCTGTGCCACTCGCCGCCGGAGAAGGTTAACAGTGCGGCAGCGATAAACGGCGTAAAGCCACCGCCGACCACGCTTGCGACCTGATACCCAACGCCCGCGCCGCTGTAGCGGTAACCTGCGCCAAACATCTCAGTAAACATCGGTTGCTGAACGCAGACCACCATATCGTGGGCGATATTCGCCAGCAAAATGGAGAAGATAACTACGCCAAGAATAGAGCGTGCTTCCAGCGCCATAAAGAAAGGGAATGCGCTCATGGCGCCGAGCAGCGCGCCGGTAATATAGATACGCCGACGCCCGAAGCGATCTGCCATCCAGGCGAAGAGCGGGATAGTAAAGCAGCTGACGCCGCCCACCAGCAGCCCGATATTGAGAAATAGCTCGCGCGGCATGCCCAGGTTTTGCGTGGAGTAGTTAAGCGCAAAGGCGGTGACGATATACATGGTCAGCAGTTCGCACAGCCGCAGGGCGATAATCTTAAGAAACGCGCCCGGATGGCGAACCAGCGCTTCAAACACTGGCGGGCGGGTTTTCGCCTCAGTGGGCTTGTCTGCCTGCGCGCGTTCGAACTCGACGGACTCTTCCATGCCATTACGTACCCACAGCGCGCCAAGCACCAGCACAATGCTGAACAGGAACGGCAGACGCCAGCCCCAGCTCAGGAACTGCTCATCAGTGGTCAGCGTGCTGATCAGCGAAACCAGCCCGGTAGAGAGCAGCAAGCCGACGCCATAGCCCACCTGAATGCCGCTACTGTAAAAGGCTTTTTTACCAGCCGGGGCGCTCTCCACTGCCAGCAGCGCCGCGCCACCCCATTCGCCGCCAACGGCGAAGCCCTGAATGGCGCGCAGAGTTACCAGCAATACCGGTGCCCACCAGCCAATGGTGGCGAAAGAGGGGAGAATGCCAATGCAGGCGGTGGCAATGCCCATCATCCAGACGGTCATCATCAACATCCGCTTACGTCCTAAGCGGTCGCCGAAATGGCCAAAGACGATGCCGCCTAGCGGGCGAAACAGAAAGCCGACGCCAAAGGTGGCAAACGCGGCAAGCGTGCCCATTGCCGGGTCGATCTGCGGGAAAAATTCGCTGTTAAACACCAGCGCGGCGGTGATGCCGTAGAGTAAAAAATCGAACCAGTCGACCACGGCGCCCGCAAAGCTGCCCCATGCAGCGCGGCGTGCGCGGTGGGAGGACGGGGTCTGCTCATCGGGTCGGGGGGGAATGAGTGTGGAGTCCATAGCTGTCCTGTCTGTTCCTTACATCTTGCAATTTTTTATTATTAAAACCAGGGAAAGGATTACTCACATTGTATGCGGCAAAATTAAGGCCGCCCTTGAGACTACAGCGACAGCCCGCGTGAGAAAACCCTTTTACACAGATGTCGTACCTGACAGCGTTAAGCGGTCTGATCCTGCGCCTGGTATATCCTTAACAATTCCCGCTATAATCCGGGAAATTTGTTAACGGATTCAGAAGCGAAAATGGCAAAACTTACCTTACAAGAGCAGCTCCTGCAGGCAGGGCTGGTCAACAGCAAAAAGATGGCCAAAGTGCAGCGCACGGCGAAGAAGTCCCGCGTGCAGGCGCGCGAGGCGAGAGAAGCGGTAGAAGAGAACAAAAAGGCGCAGCTTGAGCGCGATAAGCAGCTTAACGAGCAGCAGAAGCAGGCGACGCTCGCCAAAGAGTACAAAGCGCAGGTGAAGCAGCTGATTGAGATGAACCGCATCACCATCAGCAGAGGCGATATCAACTTTAACTTCACCGATAACAACCTGATCAAGAAAATCGTCGTCGATAAGGTAACGCAGGCGCAGCTGATTAGCGGCCGGCTGGCAATTGCCCGTCTGATGACGGAAAACCGCAGCGAGCCGGAGTACGCAATTATTCCCGCAAGCGTGGCTGATAAAATCGCCCAGCGCGATGCCGACAGCATTGTGCTCAACAGCGCACTGAGCCAGGAAGCGCAGGATGAAGACGATCCGTATGCCGACTTCAAAGTGCCTGACGATCTGATGTGGTAAGGGGCGCAGAAGAATATCGGGCCAAAAGCGTGGTCTGCGCGGGCAATGTGCTTTACACTGCGCGCGGCAAAAATAGCACAGAACAACGAGTCAACAGGCGGTAAGGCGATGAACGGAAAAATCACAACCTGGTTTAAAGAGAAAGGTTTTGGATTTATCAAAGATGAGAACGGTGAGAACCGCTATTTCCATGTGATTAAGGTCGCCAACCCAGAGCTGATTAAAAAAGATGCGGCGGTGACGTTTGAACCCACCACCAACAATAAAGGCCTGTCGGCCTATGCGGTAAAAGTGGTGCCGGACAGCAAGTATATTTTTATCGCCGGCGAGCGCCTGAAGCTCACCTCGATCAAATCTTATGTTGTCTTCAACGAAGAAGTGCCTGCTGATACCCGTATCGATAAAGAGAGCCCGGTGCTCTCAGTCGGGGTGCTGATGAGCAGCATCCGGCCAAAATCTGATATCAAGCCAGGGGAGATGCGCACGCTGAAAAAGCTGGCGATCACCACCTTCCAGGGCTCAACGCTTATCTTTACGGAAGATGAGATCGATATCGACGCGACGGTGAAACTGCTTAAAGTTTGACGTTATCTGCTGCTTTTAAGGATCCCTTATGAACCACGATATTCCGCTGAAGTTTTATGACATCGCCGATGAGTATTCGACGGAGTCCGCGACGCCGGTGAGCGAGTCCGAGCGTGACGCGGTGGCGCACTACTTCCAGTTGCTGCTGACCCGCTTGTCCAACAATGAAGAGATCAGCGAAGAGGCGCAGCAAGAGATGGCCCGCGAAGCCGGCCTCAAAGAGAGCCGCATTGATGAGATCGCTAACTTCCTCAATGAGTGGGGCAACGAATAACGCGGCATTATCCGTGCTTTTCACTGCACAGAAATGCAAAAAGCCCGCACAATGCGGGCTTTTTCTTTAACGGTATCAGGTACCGATAATGCCGCCGTCGGATTTGGTGATCACCACCGTGGAGGAGCGCGGTCGTCCATCGGCTTTGAAATCCGGCCAGTTGGAGATAGCGTGCGGATTATTGGGATCGGTGATGTCATCACCGCCTTCACCGGGATGCTGGATATTGATAAACAGCGTGCGGTTGTCCGGTGTAAAGGCAATACCGGTAATTTCACACCCGCGCGGCCCGGTCAGGAAGCGACGATAATCATTGCTCCCCGGAATGGTTGCTACCATCTGGTTATTGCCCATCCCTTCATAGGCTTTTTTATTGATGGTGCTGGAGGAGACATCGGTCTGGATCCAGAGTACGCCACGATGATCGAAGGAGAGGCCGTCCGGGCTGCCAAACTCTGCACCCTGCATTGAGCCTTTCACTTTCGGGTCGTCACTGTCCGTGCGCCCGGCGAGCACCAGGATATCCCACTTAAATTTGGCTGACGCCGGATCGGCGTTCTCTTCGCGCCAGTGCATGATATGGCCGAACTGGTTATTGGCGCGCGGGTTGGCCGCATCCACCGGCGCTTTGCCCTCTTTACCGCGATCGGAGTTGTTGGTCAGCGTGCAGTAGACGCTGCCTTTCGCGTGGGTATCGACCGCGATCCACTCCGGGCGATCCATTTTGGTTGCGCCGACCTTATCGGCAGCAAGACGGGTTTTGATCAGCAAATCGCCCTGGTTGTCGAAGCCGTTGCTTTGATCAAGCCCGTTTTCGCCGAAGATCAGCGGCAGCCAGTCGCCGGAGCCATCTTCATTAAATTTGGCGACGTAGAGCGTGCCCGATTCCAGAAGATTCATATTCGCCTTGCGATCGCTCGGGTCATATTTGTTCTCAGAGATGAATTTATAGATGTATTCAAACTTCTGGTCGTCGCCCATATAGACCACCACGCGGTTATCCGCCGCCAGCGTCACCGCAGCGCCTTCATGCTTGAAGCGGCCTAAAGCGGTATGTTTGCGCGGCGTCGAGGTCGGATCGTAAGGGTCAATCTCCACCACCCAGCCAAAGCGGTTTGGCTCGTTGGGGGTTTTGTCGACGCTAAAGCGCTCATCCACTTCGTTCCAGCGGTAGGACTCATCGCTGTCGCTGATGCCGTAGCGCTTCTCCAGCGCGTTGAGCGGTGCTTTTTTGACAAAAATATCTGACCAGTTCTCTTCGCAGGTGAGATAGGTGCCCCAGGGCGTTCGACCATTGGCGCAGTTTTGCATGGTGCCCAGCACCTTTTCACCCTGCGGATCGGCCGCGGTTTTCATCAGCGGCTGGTGACGCGCCGGGCCGCTCAGCTGCATCGGCGTATTAACGGTAATGCGGCGGGCAAAGCTGGAGGGGCGAACCACCTGCCAGCCGGCGTCCCCTTTGTTCACCTCGATAACCGACACGCCCATCGCGTTTTGCCCTTTACGCGCCTTGTCGAGATCCCAGTTAGCGGTCCCGTCTTTAAACAGCATGCCGTTATCAATGTACTCATGGTTGAGCGCCAGCAGACCGTGCGCCGGGTTCTCTTCGCCCTGCGGCAGGCTAAACCACGCCATACCGTCATGGTGCATACCGGCCTGCGCCGCCTGCTCATCGGTGGTATTGCTGGCGTCGAATTTAAACTCCGGCAGATTGCCTTTTAATCCCACGGCGTCGCCCCAGCGATAGAAGGGACGGGCGATATAGCCTTCCGGCACCGTGACGTTATCGGCGGTCGAGACGGGAATGCTGGTGAAGCCGAGCGACATCGCTTTCGCTAAGGCGGACGGTTTCGGCATCGCCGCGAAGGCGTTTTCTGGCATCAGTAAAGAGGGGAATGAGGCCGCAGCGCCGGCGACCATCCCCATTTGCAGAAAGCGGCGGCGTGACATAAACGCGCTGACCACCTCTGAAAACGCGGCGTTGTGGCTTGGGTTACTGATCTCATCGCTGTGCTCTTGCTTGAACACCGATTTAAGGGGTCTGCTCATATCGTTTTCCTGTGATTTCCATAGGCTTGCGTCGCAATGGAGAGCAGTCTAAAAAACTTTTGTTACAAATTTATAACGTTAGAAGCAGAGCGGCTTAATAAGTCGTGTTTGCTGGGGGAGGGTAAAGAATAAAAAGCAAAAAGCCCGCTAAAAAGCGGGCTTCTTAAATTTGGCTCCTCTGACTGGACTCGAACCAGTGACATACGGATTAACAGTCCGCCGTTCTACCGACTGAACTACAGAGGAATCGTGTGAACGGGGCGAATACTACTGACCCCGTACTTTAGTGTCAACACTAAATTTAACGTGCTGATTCAATTGGCTAATTAACATCCAGGCCTGTAATTAGTGCACCGGATTCGTCTCTTCGCCATAGCTTCCTGGCTGACCGCGCAGGCGGCTTAAGGGATCCTGCTGATAGAAGTGGCAGAAGCGCTGCCACAGGGCAGGGAAACGCGGGGCAAACAGCTCTGGCGCGCTAAAGAAATACTCTGACAGCACCGCGAAACACTCGGCGGGATCGGTAGCGGCATAGGCATCAATGCTGGCGGCGCTTTCGCCGACGAGATCGATCTCATCCTGAATATTCTCCATGGCGGCACGCAGATCGTGCTCCCAGCCCGCCACATCGCGCAGCGGGATCAGCGGAATGCCGCTGGCGCGATCGCCGTTGCGCATATCAAGCTTGTGCGCCACTTCATGAATAATTAGGTTGTAACCGGAGGCATCGAAGGAGTCCTGAATGTCGAGCCAGTTAAGCACGATAGGACCCTGCTGCCAGCTCTGCCCGGAGTGGACCATGCGCTGATTATGCACAAGGCCAAAATCGTCCTCCCACTCATCATCGACGATAAAAGGGGCAGGGTAGATCAGCACTTCGTGAAAGCCATCCAGCCATTCGAGGCCCAGCTCCAGCACCGGCAGGCAAAACAGCAGGCTGATGCGCGCGCTTTTCAGCGCGTCCAAATCGAATCCCTGCAGCGCCACCAGGCGCTTTTGCTGCAAAAAACGGTCGGCCAACTGAACCAGTTTGCTTTGCTCGTCGGGCGATAAATTCGCCAACACGGGGACTTTTAACGCATCTTGCCAGGGAAGATCTGCTTCATCGGCAGTCTCCCGGATTTTCCAGGGCCACTTAATCATCGTTTTGCTCGCAAACTCGCCACTTGAACCAAATCAACGGGACTGGGTCTGTTAAAATGCCAAATTTCCTGGCATGATGGCAACTATCTGAACGGAGAGATGCCGGAGCGGCTGAACGGACCGGTCTCGAAAACCGGAGTAGGGGCAACTCTACCGGGGGTTCAAATCCCCCTCTCTCCGCCATTATTCAAGCACTTACCCGCCTGGCTTTCAACGATCCAGATCCCAATGAGAAAATCCTTTAAGAAAAATGCGGATCTAAACGTTCACATTTTTTGGTTCAACGTCGGGCTCACTTTCACCTCTCTGCCGTAAACCCATACCAGCTATTTATGCTTACAGGCACCCCGGCCCTTATCGGAGCGCCTGAATTGTTCACACCTGAGCCATACCGCCATCGACGAAGACTTCGCTGCCCGTCATGAAGCTGCTCTCATCGCTTGCCAGGAACAAGGCAACGGCGGCCGTCTCTTCCGGGCGGCCGATGCGGCCAAGCGGCGTTTGTGCGGCAAGGCCCGCGAGCAACGCTTCCGACTGTCCACTGGCCCCGAACAGGTCGTGCAACCCTGGGGTTTCTGTACCGCCGGGTGAGAGCACATTGATGCGAATACCGGTTCCCTTCATATCGAGGGCCCAGCTTCTGGCGAAGTTTCTGATTGCCGCCTTCGTCGCGCTGTAGATGCTGAAAGCGGGCGTTCCCATTGAACCTGTGGTTGACCCGGTCAGGATGATCGAGCCGCCAGCGCGCATGAGCGGAAGCGCCTTCTGAACCGTAAACAGCGTCCCCTTCACGTTGACGCCGAACATGTGGTCAAAGTCCGCTTCGCTGATCTCGCCCAGCGGAGCGAACGTTCCTAAGCCAGCGTTTGCGAACAGGATATCGAGCTGACCTGCTTCGCTCTTGATCTGCGCGTAGAGATGGTCGAGATCCGCCAGGCTGGAGACATCACAACGGATTCCCGTCGCGCCATGACCAATTTTAGCTATTGCCTTATCGATCTCGGCCTGGCGACGTCCTGCGATATAAACGCGGGCGCCTTCTGCTGCGAAGCGTATGGCGCTTGCAAGGCCGATCCCCGTGCTTCCACCTGTAATCAATGCGGTCTTGCCTGTGAGTCTGGACATAAGCTTCTCCTTAAGTGATTTGTCGACAGCTGCACTTTAGACGGGAAATTACTTTTGGTATAGTATGCACCTTTTGGTAAGTACCCAAGGAAACCCGATGACACCCTCATTTACATGTGGTCTGGACGCAGCGCTGGCTGTGATTGGCGGTAAGTGGAAGCCTTTAATCCTGTACCACCTGGCGCATGACACCCGCCGCTATGGTGAGCTGAAACGCGCGGTTGCTGGCGTCAGTGACAAAATGCTTATTCAGCAGCTGAAGGAGTTGCAGGCCGATGGCGTGGTGCAGCGCATCGACTACCAGACTATTCCGCCCAAAGTCGAATACTCGCTTACCGAATTCGGCGTCAGCCTTGCTAATAGCCTTGCCCCACTGTGCGCATGGGGAAGCGCGCACATGAGCGAGATTGAGAGGATTGCGCTTGCCCGACAGGACGCATTGACGTCGACAGAGTGATAGCCGTTGTGGCAGGTGAAACCAGTCGTAGGTGTTTGGCTGTGCTCAAGGCCTTAAACGCAGTTAAAAGAACTTAATGTCCGCTCTGTGTCAGGAGTGAACGTTGATTAATAAGATGGGGCGCTCCACGGGCAGAATCTGTAGATCTTACAGCTTTTTCACCAGTGTTTTTAATTGCGTAATTAGCTGCGCGTTGTCATCCCCGGGGTGACTGGCTATGGGCCAGGTTGACTGACGAATAACCAGTCGTGTAGGCAGCAGCTCACGGATCCTGATTTGCGGGTCGGCTACGAGTTGGATAAGCATCTCCACGGCCCGCTTACCGAGTTTATCGAAATCCTGTGCCACGGTCGTCAGCGGCGGCTGGAAGTAAAGGCTATCTGCCGTATCGTCATAACCCGTGACGGAGACTGCCTGGCTACCGTTGCGATTGAGCTGCGCCAGGGCGCTCAACACGCCGAGTGCCATCTGATCGTTTGCCACAACGATCGCACTTATCTTCGGGTACTGATGTAACAGTTTGAAGGCATTGTGCCAGCCGCTGGCCGCGCTCCAGTCGCCAAAAACCGTCACAGCATTACTTACCCCAAGTCGATGCAACGTCTCACGCCAGCTGCTCAAGCGCATGCGTGCTGAAACCGAACTTTCAGGGCCGGCAAGCAGACCGAAATCCCGGTGCCCCAGCTCCCAGAGATGACGAATGCAAGCGCTACAACCATCAAGATGGTCAAAACGCACGCAGCAGACATCGGTCTCCGGCGAAATATCCAAAAACAGACAGCAAATATCCGGATTCTCACTCACCAGCTTTTCGGCAACACTGCCTTCCAGCGGCAGATTAATAATTGCACCACGGATATTCTGCGCGCGAAACTCATTTAGCCGTGCCTGAAGTGAGGCGTAATCCACGATCGCGGGCATTGCAATAGCGACCTCAAGCTGGCGTGCGCTGGCGTGACTTTTTATTGCCGCGGCGATTTGTGAGGGCGCATGCAGGGTCAACGACGCGGTAATCAAACCAATCGACGGCGCAGACTTCCCCGCCAGCAATTGCGCCGAACGGTTAGGAACATAGAGTAACGCCTGCATCGCGCTGATAACCTTGTCGCGGGTGCGTTCAGACACAACCCCGGGTTTATTCAGTACACGCGAAACCGTCTGCTGCGACACCCCGGCCTTGCGAGCTACATCTTCTAACGTTGCCGTACGGCGCTGCATAAACCACTCCTGTACACGTTCGTAACAATGTCGTTCGCTAACATTTTATGTCTTAAAGACGACAAAATAACACCATTTCCGTGGGATTTCGTGATCGTGTATGAGTTTCACTTTCGCCAGTATTGTGGCTTTAAACAAAATATCTGATAACTCACCCATCTTGTCTAGCGAACGACATTCTCATTTATCAGGCGAATATACCTATGCAACATCACGATCCCCGGACGTCTCCGGGCCACCTGTTTCATGACGTGCTGGCGCGAGAGGAGTGGCAAAACCCGACAGGCTGCGATTCACTGACGTTCAGCGTCGAGGAAAACCGTCGGGCTGATGGCCAGGAGAAGATTATCTTCGATGGCGATAATGCTCTGACCGGGGTGAAAGTGCGAAACCACCAAAAAAGCGGCTTTAATAATGACGCGTACACAGGATGGAATATAGACAATGAAACTCTCTGAACTCGCGCCAAGAGAACGGCATAACTTCATCTACTTTATGCTGTTCTTTTTCTTCTACTACTTCATTATGTCGGCCTACTTTCCCTTTTTCCCGGTCTGGCTGGCGGAAGTTAATCATCTAACCAAAACAGAAACGGGGATCGTTTTCTCCTCAATCTCGCTGTTCGCGATAATATTTCAGCCGATATTTGGCCTGATATCTGACAAGCTGGGGTTACGCAAACACCTGCTGTGGACCATTACGATCTTGCTGATCATGTTTGCGCCGTTCTTTATTTTTGTGCTGTCGCCGTTATTGCAGCTGAATATTTTCGCCGGTGCGCTAGCGGGCGGTATTTATCTGGGGGTGGTCTTCTCCAGCGGTTCCGGGGCGGTAGAGGCCTATATTGAACGCGTCAGCCGTGCGAACCGTTTTGAATACGGAAAAGTGCGCGTTTCCGGCTGTATTGGCTGGGCACTGTGCGCATCCATCACCGGTATTTTGTTTGGCATCGATCCCAATATCACCTTCTGGATTGCCTCAGGTTTTGCGCTGGTGCTGGGAGTGCTGCTGTGGATGTCGCGTCCGGAAGGGAGCAACAGTGAACTGGTAATCTACGCGCTGGGAGCCAACCGTAAGGCCTTCTCGATGCGCACCGCCGCGGAACTATTACGTATGCCACGCTTCTGGGGATTTATTGTCTACGTAGTTGGCGTCGCCAGCGTATATGACGTATTTGATCAACAGTTTGCCAACTTCTTTAAAGGCTTTTTCTCCAGTCCGCAACGCGGAACAGAAGTATTCGGCTTCGTCACCACCGGAGGGGAATTACTTAACGCGTTGATTATGTTCTTTGCCCCTGCCATCGTGAACCGGATTGGCGCGAAAAACGCTCTGATCACTGCCGGCATTATTATGTCAGCGCGTATTCTGGGTTCTTCTTTTGCCTCTTCAGCTATCGAAGTGGTGATCTTAAAAATGCTGCATATGTTTGAACTCCCGTTCTTGCTGGTGGGCACCTTCAAATACATATCATCTGCCTTTAACCCGAAACTATCGGCAACGCTGTTCCTGATTGGTTTTAACTTATCGAAACAGCTTTCAGGCGTTGTACTCTCCGCATGGGTCGGAAGGATGTATGACACCGTCGGCTTCCACCAGGCTTATCTCATTCTTGGCAGCATTACGCTGAGCTTTACTATCGCCTCCCTCTTTACCCTGAAAGGGAGTAAAACGCTGCTGCAGGCTACCGAATATAAAAGCGCAGCCTGATAAGACGAGCCCGCTCTACAAAGCGGGCTTTATAGGTTATAGCCTTCGATGTAATGGCCGAATGACAGGTTGGTGCGAAAAGCGGACATTGATATATGTTAATTTATGGAGAGCAGGTCAGTTGAGGAATTTTAAAAAATGTTTGCTAATCGAATAAGGGAGTTTGGAAAGGCATTTGAAGGCAGATTAGAGCCTTTTTTGCTCGAAGGTGCTTTGGACTATATAAACTTTAACGAAGAGCCATTAGCCTTTGAAATCTTATGCGAACATATTTGTGAGTATGATGTACAGCTTAGCCAAACTGAATATGATGAAGCCATAGCATTAGCTAAACATATGGGGTTAGATGTACTGGATGTACCCTACAAGCACTTAACTAGCTTGATTGTATAATGAGTCGATTTCACCTATACCCCGTTGATTTTCAAGGAATGTTATTAGCAATTTCCGCTCTGTGCCAGAGGTGGTCATTGCTGGCGTTACTTTGTGTTAATAGCAGGAGAACATGTCATTCAACCGTATCCATTTTAGCTGAAGCGTCTACTGCCAGGATTCATTAACTATCTGGATAGCTGCCTTCATTTGTCATATCTCTTTTCATATCTCTGGCAAAGAGATTCATAGTGCGGCGAAATGCTTTACGCATGATGGCAACATCCGGGAATCTACTTACCTTTGTAATGACAGAAAGGAGGGGATTAATATTTTCGATTTTACTTCTGGTAAACCCCAGCCGGAGAGAATCCCATGTGGCTTAAAACTTCCGTGATAACAGTGCAATTTACTTAGTTGATATGGGATGGAATACTTCACCGTTCTCGACACACCTCTAAAATTTTCTCTCGAAGCCAGCGGTGACCGGGATCCTTTTCCATTCTTGGGTGCCACATCTGCGACACCACAATGTTGCGGGTTTTGAATGGCAATTCAAAGAGATGTAAATTGTCTGTCATTCGTTGGTTGCGCAAGTACAGTGCGGGAACCATGGCGATAAGGTCAGAGGCCAGGGCGACGGATAACGCAGTGGGAAAGCCTGGAACCACGCTCACCACTTTGCGCGTGACGCCTAACGCCGCCAGGGCATCATCGACAAAACCATGTAGCACCCCGTCGGGTGACGCCACCACATGTCCCCAGGCAATATAATCTTCAACGCTTATTTCCGGCCGTGAGGCCAGCGGATGCTCCTTGCGCACCGCTCCAATAAAGCGATCCTGAAAGAGTCTCTGCACCCGAATTTCTGGCCCCATATTGCTCTGAACACCAATCTCCAGGTCAACCAAACCCTCCCGAAGATAACGAGACGTTTTTTCAGGTTTCGGCGCAAAGCGTATGCAAATACCCGGGGCCGCTTCGGCCACGGCGGCAATAAGCAGTGGGCCAAATGCCACCACAAAACCATCATTGGCCCTGATGGTGAACAGCCGTTCGAGGTTTTCCACCTTGAGTGCCCCGGATGAGGGCTGAAGTACCGCTCTCGCCTCATAGACCGCGCTTCTGGCACGGTCCCGGGTTGCTTCAGCCCAGGGGGTGAGCACCATGTTACGTCCTGCTCGCACCAGGATGGGATCCCCTGTCACTTCACGTAGCCTGCTGAGTGTGCGGCTCATCGCTGAGGTACTCAGGTTTAAGCGTCGAGCCGCCCCGCAACGCTGGCTTCTGCCAGCAAAAAGTCGAGCGCAACCAGCAAGTTAAAATCAGGATCGGACATAGTGGTTCCTGGTGAGAATTCAGATATGGCGTCGAATGCAATTATAGAGTGCAAATGCTGCGTCTTCCGCCCTGACTCGCTGCTGATTATAGTTTTCGCATCCTTCCTTTCACAGGCATTAAAGATGACAACGTTATTTGCAAATCAGCCGGGCGATGAAGGCCTGCCGGGACAAGAGCGTGCACGCGTGATGGCCGCCGTGATGACCACGACGTTGATGGGCGTGTTTGACGGCACGATGATTAACATTGCCCTGCCATCCATGGCAAAAGCGATGCAGGTACCGGCGAATGTCGCGGTCTGGTTCGCTAATGGCTACCTGCTCTCCGCCGCCATGACGTTGGCTATCTTCGCTGCGCTCGCAGTACGCGTCGGTTACCGCCCCGTGTTTCTTTCAGGCCTTACCGTTTTTACGCTCACTTCACTGGGTTGCACGCTGGCCAGTACGCCGGAGATGCTCATCGGAATGCGCATTATGCAGGGCATCGGCGGCGCAGCTACCCTGAGCATTGCCCCGGCGATACTGCGTTCTGTTTTCCCCGGGCGACTGCTTGGCCGTATTCTTGGGCTACATGCCCTGCTTATTGCTTCAAGCTCGGCCATAGCGCCTGTACTTGGCGGCACAGTGCTGGGCATACTGAGCTGGAAATGGTTATTCGCCATAAACGTGCTCGCTGGCGCCGTTTCCCTGTTGCTGGTATTCAGGTCGCTGCCACCAAAACCGGCGTCCGATAGAACGCCGTTCGATACGCCAGGCGCTGTGCTGTCTGCACTACTTTTAGGCTCAATGGTGATGGCGGCAAACAGCTTCTCCTCAGACCATCACATCAGCGTCGGGGCTATCAGCTGGAGTCTGCTCGCGATGTTCAGCGCCATCACATTTATCTGGCACATCCGCCGGGCAAAGCATCCTTTATTACCACCCGTAATGTTCAAAAATGGACGCTTTACCCTTGCGGCTTTAACTTCGCTGGCCTGTTTTGTGAGCCAGGGAATTACCTTTATTGCGCTGCCATTTCTGTTTCAGAGCGTGTATGGCTACAGCCCCGTAATGTCGGCGTTACTTTTTACGCCATGGCCGATCGGCATTGTGTTGATAGCGCCTCATGCGGGCCGGTGGGCCGACACATTTTCAGCGCCGCTGATTTCTACCGTTGGGTTAGCGCTTTTTGTGGTGGGGTTGATTTTGCTGGCCACGCTGCCCGCCAGCCCTGCGGCATGGGATATCTGTTTACGTAGCCTGTGGTGCGGCATCGGATTTGGTTGTTTTCAGAGTCCTAACAACCGGGAGATGCTCTCTAACGTATCCCGCGACTATGCCAGCTACGCATCAGGCGTATTGTCTATCGTGCGGACGTTCGGTCAATGTCTCGGCGCTGCTGTCATGGGGGTACTGCTGGCAATAAATGAACTACAGGCTGTCCATTATGCTCTGTGGATTGCTGTCGTTGCTTCTGCGGCATCAGTGGTGTTAAGCGTGAGCCGGTTACGTAAAACAGGCCTGGCGGCAGCCTGAACTTGCGTGCTTGTGTCATTCAATCGGGAGCAGGGCATATACCTGCATCATTTTCTTGCGGAACTATTCCTGGGGCAAACCCACACAATATCGGTTAATGAGTTTCCAGGAAAAAAGGAGGTCATAATGCAAGTAAATCGCTCAACTCCATTAACGCACCACGCTCAAGCCGAAGCTGGTCAGCCGTCATCTCAAGAAAGCGTCTCCCTGAAAGGGCCTTTAAGCGGCCTGCACGCTGGCGCTCCAGCTATGCGGGGTTCTGAGGCTCCTGAAAACCTGAAAAAAGGATTACTGGGGATGGGGCAGGCTGCACTTTTAAAAGGCAAAAACACCAGGATGGAAACAGGAGGGTGTGGTCCCTGTATTGGCGTGGGAATTACTTACCGATCAAACAACGGAGAAGTCAGTGGGTTACTTGCCCATCTTCAGCCCGAGGCCGACATCAGTGATTTTGCCTGTAATGTTCGGCATGCCTTTGATGACCACTTTGAGTCTGAAATGAAACTGACTCTTGCCACCACGCTTGATGAAGATAAAAACGTCGCGAGTGACCAGCAGCTGAGACTGGAAAAACTTCAAAATAGTCTCAAATCCCAGTATGACTTTCTTGATCTTGATGACGAGAACATACATGTATCCACATCTCATTCATCACTTTCTGTAGATATAGCTAAACAGGAAGTCAATCTCGGGCAAGATACAGACAAAGATTTCAGTAAGGATGACATGGACTATATGCAACATCACATGCTTAACGACAGCAGTTCATTGCGTTACTTTAGCTAGATTGTCGTGGTCAGGTAACACTGACCACTGTTTTACAGGCGACGACATTAGCAAAATCGCCATTTGCTGCAGAACAATAGTGGATATCCGCTCCTTGCTCAAAGCAGACCTTCAGCTCAGTCAGCTTCGTGCCAGAGCAGACATTCATATACAGGCTGTTATTGCAGCCGTTGAATTTCTCGCGCACCTGCGGGGGTAAGTCAGCGACGCTGAGGATAATTTTCAGAAAGACCCGCCTGACAGCGGGTCTGTGAAGCGCTTATTTTAGGTGCATAAGCAGGAGCAGAAGAGGTTTGATTACCCGTTACGCGGAGGCTGTTGATAGACCCTTTGCCGCTTTACGAGGTAACAGACGGGAAACAAAAAGCCCCGCAACCTGTCCGGCCGCAGCAAGGTAAAAAGCCAGCTGTAAGGCATTCTCAAGACTGCTCACAGAGGTTTCCCGTTGCAGGCTCTCACTCCCGCTCCCGGATAGCGCTATCAGCACAGCTATACCAATCGCATTACCCACATTCAGCGTTGTAGAAGCCATACCTGAAGCGATCCCCTGCTCGTTATTCGGAACGCCTGAGCCTGAAGCTATCCACATTGCCGTCCATACAATACCCTGTCCTGCTCCTGAAATGACCAGCCCCGGCATTATGTTCATATAAGATGCACCAGAAAATGCTGCCGGTGCCAGAGCCAGCGTACCGGTAATCCCCATTAAAAAACCAATAAGTAATGTTGTGCGCACCGGCAGACGATTTGCGAGCCGGGCACCGAGCTGCGTTCCGGCAAAGATTGCCAGCGAAGGAATAATAAAGGCCAGACCCGTCTGTAAAGCGCTGTACCCCATAACACTCTGAAACAGAATCGTCAGGAAATAAGGCAGAGCGCCGAATGTCCCCATATAAATGGACGTCATCGCCATGCCTGTAACCAGACTGCGGTTTCTGAATAACCGTAACGGCATCAGTGGATCCTGGCTGCGGGCCTCAATAGTGACAAACAGCAGCAGAGATATAGCGGCCAGACTCAGAGAGAAAAGAATATGTCCTGACAGCCAGCCATCTTCAGGCCCCTGAACCAGAGCGTATACCAGCAGGGTGGCGCCCACCGTCACCGTTACCGCACCTGGAAAATCAAAACTGCGGCGCGTCTTCCTGAGGCTGTCTTTCGGTAAGACATAAAAAGCAGCACAAATCGCGATGGCTGACAGTAAAACGTTGACGAAAAATACTGACGGCCAGCCATACGCACTGGTAAGTACTCCTCCGGCAAGCGATCCCAGGGTGAGACCACTTGCGCCTGCGCCGCCCCAGACAGCCAGAGCCCGGTTTCGTGCAGGTCCTTCCTCAAACAGTCGGTTTATAAGTGACAGCGTGGACGGAAAAAGTAATGCAGCGCCTATGCCTTGCAGGGCTCGCGCAATGACGATAACGCCAGGCTCCCACGCTAAACCACCTGCAAGCGAAGAAAAGGCATATAGCCATAATGCGCAAATAAATACGCGACGTTGCCCCAGCAGATCGGCAGCCCGCCCGCCGAAAAGTAAAAAACCTCCGCAACATACCGTATAGGCACTCACGACCCACTGCAGAGTCTGCTCAGAAAACCCCAGTCCGGCACCAATTTCCGGCAGCGCCACAAATACAATATTTATATCCAGCGAGTAAATGAGCTGGGCGAACGCCAGTAGCGCAAGGCTCCAGTGTTGTAAACGTCGGGCACCTGAATCCATTGTGGATGTGGGCATAGAACAATCTCCGTATAATTTTAAGAAAACCAATGTACGAGTACATACGTACATTTAATGTATGTATGTACTCGTACATTAGTCAACTGATAAAACTTAAAGTAGGATAGGGAGATGTTAACTCCCTTATGGAAAAACGGATGCTTGCAAACCACCCTGACAGAGAACAACTTCGTCTTGAGAACGTGCTGGCCGCTTTGGGAAATCCATTACGCCTGACAGTGGTACGTGTGCTTGCTGGTGGCGGCGAACATGCGTGTAGCGCGGTGCTGAGTGGTATTCCCAAATCGACGCTGACTCACCACTGGCGTGTATTGCGCGACAGTGGTGTGATCTGGCAGCGCCCCTTCGGGCGAGAAAACTTATTGTCGCTACGTCGGGAAGATCTCGATGCGCGCTTTCCCGGTCTCCTTGATGTCCTGTTGGGCGCAGTTAACAATGATGCTCTCACAAAAGAGTCGACCGCAAAAAATCTGCCGCAGCCATCTTCAAAATAGGGTGCGGATGCAAGACTGAAAGAGACTCACATTACGAATTCGATATTCCTACAATCCGCTTTCCGCTCAGAGCTGCTGGCTGATAAAGATGACTTAGCCGCCTTTCGCAGCTTTATGATGGGCAGACGTAGTTGCTCGTCAAAAGATAGTCGGAGAGCCTTGAGGTCCGCTTCGTGCCAGGAGCGGACTTTGCTGACATCAGTTTGTATCGATTTAAGGGGAGCAGGTCACTTTCTTCTATAAAAAAGAAATCTAGTTGTCTAGTATAATGCTAAACCTCTTTAATATCATGAGGAAGGTGATCATAGTTGAAATAAATAAGGCGTAGCAAAAAAATGAGACGACAGTAAAGAATCCAGTGTAAATAGATGTTGTTATCTTTACATCGTAGAATGAAAGTATTGCTGACAAAATCACTATAATTATTGATGTTAATATCGCAAAGCAAATGTTTTGGCATAGCTCTTTATATAAGGCTATGTTTTTTGTGAATGTTTTTATTTTATCAATAACTGTTTCTCTATCTCTCTTATCAATTATCTTGCTTTTTTGGTCATAAACCATTACTACTGCGCTCATAAGTAACGCTGTCGTAATAGATCCAAAATTAACCATTATACCAACAACGGATGTCGGCATTACTTTAAAGAAAAGACAAACAAAGAAAGAGGCTATTAACGGAAAAATAAAATGTAGCCAGAGATCTGGCTTAGAGAGAGAAGTGGCTCCATCCTCTTTTAAGCTGGCAATGTGGTTCTTTATTAGCCAGTAGATGTTTATTTTATTCATATATTGTACCCACTCCCATAAATTGCTGAAAGATAATCGTTTATTTCATCTTTTATAGCATCGTGTAACCCTTGGGTATCAGGTTCTTGAGTTAGAGGGTCTATGTTTAACTTAGCATCATCCAGTGTAATAGATACGCCCTTAGCGATAATATCGTTCAAATCATATATCTTATTCTTTCCATTCACTTGAGCTGTGATCTTTATTTTATCGCTATCTGGCTCTAATATTTCAAGGAGATCGTTTTGCGACTTACTTTTCCCCAGGTAGTCAGAAACCTTACCCATAGAGTAGCCTTTATTCTTGATAATAAAGTCAGCAGTTGTTCTGTTTCCGATTAAACGCATTGCATCGGCGGCATCCTTGCTAACTTTATAACCAACTGCTCTTATTTCTACTACCTCTGAATTCTTTATGCTATTTGGTATGTCTTGATGTAATAATGGGCGTACTCGTGCTTCAAAAGATGGTGTATTTGAGACGAACCCAAGCTCTATTATTTTCTTTATAGGGGTTCTGGCATTTAACCTCGCATTCTCATGGAAAGCAATAATCCCAGTATCTAAACTGTCAGGGAGATACATAAAAATATATCTTTTTTTCTCTGTTACTTCATCGTGGTTTACTTGCTTATGGTTTGTTGACGAGAGCAACTTCTGCCTGACAGTATAGTTTTCCCCATACCTACCAGCATTTACGTAACCGTATATTATTCTTTTGTTGTCGTCAAAAGTAAGATTTCCAGAAGGTATGGATACTATTAGTTTTGTATCAGTATCCTCAAGCGGAGTATTTAAATTATTATTTAATATTACTTTTACTATATCATAAGCCTTAAGGCTCTGATCATTATTCAATTCACCAAGCTTAAAGGACTTTCTTGCTTTCGCTTTGAGTAATACCCTAAAGGCTGACATATGGACTGCGTGCATAGTTAAACCTGCCTGAATGATTAGTTTTACTTTTGTTGGATTCTAGCGTAGAAAAGTTTGCACTTGAACAAGCCTATATCAAATATATCAAATAACAGCCTCTTTTGAGGGTTTTTTTCTTGGGCTTACCGGTAATGCAGATCGCCACATGAGGTCTTTTCGCTCAGGCGAACGGCCAGTACCGTATGGCATCTGACGAAAGTTCCTGATCATGACTGGCAGTGTATCTCAGGAGTTTATATCTGTACTCGCAGCCTTTAATGATGAGTGAAATTATGATAAATGAAGAGTGCGGAGCTCTGGTCGCGATAGAAATATGCCGCCTGGAGGCAGCAATATTTTTATTTTTGGACAGCGCACACAAGTAGCTTCCAGCGGATAGGTAGTCCGTTCTGGTGCTGATGGTGGTTCTGAGGTGGGAGTGTATGACCTTTTGCAATTCCGATTTCGTCACCACAATTAACACAACGATAGATACCCGGATTAGCAGCCTCACTACCTGGCGCTAACTCTGCATCAAAGGCTGCGTGTGAGTTTTTTTGCAGATTATCAGCGTATTTATAATATGCCATCGTTTCTTCCTCTATATGGCTCAACCGCTGAGCCTCTACCAACAATCTAAACATTCACAACTTAGTTGACTATATGAGATGCAGGTTCTTTTAAGCTTTTATGATGCTGATCATTATTCATGTTTAGCTACACACGAGTCAGGACATATCAGCTATTTTTGACGCGTAATATTGTTTGCCGGGATGTACTGAATTCTCTCGCAATTGCACTTATAGTCGCGCCGGATTCAATTCTTTCTAATACGGACATTTTTTGCTCTTCGTCCAGTACAGGCGGACGGCCAAAGCGTTTACTGGCAGTGACTTGCTCCCTATTGCTTAAGACACCTTGATGTAAGTATGCATTCCGAACTTCAGCTCTTCGCTCAAAGCAGACCTTCAGTTCTGTTAAGTTGTCGGCTTTGTATCAGAAACAGACATTGATATTTCATTCAATGTACTGGCTAAAGCGTAAAAGATAACCATCGGGATCCTGCACGAGGAACTCTCTCTGGCAGGCGGACGTTTCTCCGGTGCTGTAATGGCTATCGTGGAGATCCCGATAAAGCGTTACGCCATGTGCATGCACCCGGGCGAGGATCTGTTCAATATCGTCCACTTCTATCTGAAAATTAATGCCTCGTCCAAATGGCCTGGTGAGTTCGCCCGTATTCCAGCCATCCGGATGATACTGCTCAAGCATCAGTTGTGCTTCACCAAGAGAGATATAAGCAAAATCAGGATCTTTGCGCTTGATCATGATGTTAAAGCCAAGCACGTCTGCATAGAAGTGCAGGGAGGCTGTAAAGTCCGTTACAGTCAGTTCTGGAACCATTCGGTTCCAGAAGGGTTCATTCTTATCAATCAACTTTCTTATCCTTTATTAACAGACCCAACATCCGGCAGACCTTCTGAATCCTGCGCGTGCATGCTTATTCCTTTTTCGGCTTTGCTAATACCATATATTCATAAATGTTTTTATAATTAGTTTATTTATCAATGAGTTAACAAGTGCTTAACGCTGCAAACGATGCGAATTATTCCGGCGTTATGCCTTAAAAGTATCAAAATTGTTGATATATCTTTAATTCATATTTTCTGACGATATGATGTCGGAGAACTCTGAATAGTGAGAACGTATCTTATTAACAATCCCCGACCACAAAAGGAAAACGAGATTATGGACGATTTCGCAGTTCGTAGCGCAGGTGGAAAGCTGGCGCTATGGGTCTTCTGGATTTTCTGCCTCTATTTTTGCTGGTCTCTGGCGAGCAATCTCTGGCTTGCCGGCCCTGTTGATATTGCATCAGGCTTCGCCAGCGGCGCAGCGCGATCTGTCGAAAGCGGGTTAAACACGGTGTCTGGCATCGTTGCATTAAGTGCGGTAGGTGCGATACTGGGCGCCATTGCCTGGTATACACGTCCACGTGATATGCAAGCGTGACGTAGGGCTCCACCGTTTCACAGGATGATGCATGTCTCTCTTCGACTGGCAGCAGCGCTTTGACAGCTGGATGACGCAGCACTTTACCCACGCCGATGCCGCTCACGATCTCGCGCACTTTCGCCGCGTATGGCAAACGGCGCAAACCTTGATGGAAGGCGAACAGGCTGACGCGCTGGTGGTGCTTACCGCCTGCTACTTCCACGACATTGTCAGCTTTGCCAAAAATCATCCGCTGCGTCACACCTCGTCGCAGCGGGCGGCAGAAAAAGCCGCCGCGATCCTTACTACCGACTTTCCTGACTTTCCCGAAAGCGCCATTCCTGCGGTGCGCCACGCCATTGAGGCGCACAGCTTCAGCGCCGCCATTACGCCACAAACCCCTGAAGCTAAAATCGTGCAGGATGCCGACCGGCTGGAGTCCCTTGGCGCGATTGGTCTGGCACGGGTCTTCGCCGTCTCCGGCAGCATGGGCGGCGCGCTGTTTGACGGCGACGATCCTTTTGCTGCCCGCCGCGAACTGGACGACAAACGCTTTGCCCTCGACCACTTTCTCTGCAAGCTGCTAAAACTGCCTGCGACCATGCAGACCGCCAAAGGCCGCGCCCTGGCCGAGCATAACGCCGATTTCCTGGTACACTTTATGGCAAAACTGAGCGCCGAACTGCAGGGCGATTTTCAGCGTCTTGATGACGAGGTGCTGCGCCGCTACAGCGCGCGCCCATCCTGAGGAGAGGGAACGATGGCAGATGTGCATGACAAAGCGACGCGCAGCAAGAATATGCGCGCCATCGCCACGCGCGATACCGCCATTGAGAAACGGCTGGCCGGTTGCCTGGAGGCGCTGGGGCTGGACTTTCGCGTGCAGGACGCCACTCTGCCCGGACGCCCCGATTTTATCGTTGATGCCTACCGCTGCGTTATCTTCACCCACGGCTGTTTCTGGCACCATCACAACTGCTATCTGTTTAAAGTCCCCGCCACGCGTACCGATTTCTGGTTAGAGAAGATTGGCAAAAACGTGGCGCGCGACGCCCGCGACTGCGCACTGCTGCTGGAGCAGGGCTGGCGGGTGTTAGTCGTCTGGGAGTGTGCGCTGCGCGGAAAACTGAAACTCAGCGACGACGCGCTCAGCGTTCGCCTGGAGGAGTGGATCTGCGAGGGGCAACAGACCGCACAGATCGACACCCAGGGAATTCATGGCGCGTTTTAATTTGCCATAGCGAAAATAATTTCCCTGGTAAATAAGGATGAGTGAGACCCTGATCCCTGATAAGAAAGTTAAAATCACCTCTCTAATTTCATAAATTACTGCCGTAAAAAGGCAACGCTCTTTTGTTGCTTATAAAAATCGAAGCCCATCGCTGATTAATTATCGGATTGAATAAAATCCCTGTTTTGTTGTGTGGGACGCATGCCATCTGACTCGCTTTTATTAAAACCAACACATGTTGTATTTACTGATGATCAACAGGGTTGTTGTCGTCTGAATAAGACGACCCCCAATAGATTGAAATAGATCACTCTTTTTATTGTGGAGGTTTTATGTCATCTCACGAGGCTTTATCTAAAACAGTTCATATCCTCTTTACTGATGATGAAAAGGCATCTTTTTCGTCTGCAGTAAAAAAGGCTGAAGATGGTGAGGCGTTATTCTGCGAGGAGATGATTGACGTTGCGATAGATATTCCGTCGCGAGATCTCCATGGGGTGAGCAGCGAATGCTTATCGCGGCAAACAGAAGAGGCACAACACCTGAAAGCGCGCCTTCTTGAGACCCTGAGCCGCAAGATGCCGCACCTCATCGAAAAGCGACATCGGGGATACAACAGGCATGAGCCTGATGCGGCCGACATTCAGCGGATACAGGAAAAGGTACGGGCCGTGCAGGGTACAACTGTGCCGGAGAGGCTTCTCGCCCCCGCTCACCATTTTCTCGACACCCTGTTATTGCTGCAACAAAGCCACCATCCCGCCGCGAATGAAATAGACCCTTACGCCTTCGATTTAATGTACGCGATCTCCGATGCGCTGGATGCTGTCACCGCCGCCGAAAAAGTCGAGCATCTGGAGTGGGACGCGCAGGTTGCCGCAACGGCGGATGCGTATCGACATAACTTGATTGCCGCACTCCCACAGGAACTCACCCAGCCTCAACAGGCTGAGGAGTTACTTCTGTCCGCAAGCAATGCGTCATGTGTGGAGTATCAGCGATTCGCTCAGCTGAAACAGTCGCTTATGGCTGAAACCCGGCTGACCCGCCAGCGTCTGGCAGAATACCTGCAACAGCAGGCCAACGTCATACAGAGTAATGCCCGTGATGCGCGGCTATTCGCGATGAAGATGTTACTGAGGCAAGGGGATCGAGTGACGTTGGGGAGTGCTGAGCAACTGGCAGACTGGATGCAGGAGTATCTGGTCTTCGCGTACCCGATGCCCGGAGTTGATGGTGCGCTGCAAGGTAATCCGCAGGTCAGCGAGCGCAAAGCAGGGGAGGATCATGAGCCCGATGATATCCGGCTGGTTCGTCATATCCTGCACATTGGCAAGATGTTTGGAAGCCTGGCTGCGAGGCTGAAGCAGGTACAAAAGCGTGTCGCGCCTGACGATGAGAAAAAAGCGGCGGATAAACTGTGGCATCGCGCCGGGTGCCGGGTCAGAAATCTCACCCAACTTGCAAAGCAGGCCGGCGCTGGCCCGCACAATACCCTTACCAGAGTGAGCGCAAGGGAGAAGCCTTTGCGTCAGCCACCCTCCAGCGAAACTCTCAACCGTGTGGTAAGAGATAGCGCATTGCTTCTGCTTGACGCAATTCAACAGACAGAACGGCGAATCAAACAGATCCCTGCCGCCGCAGGGAGAGTCGCAGACGCAGTTGAGCAGTATCTGCAAATGACCGAATCTCGCGCGGGTGATGAGGTGTTACCGGCGCTCAATCATCTGCTCACTCAAGAGGTGGAGGCTGAGGCAACGCGCTGGCACTCTGTCGCACATCACGCGCAGCAGCAGCTGGAAGCGCTTATTGATCCCCTGGCTAAACGCACAAAAGATGAGTGGGCAGACTTATTCCGCAGCGCTCAATTTGAAGCGCTTCGCGATGCGGGCAGAGGAGAAGGGATCGAAAAACTCGATAAAATCCTCCGTCAAACCGCAGGGAGGTTAAGCCAGCTGGCATTACAAATCCAGAGGGCAGTGGTTCGCCTCGCGAAACTCGGTCACAGCGGCAGGATTGAACTTAATCACCATATTGCGCAGTGGTTAGTGGCGTTAATGCGGATGAAAGCAGGGGTCAAAAATAGTGTCGTTGAGATAACGGGCCGCGCGCTGGGCAGTTTCTCGCACAGTGGAATGTTGGTACGCGGCATAAGCGATTGGGCGACAGCGTTACGTCAGGAGTACTTACGTGACGTCCACCCGCAAAACAAAACCGAAGCAGCCATCTTATTTGACCGAACGGTGCTGGAACTCATTAACGATAGCCGCAGTCAGTTGGCGAAAAAAGCCGATCCGCAGGCTGAAGGTTTCATAAGCAGGCTAAAACTCGCGCTTCAGCTTGCAGCAGAAGATACCACGGCTTACCCACCCACGCCGGAGGCGATCCTGGCCGGATCCCGTAGCCTGCCGGAGGATCTCCAGCGCTGGGCTGAGAGCAAGGTAATCGGTGGCGCATTGTCAGCGATACTCCGGGAAGGTTTTAGCCTGACAATCGGACCATGTTCTCTACCCGTGCGAGTCGTGCTAAGGGAAGGGCAAACGGGGGTGAATAGTTCTCTTCGCGATCGCATTATCAATAAAGCGTTATCGCCAATCGCGTTTCGTTTAACGATGTCACTGTCACCAACGCGAGATATTAGCGTCGCGGCCGCGCCTCTCTATAAACAGCAGGGTGAGATTACAAAACAGATCGTTTCGTTGCCGCAGGCGCTGGCCTGGAAGGCAGGGTTTGTCGGAACGGGGGCAGGGGTTAATACTGCGCTGAGGCGTTGTATTGAGCAGGCACTTGTGCGGGAAGTCGAGAACTTCATGGCCGAAGCGGCTATACAAGGTGAGCTGGCGGCGAAACCCGCAGCACCCTTCGCAGAAACAGATGAAAATTTACCGCCACGGCGGAAAAAACGCGCAGCCGGGTATCCCCAGGAACCCTCCGCGAAAGATTTTGATCTTGCGCCCGAACGGGAAACGGCACCTGATTTACAGCATGAGAGTGAAGTAAAAGAGGAGCCGGGTAATAAAGGTGCAACGGCTGCTTTATTATCTGATGTCAGGGGCTGGAACGTACGGGGCGCTTATAATCTTGCCCTCACTGGCGTACACCGTGAGGGAGGTATTTACCATGCTGACGATGGGCATTTATATATTTATCTTGCCGGTCGCTTCTGGCCCTGCAAGAAATTGAGTGCCGATCTATACGGCGTGTTTGTTAGCGCGTGGGGTATGAAAAAAGTCGTAATTATCAGTGATGTTAATGGTTACTGGGATTACGCAGATCAGACCGATGTTGAAAAGTTTAACGCCTTTTTAGCTATCCAAAAAAACATTGCAGAATCTAATCTGGACTCTGCAGCGAAAAAAAGGATTGATGCGTCTCTTTCTGCGGATAACTTTATCTCCTGGGGTGGCTTAATTAAACGGATAATTAATATCATCAACAGAGAGTTTTATAATCTTTATTTGCATCCAGACAATGAAAATCTTATCGCAATTATGATGCTCAGAAAAATGATTCTCGACACCCAGAGTGTGGCGGACGGGATCCTTAAAGGCAGAGCATATGAGAGTACGAATTTATTCTGGAATCAGCAGTTGCTGTCTCACTATTGGGAAGCATTCAATGTTGATATTACCGATGTCAGTATATTAGCCACCGCGCGCTATGCGCGCATCCTCGCCGATGACGCGCTGGCTAAATATAATAAGCTTAATAAGAAATTCTTCGAGAAAGAAAAGAAACGATTGGCGAAAATTAACGCTAGCATCGCTGACTTGAAAAATAAAATATGGGAGGCGGAAAACAATCCACGCGAATATATTAGTGCCTCTCTTGCTATGGCTTTCTATGTAAGATATAGCCAAGATTTTACCACCGAGTTGAAGAAAAAAGAGGGTGAAAGAAGCGTTGTTCAATCCATCGTTAACAGAGTGCAGAAAAAAATAGATAGCTACAGACAACTTATTCAGGCGTATAAGGAAAAATACCAGCGATATGAGGAGGGGATGGCGCTTGGCGATAAAACTTTTACCCAACGCCTAAGATTGCAGCATGATACATCAGATATTATTACCGCCGCAAAAGAAGCCGTTGCAGAGTTGGCGCTGAAGGAAGTTAAACTCCGACAAAGCCTTCGCTTCGGTGACGGCGAATGGGACAGCGAACAGATTGATACGCTTCGTATCGCCCGGGCAACCGTAAGAACAATACTGGTGCAACAACAAACATATGTCGAACTGGTCGAAACTCTGGAAACGATAAATATTACAATACCCGCCGCCAGGGAGAATTATGCTGATATTGTTTGGGCGAACAACGTTACTGATGAGATATACCCGAAAATCTTTGCCGGGGAAGAAAACGCTGCAGCACGCGATCTTCTTCCCGCTATGCTGCACTGGTTGCAGAAGAATAAAAAGAGCGTTTCACATCTAAAAAATCTTCGTGCGCAGGAGATCATTGATACTTATGCAAAAAGCCGTCATGAATTAAACCCCTTAATGATTGAAAAAGATATTCCAGAAGGATACACCTCCTTATCTACAATGTTGGGTAGAGAATATTTTTCGAGTAAATGGTATTACAACCAGCAATTTATTGAGTACAAAAGAAAGTACAGCAGTTATGAAGCAAGCGAGCGGGTTAAGGAGTTGCTGATTGTTTCAGGTCTTTCGGTCGATGAAATTACAGCACCTGTTAAAAAAAGCATCCGGCTCGATGTCAGAAAGAAAAATAATGTCAAAAATGTTCATGCCGGAGAGCTGTTATTTATTCAACTTAAAGACAATAACTGGGTCTTTTTTTCCATTTTTCCAAATGCAACCTTTAGTCGACGCTTTACTGAAGCGCAAATGCACAGCAACCCGTGGCTGAACGCCATTGCCAATCTTGTGCCCCAGAGAGTTCATAGCCATGGGCTGGAGAGTGTATTTACCGAGGCCTTTTTTAAAAAGCAGTTCGGTCACGCAAATGAAAAAATTTATTGGGATGGCACGCGACGTGCAGCGAAAGAAAAAGAGGCCTTCATCAATAACATCCTTTATAAGACGGAATATCCTAACCCCTTTGCACACGCTCACTTTGGTGGCACCGAGTACAGTGTTTATAAACATGAGGAGCAATTACACCATAGTCTTGTCGTTACGCTGAACATCAGTATGAAAAATGCGCTCGATCGTTCGGCCAATAAACTTAAATCCGATCTTTATAAGCCATCTGCGCTGCATCGTATTGCATGTATTTTCATCCCATTTTATTCCGATATATATGGATCTGTGACTGATGGTGAATATCAACCCGATGGTTTTGCTCTCATTGCCGATATTTTTGCGGTAGTGTGTGTTGCGGCGCAGTTAGGGGCAAAAATAGGCGCACTGATAAATAATGCGAAAGGGATCGCAACTATCGCACGCGAAGGGGTCGCGAGAGGTTTAACAGGTAAAAGCTTGTATAAATATATGATTCGTGAGATGGGAGAACAGGGGGTTATCAACGCTATTGAATTGGGAAAAATAAGTGCCAGCGCGATATTCGATTTAGTTGATGCATTAATGCTACGCGATCTCTCCAGCTATATCATGTCTAAAATTCGCGCTGACATGATCTTTCATAATATTGTTCCTGGAAAATCTGCCGCTGCAACAGTGGGTAAAGAGTTTATTCGTCTGGATGTAACGTTAAAAGATATGCATAAGCAGACTTTGCGCGGCGGTGAGGTTTATGTAAGCATCTCTCCGAAAACCAGGTTGCGCGTTTATTATATAGAAACTGCAAACGGTATCGCTGAAGTGCGTTGGAGCCCGACAACTAAAGCATGGCGTACTGTTGATCCCAAAGACCCATCAAATCCCGGTCAGATTATGCATCCTGAAAAGAACAAATGGGTCGTTACCTCAGTTGCGAAAGGTACCAGTATTCAACCTGAGATGGGTATACAGAGGTTACGTACTAATTTACCTGATGAAAAAATCCCCTTTAATACCCAGCATGCAAAAGAAACCGAAGGGGTTGATGCGCAGGCTTTACTTGAGGAGCTTTACAGACGTAATTCAATCAAACTCGCGATGACTAATCCTGCAGAACGAAGCAAATATGTAATGGCTTCAGTCGGAAATTACATGATCGAAAAAGGCTTCGAAAACATCCGCTATCGCGGTATGGCTGTTTTTGTAGACTCTGTGGATCAAATGCCGGCAAACCACTTTGTCGTTATCGGTGCTAAAAATAATCGCGACTATGTTTTTGATCTCTCGGCGGGAGCGTTCTCCAGAAAATATGATGAATTCAATGGTCCTGTTATTCTTCCTGAAGAGTTGTGGGCGCAAAAATATGCAAACATCAACGGTGCCAGCCTGATTAAATACGCTGATTATAAATCTCGCGTAAAAGCAGATGAGATATTTGGTGCTTACAGTGAATATACCCACCATGGGCCTCAGGCTGTTATTCCCAATGCGAAAGTGCTCAGGCGCCCTGAATGGTATTACCCCGATTCGGTAGCGGCAGATAACAGTGCTGAGGTAGTGACAACTGCGGCGCTCTGGCACGGTGCAGGAAATGAACTCATGTCATCGGTGCACCGTAGCCAGAGGAGAACGGTTACCACTGACAATGCTGCAGATTACGCTGTGGATCTGCTCGAAAACAGTGAATTACTGAATAAAGAAACGGCGAATTTACTGCGCCAGTGCATAAAGCATGTCGAAGAGGGAGGAAGGGCGATTACCGAAGCCACGGGCTTACTCGACACGCCGCGGCTGATTACCTCTCAGGACGATCTGCTGTGCGTGGATAAAGGGGAAATGCTGTTCTTCTTCCGAACGAATGCAGCGGTGCAGGCCACTTCGACACATCCTGTTCACGTTATGGTCAGCGTCGGTAACGGGCGTTTTGCCGGCATAAATAACAACACTCTTGATCAGGCGCTCAGCAATGACCCCCGCATTCTACTGGCTGAGCAGCTTGGCGACTTTACAGGCACTCAGGCCAAACGTAATGCAGACGGAGAAAAAATGCAGATCTTTGCGGCCAGGCCGACAGGACTTCTTCTCGCGGACAAACCGGCATTACGCGACTTAGCCAGCACTCTTCCTGCGGACACGGATAGCATCAGCGGTTTGACCGATTTACTGGCACAGTGCGGTAAATTGTCGCCCGAACAGGCCCAGGGATTAGCGCGAGCGCTTCAGCCAGTGATTAATAATCCGGCTCCTGTTTACGGCCAAATGGGCGCCATTGAGGATGTGCTCACTTCACCCGTGCGTATTAAAAAAGAGGCGGAGATGATGGCTGTGCCGCAGGGATACCTTGTGACCTTTATGCGCATGGGTAAATCCAATGCCGGTCATGTGATGTACAGCCTGGGCAATGGTGAATTTATTATCATCAACCCTGCAAAGCTTGATGCTTCATTAGCCGATAAAAGTACCATTATTCACGCCAGGGATATCCCTGCTGAAGTATGGCGCTATAACGTGATTTCTGCCGGTGGAATTGCCCTGAAAAAAATGCGCGTGTCGGCGTTACTGGGCGAGGGGGGAGCTTTTTCTGTAGAAGGGAGCACGCTGTCTATTAAAGCCATGGGTGGTCCCGGCGCGGTTAATAGTATGGATGCGCAGGAGCTGGCAGATACTATCCGTGGTTTAGCAAGAAGCGAAAATTTTGCCGTTGATCTATCCCGCATCAGTGAAATTAAATTTTACAGTCACTTTGGTGCATTTGGCAGGCTACCCGCCGGTAAGGCGCTGGCCTGGCTCCTGAATAAAAAGGTGACGGCTTACCCGGTATTTTATAGCCCTAAATTACAGGGCAAAGAGGCTTTACTGTCGGAAGCGAAGAGTTTTTTACCCGAGGATTTATCTGCAGATGAACTCGCTCTACTGGCTAACCAGCAAAGTCGGAGTCATGAATTTTGGCAACATACACGCTCACTGTTCGGCGACAAAGGTGCAACGGAGAGCGTGGAGATGAGCAATGACCTTAAAGAACTTTTACTTAAAGTGGCGGATTATGTCCGCGGCAAGATTTCAATAGATGATTTTTTAGATGGTATGCCTAACTTTACTAATGGATTGTTGATTATGAAGGTTGGGCTAAACCTTCTGTATAACCATGAAGAGATTGATTTTGACGGATACGTTTCACTGAGTTGTGATGTATTAGGCGCAAGCCGGTTCGGCGTGGAGCTAATAATACAATTTATTGACAAGTAGGCTGCTCACAGGATTACAGAATGGTTGTCGTGAAGGCAGGAAGTATTACCCTCTTTTAGCCCGGTAATACTTCCTTTTTTATGGCGACGATGAGAAGGGGGTTATTTCTCAATCTCGCAGCGCTTAACCACCGGGGGCGCAGGCAAAAGATACTTGCCAAGGGTAACCAGCACCACTGCAAAAATAATCACCCCCAGTGCCAGCCACTCGATTGTGGAGAGATGTTCACCCGCAAAGGTGGTGCCGAGCAGCACCGCGACCACCGGGTTGACGTAGGCATAACTGGTGGCAACGGCGGGCGTGACGTTACGGATCAGGTACATGTAGGCATTGATGGCGATAATTGAGCCGAACAGCGCCAGATAGCCGACGGCGAAGAAGCCCTCAATCGGCGGCACGGCGGTCAGACGCTCGCCGCTGAGCGCGGAGGCCGCGAGCAGTACGATCCCGGCGGCCAGCATCTCAATTGCACCAGCCATCATGCCGACCGGCAGTTCAATACGCGATCCGTAGACGGAGCCAAACGCCCAACTGAGCGAGCCAATCAAAATCAGCCCGGCACCCCACGGATTGCCGCTCAAGTTGCCGCCGCTGTTAAGCAGCACGATGCCAACCAGGCCAATGGCGATGCCCAGCCACTCCAGCTTGCGCGTGGCAATACCAAAAAAGCGGCTAAAGCAGAGGGTGAAGAGCGGCACCGTCGCCACCACCACCGCCGCGATGCCGGACGGGACATTCTGGTGTTCAGCAACGGTCACAAAACCATTGCCGACCGCCAGCAGCAGCACGCCAATCAACGCCGCGTTAAGCATTGGGCGCAGCGGCGGCAGCTTGTGGCCGGTCAGCAGCAGCACTACGGTTAACAGCGTGCCGGCGCAGAAAAAGCGCGTCCCGGCCAGCATAAACGGCGGCCAGCTCTCAACGCCGATGCGGATAACAAAATATGTGGAACCCCAGATAATGTAGAGCGCAAAAAGCGCGCCAATCAGCGGTAAAACCTGCCTGAAACGCATAACCCACCACGGGAAAGGATAAGGGGCTTATAGTTAACGATAAAAGTATTTCTATGGCGAGGGGTTAATCACACCTCTGGTGTTAAATATTTGTTGACATTATGTTCGCTCATTCACCAAGGTTATTTTCGCCTGCTATCTTTTACCGCATACTGTTACGCGTTCAACACTCGCTGGGCGGTTTGCGCAGCTTAATTAAAAAGGAAGACATTTTGGCAGGAAGTAGTCTATTAACCCTTCTCGATGATATCGCCACCTTGCTGGATGACATTTCGGTAATGGGAAAACTGGCGGCGAAGAAGACCGCGGGCGTGCTGGGGGACGATCTCTCTCTTAACGCACAACAGGTTACCGGTGTGCGCGCTAATCGTGAGTTGCCGGTCGTCTGGGGCGTGGCGCGCGGCTCACTGCTCAATAAAGTGATCCTGGTGCCGCTGGCGCTGCTGATCAGCGCCTTTATACCGTGGGCCATCACGCCGTTACTGATGCTGGGCGGGGCCTATTTATGTTTCGAAGGGGTAGAGAAAGTGCTGCATACCTTCGAAGCGAGAAAACATAAAGAGAGCCCGGAAGCGCGGCAGCAGCGGCTGGAAGCGCTGGCGGCGCAAAACCCGCAGCAGTTTGAAAAAGATAAAATCAAAGGTGCCGTGCGCACTGACTTTATCCTCTCGGCGGAAATCGTCGCCATCACGCTGGGGATTGTTGCGGAAGCGCCGCTGCTCAACCAGGTGCTGATCCTCTCCGGTATTGCGCTTTTGGTCACTATCGGTGTTTATGGCCTGGTGGGGATTATCGTCAAGCTGGATGATATGGGCTACTGGCTGGTGGAGAAGAGAGGCGTGCTGGCGCAGGGGCTGGGTAAAGGGCTGCTGTTTGTCGCGCCGTGGCTGATGAAGATCCTGTCGGTGGTGGGCACGCTGGCGATGTTCCTTGTCGGCGGCGGCATTGTGGTTCACGGTATTCCGGCACTGCACCACGCGATTGAGCACTTCGCCAGCACGCAAAATGCGCTGGTGCAGGCAGTGGTGCCGATGGCGGCGAATCTGGTTATCGGTTTTGCTATCGGCGCGGTGGTTATCGCGGTAGTAAATGGCATCAACCGTCTGCGTGGCGCGAAATAAGCCGGTCCTATTACGCAAAACATAAAAACTTCGTCTATGGTGAAAACGTTTCACTCTGATTCAGGAGGCAGGTATGGTCTTTGTGGTCAGTGATGAGGTTCAGGCTAAAAAGGGTGGTCCGCGCATGATTGTCACCGGTTACGCCAGCGGTATGGTGGAGTGTCGGTGGTATGACGGCTATGGGGTCAAACGGGAAGCCTTTCGTGAAGATGAGCTAATGCCCGGCGAAGGGCAGCGCATTCACGAAGAAGCATAACCAACCAAACGCCCGGCTCTGCTGGGCGTTTTTCTTGGCAACCGGCGCGCGACAAAAGCAGTTAACCAGACTTTTCAGGGAGCCTCTGTGCGCCACTCCACCTTTAATCATCTGCCCGGACAAAGTAACAACGCCGGACGCTATTTCGATCCCACCTGGGTGGTTAACCTCTGTTTTGTGATCGTGATGGTCTGCTCGACCGTGCTCACCTGGCGCGAAGTGCTGGTGCTGGAGAACGCGTATGCCACGAGCCAGCGTAGCGCGCTGGAGAATGTCAGCAATGCGCTGGATATGCAGATGCAGGTCGGCGTTGAACGACTGCTCTTTTTCCGCCACACCATGGAGGCGGCGCTGCAAACGCCGCTCGATCTTAATGTCCTGCGAAAGCGCCACGGAGAGTTTGACAGCAAACGCGTGTTGCCGCAGTGGCAGATCGGTCGCGATAACCAGCGCACGCTGCCGGTATATGGCGTCTCGGACTACTTTGTTGAACAAACGGCGCTGCTGACCCGCGACAACCCGAACCTGCACAATGAACTGACCGCAGCGATGGAGCTGGGCTACCTGTTTCGTCTTTCAACTCATGCGCAGATGCTACCGCGTCGCGCCTGGTATATCTCCCGCGCCGGATTCTTCATTACTACGGATACTCAGGCCAGCGAAGAGACCATTGTGCCTACCTATTACCGTCTGCTGATGCGGCCGTGGTTTATCGGCCAGCAGAGGCAGGAGAACCACGGACGTGGCGTACGCTGGTTCAGCGACCTGACGCCGGGCAGTGAGCATCATGGCGATGTCACGGCCAGCGTACCGCTCGATTATCAGGGTAACTGGCTGGGGGCGCTGGGAGTCAGTTTCTCCGTTGATGCCATTCACGCGCTGCTGATGCACGCCAGTCCCGGTGGAGAAAGCGATGAGAAGGGCAACTATCTGCTCTATGACAGCCACTTTAAGCTACTCACTACCACCTCGCTCGACGACAACGTGAAGCCCGCCTTTAACCCTGAAGAGCGCGCGCGGCTCAGTGCGGAGATGGCGAAAGATACCGTGGGCGGCCTGCGCCTCGGCGCACGCTACATCAGCTGGCAAAAACTGAAACATTTCGATGGCGTGCTGGTGCGTATCCACACCTTGCGCGAAGGGATCACCGGCGATTTTGGCCGTATCAGCATTGCGATGGCCATTCTGTGGCTGCTGTTTATGACCATGCTGCTGGTGGCCTGGGGGGTGATTCGCCGGATGGTGAAGAATATGTACGCCATGCAGAATACGTTGCAGTGGCAGGCCTGGTACGATCCGTTAACCAGGCTCTGTAATCGCGGCGTGCTGTTTGAGCGGGCAAAAATCCTCTCACAACAGGCGCGCACGCAAAAGCAGCCCTTCGCGGTGATCCAGCTCGATCTCGATCACTTCAAAGAGGTTAATGACCGCTTTGGTCACCAGGCCGGGGATTTGGTGCTGTCGCATACCGCCGGGTTAATCAGCAGTAGCCTTGACGATAAGCAGGTTGCCGGGCGCGTGGGCGGCGAGGAGTTCTGTATTCTTCTGCCGGGCTGCACGCGGGCTGAGGCCGCCGCGATAGGCGAGCGTATTCGCCTGCGTATCGCCAGCAAGGAGATCCTCATCCATAAGCATACGACCATTCGCATTAGCGCATCGCTGGGGGTTAGCGATGCGCTGGAAGAGGGGAACTACGATTTTGAACACCTGCAATCCGTTGCCGACCGGCGTCTCTACCGGGCGAAGCATCAGGGGCGTAATCAGGTTTGCGCCGACGATGAGATGCCGAACAGCTGATTAAGCCCCTCGCGCCAGCCCGCTGCGCCCTCAAGCTCGGTGTGGTAGACCCGCTCAGGCGTATCGCGGCGCACTGTCACACCTTCACGGTTCAGACCACGGACGACAATCGCGTAATCGACGCTGTCGAGCAGCGGCGCATCGTTCGGGCCATCACCCAGCCCGACGGTGGTAAAGCTTTTCCCGGTGTAATGGTGATATTGCCGCGTCAGCCAGTTCACCGCCTGATCTTTACCGCCGCGCTCATCCAGCACGTGCCAGAAACGCGCCCCCTGCACGAAACGCAAACCGAGCTGCGATAAAGCATCGTCAAACGCCGCCATTTCGGAATCGCTGTCGCGCCAGATAAGAGTTTCAGAAGCTTCCTGTAACTTTGCCAGCGCCGCCTGGGCAGGCGGCAGGCCGGTCACTTCCGCCAGTACGCTCTCGTCGAGATCGGAAAAGGAGGTAAATTTCCACCCGTGCGTATTACGCAACTCGTTCAGCACGCGGGTAATCTCTTCATGGGGCGCGCCGCTCATCAGACGCGGGTAGTGCTCATCATCATGCCAGGAGTCATCAAGCTGAACTACCGCCCCGTTTTCCGCAATAAACGGCAAACCCTCCAGGCTCAATATCTTTTGCAGGGCAGCCATCTCGGCGGCGGTTTTACTGCTGCATAAAATGACCGGAATACCCTGCTCACGCAGACGGCTCAGCCAGCCTGCGGCGGCCTGCCATTCACCGGTATGGCTATCCATCAGGGTGCCATCCACGTCGGTAAAAATCAGTAACGGATCGTCCAGGCTCGGCATCGTTGGCTCCTTGGAATCAATAGGGCACTGCATACGTTATAAAGGGGAGGGCTCTGGGGCTAAATGCCTGTTTTATCGATATATCTTGTCAGCGCAAATAATAGCCGATAGAGTGGGCTCTACATCAGATTCCCCTGATGTGCGAATTTTGTAAGTGCTTCTTGCGTAAGCAAGTTTCCCCGGTCGTTAACCGGCCGGGGTATTTCTTTAGCGGTTCGCTTCCGTAATGCTGAAGTCATGCACATCCAGCTCAAAGGCCTCTGCCAGCTCCCGCCATGTATGATACTCACGCCCGTCGACGCTGACGCGCTGCCCCTCATCGTCGTCAATGCGCTGGACTTCGCTTTCGCTGATCTCATTAATGGCCGCCAGCAGTGCATCGATATCTACCTGCACGTCACGCTTGGCCGTCTCGTCGTACTCTCTCACCGTTTTCATGCTATCACCTCATGGTTGCGTGCTGAGCTTAAGTATAGACGCCAGAAAAAAGGTGACGCTTATGTCACGGGCTGCCAGCCTGCGCGTTTTGATCTACACTGGCGTAAATGTGACTGGAGGAGTGATTATGAAGGTTAACGATCGGGTTACGGTCAAAACGGACGGAGGTCCACGCCGTCCGGGTGTTGTGCTGGCTGTTGAAGCGTTCAATGAAGGTACGATGTACCTGGTTTCTCTTGAAGATTACCCGCTCGGTATCTGGTTCTTTAATGAAAAAGATCACCCGGATGGGGTTTTCGTCGAGCTGGCAGAATAATTTATCGCCCTCCGTTGCGGAGGGTAGATATAAGAATTTTGTCTTACCGCATATTCACAAATATACCGTTAGTAACATTATCTGTTAGCCGCACTACATGATAGATAACTTGTTTATTGTGCGTTTTAATCTTCCTTTTAATATTTCCTTTATGTGACGATACCGTTTTAGCTTTAATATTCATCTGATCGGATATTTGAATAGTATCTTGTCCTGACATCCACATTTTTAACATGCTGGATTCTGTCCGACTCAGTGAAAGTGTTGGCAGATTGATAGTACCGATACTTTTTTTCTCTTTGCTCAAATAATCGCCCAAAATATTGTCCAGAGACTCAGGTTTTATCGATTTTGAGCTAATTAACAAGTTCTTACGGACTAACAGGTACTCATCAAAATGGATATTGGCGATGGCCATAAACACGATAAACAGTGTACGGGGATGCTGATTAATGACCTGCTTTATATGCTGACTGCTGCTTGGATCATGGATAAAGCAGTCTTCATTAATAAACACCACGGAAGGTTGAAATGTGGCGCAAGCTAATTCGAGTTCATCAACAGATTGCACGTCGTTGATATCTCGTTTTTTTACTCCCCGGCTTGTCAGATACCCTGTTAATCCCAACCGGGTATAACTGCATAAATCCATAATAATCGTTGACATGGCATACCCTCACTCAATGCGTAACGATAATTCACCACCCGCCAGAAGCTTCAGAAGCCATACAGGAATATATTACTGAAGTGCATGGGAAGACCTCAGGCGAATCCACTATCCCGTAAAGTTACGTATAATTTGCCAGGAATCATCTTAAAGTAAAGTAAATGTTGCGTTCTGTGAGAATGCTAAAAACAAATAAGCCGCGCCAGGGTTATCCTGGTGACTGTTTTTAAAATTTCACTTTAGGATTATCCTCAGGATGACACTGCAAAGCAGAGGGGTACTATCTCTGCGGCAGTTCGCTGACGATATCTGCCAGCAGATCGAAGATCTCACTGAAGAGACGTTCGCAGAAGGGCGCGATCAGCGGCATCATTGCCGAGATGAGCAGAATACCGACGCTCAATGTGACAGGGAAACCGATAACAAACACCGACAGCTGCGGTGCCATACGGTTCAGCAAACCAAGGGAGAGGTTGATGGTCAGTAACAGGGTAATAATCGGCAGCGCCAGCATTAAGCCATTGATAAAAATCATCCCCGCCGCGCGCGTCAGCGCCAGATACGCATTACTGTTGACCGGGTTACCGCCGATCGGCAGGGTGTGAAAGGTGTCGACCAGCATCGAAATCAGCCATAGATGGCCGTTAAAAGTCATAAACAGCAGCAGTGCCAGCATATCGAGAATGCGCGCCAGCACCGGCATGTTTAGGTGGCTGGTCGGGTCGACAAAGGTGGCAAACGACAACCCCATCTGCAGGCCAATCAGCTCACCGGCGAGACGAATTGTGGCAAAGGCAAACTGCATGGTGAAGCCGAGCGCAATGCCGATCAGAATTTGTTGCATCCCCACCCACAGCGCTGCGGGCGCGAAGATACCGATATCGGGCGTATCCGGCAGCGTCGGGGCGATAACGATGGTAATGACAATTCCCAGACCGACTTTAATGCGGCGGGGAATGCGCGATTCGCTCAGGATCGGCGCGGTCATGATCAGCGCCATCACGCGCAGCAGCGGCCAGAAGTACATACTGATCCAGTGCAGCCACTGGTCGCTGGTGACGTTCAACATAGGCCGGATTACCCGATGATGTAAGGAATGTTGTTGAACAGGGTACGCATGTAATCAAGCAGCAGATTCAGCATCCACGGCCCGGCTACTACGATGGTGACAAACACGGCGATGATCTTCGGAATAAACGACAGTGTCATTTCGTTGATCTGCGTTGCCGCCTGCAAAATGCTGATCACCAGACCGGTGATCAGGGCAATCAGCAGCAGCGGAGAGGCGAGGGCAAGGGCGACTTTCATCGCCTCGGTGCCCATCATCATGACCGATTCGGGTGTCATTGCCGCTCCTAACTGTAAAAGCTTTGCGCCAGCGAACCGACCAGCAACTGCCAGCCATCCACCAGTACAAACAGCATTAATTTAAACGGCAGCGCAATGGTCGCGGGCGGTACCATCATCATCCCCAGTGCCATCAGCACGCTTGCGATCACCAGGTCGATAATCAAAAACGGAATAAAGATGGTAAAGCCAATCTGGAATGCGGTCTTCAGCTCGCTGGTGACGTACGCTGGCAGCAGGATACGCATCGGCACCGCTTCCGGGCCTTCGATCGGCGCGCTGTTAGCGAGACGGGCAAAGAGGGCCAGGTCAGCCTGACGGGTCTGGCGCAGCATAAACTCGCGCAGCGGTTGGGCACCACGCTCCAGCGCGACATCCACAGAGATTTTGTTCTCGCTGAACGGCTGATAGGCGTCGGCATAAATCTTATCGATCACCGGCGACATAATAAAAAATGTCAGAAACAGCGCCAGCCCGAGCAGCACCTGGTTCGGCGGCGCGGAGGGCGTGCCGAGGGCGTTACGCAGCAGGCCAAACACGATGATGATGCGGGTAAAACTGGTCATCATCAGCAGAATGGCGGGCAGGAAGGTGAGCGAGGTGATAAACACCAGCGTCTGCACCGGCAGCGACCAGGATTGACCGCCACCCGCCATCGGCTGACTGATCAGGCCCGGTAACTGGGCAAAGGCGGCAGGCGCCGCCAGCCACAACCCGGCGGCGGCGATAGATAACAAACGGCGCATCACGATCTCCCGGAACGCTTAAGCAGATTCTTCATCACGGCCTGAAAATCGACGTTTTTCTCGTTCACAGCGTCACTGTCGACGGGGGCGGGAGGAAGTTTGTGCAACAAATTGATGTGGGTGGGCGTTACGCCCAGAACCAGACGTGCATCTTCAACATCGACGATCACCACGCGCTCACGCGTGCCGACCGCAGCGCTGGCGGTGACTTTTAATCCCCGGCTGCTGGCGGTCTTGCCGCCAAAGCCGAAGCGTTTGGCCAGCCACGCCACGAGTAAAATCACGGCGATGATGCCAAACAGTGCGCCACTCACCTGAATAAGTGGCGAACCGGAAACGGCGGACGGTTGCGAAACCGTGGCCTGTGTCTTCATACGTGCCTCAGCGGCTCAAACGACGCATACGCTCGGACGGGGTGATGATATCGGTAATGCGCACGCCATATTTATCGGCGACCACCACCACTTCACCCTGTGCAATCAAATAACCGTTGATCAGGATATCCAGCGGCTCGCCCGCCAGACCGTCAAGGGCAACCACCGAACCCTGCGTCAGGCGCAGCAGCTCTTTGATGGTCATCCGGGTACGGCCCAGTTCGACGGTCAGCTTCACCGGGATATCCATAATCAGATCGATATCCTGCAGATTGCCGCCCACTTCGCCACCGCCCAGCTGCTGGAACACGGCATCGGCCGCGCTCTTGGTTGCCGGCGGGTTCTTTTGTTCGTTCAACGCGTCAGCCCACAGATCGTCCAGTGCTCCGTTGTTGTCATCGGACGGATTGTTCATATCACTCATTTGGGCTGTTCCTCATTCAGCGAATTCAAAATCGGGTTTATCAAGTGCTCTACACGTAACGCATATTGTCCGTTGACCGTGCCGTACTGGCTGGTAAGCACCGGTACGCCGTCCACATGAGCGATAATGCGATCGGGTTTATCAATCGGCAGCACATCGCCGGGTTTGAGCTTAAGTATCTGCGACAGGCGCAGGGGAATGTCGGCGAAATTGGCAATTAAATTCAGCTCAGAGTGCTGAACCTGGCGCACCAGGTTGTCACGCCAGTTCTGGTCCTCATTACGTGAGTTCTCCAGCGGCGGGTTCACCAGCGTTTCGCGCAGCGGTTCAATCATGCTGAACGGCAGACAGATATTAAACTCACCTGTCAGGTTACCGATCTCAACATGGAACGGCGTATTCACAACGATATCGTTGGGCGACGTGGTGATGTTGGTAAACTTCACCTGCATCTCAGAACGCACATACTCGACATCCAGCGGGTGAATCGCTTTCCACGCGTCGCTGTAGCCTTCAAGCGCCAGCTTCAGCATGCGGTTGATCACGCGCTGTTCGGTGTGCGTAAATTCGCGGCCTTCTACCTTAGTCGGAAAACGCCCGTCGCCACCAAACAAGTTATCCACTGCGATAAACACCAGGCTCGGCGAGAAAACAAACAGGCCGGTACCGCGCAGGGGTTTTAAGTGGATCAAGTTAAGGTTAGTCGGTACGGGTAAGTTACGCGCAAACTCATGATAGGGCTGAATGCGGATCGCGCCGACGGTGATGTCCGGGCTACGACGCAGCAGGTTGAACAACCCCATACGGAACTGGCGCGCGAAACGTTCGTTGATGATCTCCAGCGCCTGCAGACGTTCACGAACGACGCGGCGCTGGGTATTCGGGTCATAGGGGCGAATATCGCTATCGCCCGTTTTACCCGGTTTCGGATCATCGCTGTTATCGCTGTCGCCGTTGAGTAGCGCATCGATTTCTGCCTGAGAAAGAATACTATCGCCCATGTCTTTACCGCAAAATGAAAGCTGTATAAAGAACGTCAGTGACTTCCTGCTTCGGTTGTCCTGGCACTAGTGGCGTTGCGATTGTCTCTTTAATCGCGTTAGCAAGGTTCTGCTTGCCTTCGTTGGTCGCAAGTTGTGCGGCATCCTGACGTGAGAAGAGCATCAGCAGGCGGCTACGTACTTCCGGCAGATATTCGCTCAGTCGTGCACGCGTGGCGTCATCTTTCAGACGCAGCGTAATGCCGACGTAAAGCACGCGATCCGCATCACCCAGGTTCACCGTAAAGGTGTCGAGTGCGAAAAAGACCGGTGCCGGCGGCGGTGGCGCTTCTACCTTGGCATCAGCCGCAGGTTTTTGCTGCATACGCCAGTAACTATAGCCAGCCGCGGCGCATGCCGCGAGTGTGATTAAAACCAGCAGCGGGATCCAGATAGAGCGCTTGCGTTTTTTTGTGATAGCGGAGTCAGTCATCTGATACGGGCTTCCTGTTAACAGCTTATGCGATGATTATCCCGTGTCCTGCTCCGGTCAAAGGGTGGAAAAGACGGGGATAATCATGCTACCTCTGCCGTTTAGGCGAAGATATCGACTGCGCCAGTGCCGCGAGCGGCGGATTGCAGGCTGGCCGGCGCAACGATGGCTTCATCTTCTTCGCCGCCAAACGTGCCATTATTACCGGTACGCGAAGGCTGCTGTTGCTGCTGAGAGGCCTGCTGTTGCTGGCCTGCGAAGCTTTCGCTGCTGATATAGCTCTGGCCAAGCTGGATGCCGTTCTCCGCAAGGGAGGTACGCAGCATCGGCAGCGCCGCTTCCAGCGCCTGACGCACATGGCTGTGGGCGGAAACCATCTGCAGCTGTGCCTGGTTATCTTCAAGCTTAATCGAGATTTGTACCTGGCCCAGATCTTCCGGATGCAGATGCAGCTCGGCGCTCTGCTGGCCCTGGCGGGTAAAGAGCGTCACGTGCTGGCTAATATTCTGCTGCCACTCGTGGCTGCCAAGCGGGGCGCTGATAACCGACGCGGCCACCGGAGCGCTGGCCTGCGCGCCGCTGACGGCGCTCGACACCGGTGCCATGCTGGCGGTGGTGTTGGTGGTCTGCAGCGCAGCCGTTTCATGCTCGCGTTTAACGGCGAAGGTTGAGGCGATCGGCGCATTTTGCTGACCATCGTCTGCCGCTTTAAACGGTACGCCGTTCGCAGCGGTATCCGCTTTCCCATTGCCGCGCGGCTGATCGCTATCCACGGCGTCGCTCAGCGTGCGGCCTGCAAGCGCGGTTTTCGCACTTGCGCCAGCATCAATGGCGGCGGTCGTAGACGTCGGTTTCGCCTCTGAGCTGAGCTGCGCTGCTTGTTGATGCGGCAGCATCGCCATCAGGGCGCTCAGCCCGGCTAAATCTTCATTCGGGGTGTCGCTGTCGGCTTTGACATCACTGGCTTTCGCCGTTTTGCTTAGCGCGGCAAGGACATCGTTTTTCGCCGCTGGCGTCAGGCCGGAGAAGAGTTTCGCAATCTCTTCATCGCTCTGGGCACTGGCAACGATATCCGCTTTCGCATCCTGACGTGCCAGCAGATCCGCCAGCTTCTGCGCCGGGGTTTGCGCGCGTGCGTCACCGCCAGCCGCCGCGACAGCAGCACCGTTGATTGCACCTTTTGCCAGCTTGCCGCTCAGGGCGGCCGCCTGCAGATCGGCCAGCGTCACCGGGGCATCGCTACCCGGGCGTTGCACGCCGGAGAGCGCGCCGGTCAGCAGACCGAGAAAATCTTGTGCGCCATCAGCGCCTGCTTTACCCGCTGATGCGCCGGTTGCGACATCATCGGTTTGAGTAACTACCAGTTTTGGCAGAGTGATCATTCTATTTTCCTCGATGACGCTCGTTGTGCAAACTCATCCATTTTTTTCTGATCAAGGCGGTTTTCCGCCAGCAACGCCGCGGCGCTCTGACGATCCTGCAGGGTTTGCCAGGCTTGTAAACGCTGTTTCTTCTCGCGCCAGCAGCCGAGCGCGAAATCGACTTTCTCGTTCCAGTGCTTCAGCTGCAGACGATGTTGTTCAATGGCTTTCTCCAGCGTCTGGATAAACTGCTGGTAGTTCTGCCAGCGCTGGTTATCGATCCCCTGGCTCATGGTGTTGTTCAGGCTGTTGCGGTATTCATGCTGATAATCGATCAACATTTTTAACTGCTCTTCAGCCTGCTGGCAGGCGCGTCGCATCTCACCCAGTTTCAGTGCGGCGTCGTCGACCTCTTTTTCCGCCAGATCCTTTAGCGTCGTTAATGCGCTGTTTTGCGTCATAAAGTCAGCTCTCCACTACCTCAGACACCCGGGAAGATAAGCTCTAAAGCCTGCATTGAATCTTCCCACCCGGCACGTTCGAAAATGCCCTGTTGCAGAAACGCTTCCAGCTGCGGCCACAGTGAAATGGCTTTATCCAGCATCGGATCGCTGCCGCGCGCGTAAGCGCCGACGCTCACCAGATCGCGGTTACGCTGGAAGCTTGACAGCAACTGTTTAAAGTTGCGCACGCGCGCGTAATGTTGCTCAGAGATCAAGGCGGTCATCGCACGGCTGATGGACGCTTCGATATCAATCGCCGGATAGTGTCCGGCTTCCGCCAGTCGGCGGGATAACACAATGTGACCATCGAGGATGGCGCGCGCGGAGTCGGCGATCGGATCCTGCTGGTCATCCCCTTCGGTAAGCACGGTGTAAAACGCGGTGATGGAACCGCCGCCGTGAATACCGTTACCCGCGCGCTCTACCAGCGCCGGCAGTTTGGCAAATACTGAAGGCGGGTAGCCTTTAGTCGCCGGTGGCTCACCAATTGCCAGCGCGATCTCACGCTGCGCCATTGCATAACGGGTCAGGGAGTCCATGATCAGCAACACATGCTGACCGCGGTCGCGGAAGTCTTCCGCAATACGCGTGGCGTACGCCGCGCCCTGCATACGTAATAAAGGAGAGACATCCGCAGGCGCGGCGATCACCACGGAACGCGCACGGCCTTCAGCGCCGAGGATGTTCTCGATAAAGTCTTTTACTTCACGGCCACGTTCACCAATAAGGCCGACGACAATCACGTCCGCCTGGGTATAACGGGCCATCATGCCTAACAGCACGCTTTTCCCGACGCCGGAGCCGGCGAACAGCCCCATACGCTGGCCGCGCCCGACCGTTAACAGCGCATTGATGGCGCGCACGCCGGTATCAAGCACATGTTCAATCGGCGTACGTTGCAGCGGGTTAAAAGGTTGCGTGATCAGGGCACCGGTTTCACCGGTATCAGGTGCGGGCAGGCTGTCGAGAGGTTTTCCGGCACCGTCGAGTACGCGACCGAGCAGGGCAGGGCCGAGCGGCAACTGTTTGCTGCTTTGTAAACCATCGCCTAATGCGCTGCGGGCATAGACACGCGCGCCGGGCAGAATGCCTTCCACTTCTTCTAACGGCATCAGAAACAGGCGCTGACCGTTAAAGCCGACCACTTCGCTCTCGACTTCACGGGTCTCCAGACCATCCTGACGTTCAATAATGCACGTCGCGCCGAGCGGCAGCTGTAACCCGGTTGCTTCCAGCACCAGACCGGTGGCGCGGGTCAGCCGACCGTAACGACGCACCGACGGGAGCTGCGTCATTTTGTGTTCGAAATTATCCAGCGTGGTCAGCCAGCGGGTTAAACGTGCGGACATTACACGACTCCGGGTGCCGCCAGACGGCACAGTTCCTGCCAGCGTGTGGCGACGCTGGCATCTAAATCGCCCTCATCGGCGGAGACTTTGCAGCCGCCCTGATGCAGGGTCGGGTCGCCGCGCAGACGCCAGCCATGCAGGCTGAGCGTTGCGCCAAGCATCTCTTCAACGCGCTGCAGATCGTCCGGGTGGACGCGCAGCTGCGGTTTGCCGCTAAACAGCGGTTCCTGCTGTAATAGTAGTTGGATCTGTTTGATCAGCGCGCTGTTGTCCACCACCGGCGCATGGCCAAGCACCTGGCGCGCCGCTTCCAGCGCCATCTGCATCAGGCGGGAGGCGATTACGCTATCGAGGGCATCCAGCGTGTACTGGAATTCACTCACCAGTTGCTGCATGCGGGCGTGGATCGGGGCCTGCTGCTGGCGAGCCTGGTTAAGACCCTGCTCCATACCCTGAGCAAGGCCTTCCTGAAACGCTGCGTCATAACCCGCTTTGCGTCCTTCGGCGAGACCGGCGTTGTAGCCGCTTTCGTGCGCCTGCATCTGGATCTGCGCCAGCTGCTGCTGTTGCAGCTGCTCGGCGCTCAGTTCGTCCTGCTCTGTCTCTTCGCTCTCATAAGGCGAGGCGGTTTTTTCCTGCTTCAGCAGGGGGGCGAATTCGGCTGCCTGCGGGAACGCCAGATCATCTGGCGTCCAGCGTTTCCACGGCAATTCATTAGACATAGGTATCCTCGCCGCTGCCAATTACCATCTCGCCGGTTTCCGCCAGACGGCGAACGATGAGCAGGATAGCTTTCTGTTCGTTTTCCACCTGCGAGAGGCGAACCGGGCCGCGGTTGGCCAGGTCGTCGCGCAGGATATCTGCCGCACGCTGCGACATGTTGCGCAGGAACTTCTCGCGCAACGGCGGCTCGGCGCCTTTGAGGGCGATAAGCAGCGATTCGGAATCCACTTCCTGCAGCAGGCGCTGGATAGAGCGGTCGTCGACATCCACCAGGTTCTCGAACAGGAACATCTCGTCGATGATCTTCTGTGCCAGCTCGCCATCGAATTCGCGTACTGCGGTAATAACCGCTTCTTCCTGCTGCGTCTTCATCAGGTTGATGATTTCCGCTGCGGTTCTCACGCCGCCCATTTTGCTGCGCTTGAGGTTCTGGCCGTCGAGCAGGTTGTTCAGCACTTCGGTCAGTTCTGCCAGCGCGGCAGGCTGTACGCCGCCGAAGGTGGCGATACGCAGCATCACATCGTGACGCATACGCTCATCAAACAGGGCAAGAATATCCGCCGCCTGCGACCGTTTGAGGTGCACAAGGATGGTGGCGATAATCTGCGGGTGCTCGTCGCGGATAAGGTCGGCGGCGCTCTGCGGCTCCATAAAGTTGAGCGTTTCGATGCCGCTGGTGGTATCGCGCGTTTCGAGAATATCTTCCAGCAGGCTGGAGGCGCGCTCTTCGCCGAGCGCTTTTACCAGGACGGAGCGCAGGTAGTCGTTGGCGTTGACGTTCAGCGCCGCGAACTGTTCCGCTTCGTTCTCAAACTCCTGCAGTACGTCCATCAGCTGTTTGTTAGAGATCTGACGCACGCTGGCCATCGCGGTACTTAAGTGCTGGACTTCGCGGGCGGAGAGGTGCTTAAACACCTCAGCCGCGCGATCTTCACCAATGGTCATCAGCAGAATGACGCTCTTGTCCGTTCCGGTAAGATTATTGCTCATGTTCATTACTCATCCACTGGCGAATGACCAGCGCCACGACGCGCGGATCGTTATCTGACATTTCGCGAATACGCTGGCTCATGACCTCGGCGCTCAGACGCTGATTACTGCGGCGCTGCTGCTGTTGCTCATCTTTGCTGAGGCGTACTTCCACGGACTCTTCAATTTCGTTACGCGTTTGTGCCGCTTCCTGCACCGCTTTCGCTTCTTCCTGGCGGCGAACCAGCTGCGGACGGACCGCTTTACGCCACAGGATGAAGGCGACAATCAGTACCAGTAACCAGCGACCTGCGGTCATCAGCTGGTCGATAAACGACTGCTGTTGCCAGAACGGAAGCTCACCACCGACATCTTCGGTCATGTTGAACGGCGAGTTCACGACGTTCAGCGTGTCACCGCGTTTCTCGGTGTAACCCATCGCTTCGCGGGTTAAATCTTCAATCTGTTTCAGCTGATCGGCAGTCAGTGCGGCAGTTTTGCCATCCGCCAGCGTGCGGTAGTTCACCACCACGGCGACGGAGAGGCGCTGCACATCGCCAACATTCATCTTGGTGTGACGAATGGTGCGATCAACTTCGTAGTTGTTCGTTTCATTATGCGTAGTATTACGCGGGCCGCTTGAGGCGGTATTGGTCGAGGTCGTCTGCTGACCCTGCTGCTGGCCCTGCGCATTCTGCTGGCCGTTCTGACCATTCTGCGGCGTAGTAATCGGCGCAGAGTTAGCCGGAGCCGGCTGGTTGGAGAGTGCGCCAGGCACGCCGCCCGGATACTGACCACCAATCTGCTCGCTGCTGTTAACCTGGCGTGAACGCAGCACTGCTTGTGCCGGGTCACCGCCGTTCGGCGCGTACTGCTCTTCAGTCTGCTCTTTGCTGGCGAAATCCAGCTGGGCAGTCACCTGAGCGTGAACATTACCGTTACCGACGATAGGGCCGAGGATTGCTTCGATACGACGCTGCACACGGCTTTCGACATCGGCGGTGTATTTCAGCTGCGCGTCATTCAGATCGCGACCGGCAACGCCAGACTGCGTCAGCAGGCGACCGCTCTGATCGACAACGGTCACGTTGCCCGGCGGCAGGCCAGCAACGGCGCTGGAGACCAGGTGAACGATAGCGCTGATCTGACCATCATCCAGCGCACGACCCGGTTGTAAATTGACCGTGACCGACGCGGACGGGGATTTCTGCTCACGCACGAACAGTGACGGTTTTGGCATCGCCAGGTGAATACGTGCGCCTTTTACCGGACCGAGGGTTTCGATAGTGCGGGCCAGTTCGCCTTCCAGCGCGCGCTGGTAGTTAACTTGCTCGCTGAACTGGCTGATACCAAACTTCTCTTGATCCAGCAGTTCAAAACCCGCCGCGCCGCCTTTCGGCAGACCTTGCTGGGCGAGACGCAGGCGCAGCTCGTGCACCTTGTCAGCGGGCACTTCAATCGCGCCGCTGCCGTCAGCAAAGCGGTAAGGGATATTCATCTGCGTTAACTGGGTAACGATGGCACCGCCGTCCTGATCGGACAGGTTGCTATAAAGGGTGCGGTAATCCGGCGATTTCGCCCACAGCACCATAGCGACAATGATGGCGCAGGCTGCTGCCGCGGCCACCATCAACGGAATTTTTGGGTTCGCGCGTAAGCGGTTGATCCACTCAAGAGATTTATTCTGCGGTGCAGTTGTTGCAGTCGCACTCATTGTGCACCTCGTGACTCTGGGTGGATGTTGTTATGTGAGTTGAGAAACAAATCGGACTCCCGGGTCGGCAAACTCGACAAATGACCATTAAGATGGCGATGTCATTATTTGATGAAATGGATTTTTCTATGCCTCAAATAACCTGGTTTTTTGACGCTATTTACCGCCATCATCTCATTGACAAACTGTTAGCCTTGTCAGGTATCAATCCATCCGGGGAATAATAATGGCTATACAGGGCATTGAGAGCGTTGTCAGTCAGCTGCAGGCAACTGCAGGTGTTGCGCGTGCTCAGAGCGTGGAGAGCGAACCGTCTATCAGCTTCGCCGGGCAACTGCACGCGGCGCTGGATCGCATCAGCGACACGCAGAACGCCGCACGTGTACAGGCGGAGAAATTTACGCTTGGCGAGCCGGGCGTGGCGCTGAATGACGTGATGACCGATTTGCAGAAATCATCGATCTCGCTGCAGATGGGCATTCAGGTGCGTAACAAACTGGTTTCTGCTTACCAGGACATTATGAATATGCAGCTGTAGTTCACAGACGCAGAGATAAAAAAAACCAGGCCGGAACACTCCCGCCTGGTTTTTTTATACCTTGCGCCGCCTGTTGCGGCGCAAAAGTGGGCTACTTCTGAATCAGATAACGGATGGTTGGCCCATCCTGCTGAATATCCAGCACCGTGTAGCCGTGGTTGCGCGCATCGAGCGGAATGTTGTTAATCGACTGCGGGCAGTCGCTGACCACTTCAAGAATTTCCCCTTTTTTCAACTGCGGCATCGCTTCAAGGGTGGCGACCGCCGGGTAGGGGCAGGGTTCGCCGCTCATATCGAGACGGTAATCAGGCACAATGCTCATGCAGGCTCCTTGGCAGGGTTGGCGGCAGGTTTCTGGCGGCGGAAGAACTGTTTCTCCCAGCCGACCACAAAGAGAAACGCGGCCAGTAACAGAAGATAGGTGACCAGCAGACCGCCGAGCGGCCCGAAGGTGTTAAGCAGGTTGATTTTGTCCCAACTGGTGGCAAGCGTCGGCGCGAGATCGTCCCAGAAATACGCCAGGATGGTTGAGCCAATCACGTTACCCAGCCCGACCCACCAGTAGTGCACCTGGCCTTCAACGGCGCGGTACATCCAGCCCGTTTCACACCCGCCCGCGAGCACAATACCAAAACCGAACAGCAGACCGCCGAGCACCGCATTGGGGCCGGCCCACATGATTTTCGCTTCCAGCCCCAGCTGCACATAGCTGAAAATGCCGATGGCGCTCGCCGCCATGCCAAAGATGATCGCCTTCGCCATCATCGTGCGCCCGGTGATCCACATATCGCGGAACGCCGAGGTAAAGCAGATTTGCGCTCGCTCAATCAGCAGACCAAAGCCCACGCCGAACAGCATTGCCAGCCCCAGCTTCGGCTGATTCATCGCCGTTAACAGCGCCCAGCCGAGCATGCCAATAAACACCAGCATACCAAGACGAAAACGGCGCTTCGCCTGATCGGGCTTCTGGGTGAGCGGCGAGGCGGCAGTGACTTTCTGCATCTTCACCGGAATGCGGAACAGCGGCAGCAGGGTAAAGCGCGCGCCGAACCAGGAGCCAATTGCCGTGGCGATGGCAAAAAACCAGGCGTGCAGGGAGAACTGTGGGATCCCGGTAAAGAAGGCCGCAAGGTTACAGCCCATCGCCAGGCGCGCGCCAAAGCCAGCAATAATGCCGCCAACAATCGCCTGCGCGATGCGGATGCGGTTCTGCGGCATACGCAGTTTCACATTATTAGCCCACAGCGCAGCGGCAAAACAGCCGCCGAACATGCCGATAATCATCATGCCGTCGATGCGCGTCAACGGCGTGCCCTCGAGGTGAATTATTTTGAAGTAGCCCCACTCTTCGGTGTGCACTCCGGCCAGTTGCAATAACTGACCGCCCCAGCGGGTAAACTCGCCGGTCACCGCCCAGAAGGTGCCGGTAATGCCGAAATAGTAGGTAGAGAGAATACCGGCCGCGATCACCGCCGGAACAGGAGACCAGAACTTAATAAGGAAGCGGTCTTTGAAGTGTTGCCATGACATAGTAAAAAGCCTCTGAACTCAGAAGGTATGGGGACGTACAGAAAAGTCGTACAAAAGAAGCGGGATGATACACGTCTTCACGCCTGAACCGCTGCACAATAGGGCAAAAACCTGGCGTAGATCAAAGTTGTTCTCGCGCGGTGAAAGGGTGGCGAGGCGCGGCCTTTAATGCCACAATCGCTTTTTTTCACGAGCAGGATGAAGAATGAAAAAGCGTATGATTCTCGGCGCGATGCTGCTGCTGAGCGGCTGCGTGCAGGTGGATAACTATCAGGCGGTGGTGAAGCACCCGGCGCCCGCAGGATTAGCGGGTTACTGGCAATCAACGGGGCCGCAGAGCAGCCTGGTCAGCCCGGAGGCGATCGCCAGCCTGATTGTGACGCCGCAGGGCGATACTCTTGATTGCCGCCAGTGGCAGCGCGTAATCGCGGTTCCTGGCAAACTGATGCTGGATGGCGATAAATTCTATAACGTCACGCAGAAGCTGGATGTCTATCGTTTAAATCAGGAAGGCAATACGCTGGAGTTTGATGGGCTGACGCTGTCGCGCACCGATAAACCGACCGTGGAGTGCCAGCAGGCGCTGGAGAAAGCGGGTCTGGATATTAACCGCTAGGTCGTGCGAAAAGAGGAAAGCGTGGCGGGTGAGGGGGAAACCGCAGCACCCGCCGCTAATGAGATTTACATCTCATTGGGGAAGAGAATATTTCCGGAAAGACGTCCATATGTCGAATTCAGGTTATGTTGTCGGGAGGATTGACCAACCAATGTCCTCAGCTCGTCCATTCGCTGGTGTAACAATGTCTTCAATAACACTTCATTATCCAGGATTTGCTTGAGCATCGGGCGAATTTGCGCCTGCACATGAGGCGCTGCTTCGCTCGAGTCCTGGAACTGTGTCAACTTCTCAACTGAGGTAACGTACCCCAGTTCGTAGTTGATAAGTTCGTCCCAATGCCCTTCCTTAGCAAGGTTGAGCATGGTACGGCTGGTGGCCAACAGTTGCTGATAGTGGTGGACCAACCCGAGATTTGCTTCCATTAGTAAGTGTCCCGCGCGTTTTGATGAGTGGGGCCAATCTCTTTCCAGGCATCAGCAATATTGCTCAGCAACAGGGTGACTTCATCAATAGCGGCGAGGTCATTATGGAGATTTGCCTGTAAAAGACGTCGTGTCATGTAGTCATAAAGACTGTCCAGGTTTGCCGTGAGATCGCCACCGACTTCATGGTCGAGACCCGCACGCAATCCGTTGTTAATGATATTAATTGCCTTTGTAAGCGCCTGTCCTTTACCGGGGATATCTCCCTGCTCAATCAGGATCGCGGCTTTTTTCATGGCGCTTAACGCGCCATCAAAAAGCAATACCACGAGTTGATGCGGGCTCGCGCTCATCACGGCGCTTTCGACGCCGACCTGAGCATAAGCCTGAATTCCCGATTTCGTATACATGTCCAACCTCAACTAATGGTTTATTAACTCATTGCATTAAACTGTTGTGTCAGATAGTTCCCTGTTGATGTCATGGAGGAGACTAACTGGCTCAAACTGGTGAACTGCGCTTTGTAGCGTGCCATGGTGGCCGTAATCTGGTCACTCACCGCTTTGTATTGCGTATCCAGGCGCTTCAGGGTTTTGTTAATGCCGTCGGTCGCATTCTGGATGCTACCTTTACTGCCCAGAATATCTTTCAGCAGGTTGCTCGCCTGAGTCGCAAAGCCTGTGGTTTTGCCATCGCCGGAGAGGAACGTCACCACATCGGCGGATTTTTCATTCATTGCTTTTTCAAGCTTGGTGCTGTCCACGGTCAGCTTACCGCTCACATCCTGGGTAATCCCCAACTGCGACAATACAGAAAAACTGTCATTCCCCGCCTGCGATGTAGAGAGCTGAGAGCGCAGACGCGTCTGAATGTTACGCAGCGTACCGTCACCCAGCAGATCGCCGTTTGAGGTGTTCTGTTTGTCACTGCCCTGATCTACCGCCGTGTATTTGGTCTGGTTACCAATGGTGGTTTGCAGCGAGTTATACGCATCAACATACGCCTGGATCGCTGCGGTCATCGGTGCGTTATCTTTCGTTACCGACAGCGTTTCCGGCGTACCGGTAGTCAGCTTATTCAGCGTCAGCGTTACGCCTTCCGGCGCATCGGTGATCTTGTTGCTGCTACGGGTGATATCGATACCGTTAATTTTGACTTTCGCATCGCTTGCCGCCACCTGCTGCGTCATCACATTGCTGGCACTGCCGGTGTTGGTTGAATCATAGCTAACGTACTTCGCCAGTTCCGCATCATTGGTGGTGATGGTCATCTGGTTGGTGGTGCCACTGTCGCGTGAGGTCAGCGCCAGGTAGTAACTGTTATCGTCCGCTTTGATGATACTGGCGGTGACGCTGCCCTGTTTGGCGTTAATCGCATCACGCATGTCCGCGAGGCTGGTTTTATCTTTATCCAGTGTTACCGTCAGCGGATCTTTTTGACCCGGCTGCGTGATGGTAATCGTGCGCGAGTCGAGGCTCTGGTCGCCTAAATCGGTATCTTTACTGGCCACTTTCGGGCTCAGCAGAGACTGTGACGCCGCCAGCGCGGATACTTCAATAGAGTACGTCCCCGCCGACGCTGTGTTAGCAAGCGTGGCAGTAAACGCGGTGTTAGTGCTCGACACTTTCGTCCCTGCGATCGCCGAGGTATTTTTCAGTGCATCCGCCGCCGTTTGCAGTTTGTTGAGGGAGGTTTGCACCACGCCCCAGGCCGTCAGCTTGGCTTTGTAAGAGGACTGCTGAGACGCAATTGGCGTCAGCTTGGTCTGTTCAGCCGTCTGCAAATTGTCATACAACGTATTGAGATCCAGGCTGGTGCCTGCGCCGAGTGAACTAATAGTTGCCATTTCTTCATCCTTCAGTTTTAGACAATCACTGTGGAGAGTATCGGCAGCGATGATGAAAAGATTAGAAGCTTTTTTTTAAAGCAATGGCTAAATAAAGAGGGTGAATCAGGGGCAGTTTGTCGCTTTAAAAAAATGATCTTTTTTTCTAAAGGTTGTTTTCAGGCTGTCGATAATCAGGTTAACGGTGAGAAAGCCGTAGGCAGATGCCTGAATCTGATAACTATTTTTATGAAGGAATTACATCATGGCTGTTATTAATACTAACACCCTGTCGCTGATGACTCAGAACAACCTGACTAAATCTCAGTCTTCTCTGGGTACATCTATTGAGCGCCTGTCTTCCGGCCTGCGTATTAACAGTGCTAAAGATGATGCCGCGGGCCAGGCAATTGCCAACCGCTTTACTTCTAACATCAATGGCCTGACCGTTGCTGCCCGTAACGCCAACGACGGTATCTCTCTGGCACAGACCGCTGAAGGCGCGCTGAGCGAAATTAACAACAACCTGCAGCGTATCCGTGACCTGACCGTTCAGGCGCAGAACAGCTCCAACTCCGCGTCTGACATCGACTCCATCCAGGCTGAAGTTAACCAGCGTATGGAAGAAGTGAACCGCGTGACCACCCAGACCGACTTCAACGGCATCAAAGTGCTGAACACCGGTACCGGTTCAAGCAGCTACAGCTTCCAGGTTGGCGCGAAAGATAGCGAAACTATCTCCATCAGCCTGACCAAGTCTGACTCCTACAACCTGTACAATGCGACCGGTGCAACCGCAGCGACTACCGGCCAGACCATCAACGGCAACAAACGTTCTACTGCCGCTGAAGGCTTCGACGTACTGAAAGGTACCGTTGATGCGTCCGGTAACACTGATGGTAGCCCGCTGGCGGATATCGATAAGGCCATCAAAGCGGTTGACGATCAGCGCAGCCTGCTGGGTGCCTCCCAGAACCGTTTTGAGTCCACCATCACTAACCTGAACAACACCGTGAGCAACCTGTCAGCGGCCCGCAGCCGTATTCAGGACTCCGACTATGCGACCGAAGTGTCGAACATGTCCCGCGCGCAGATCCTGCAGCAGGCCGGTTCTTCCGTGCTGGCGCAGGCCAACCAGGTTCCGCAGACTATGCTGTCCCTGCTGCGTTAATCCGCAGACACCGTTGTACAGAAAAGCGCCGCTTGTCGGCGCTTTTTTATTTGTCTGAAAAATAAAAGATAAAAAGAAGTAAAAAAGAACTAAAGAGTTCGAAAGGTCCGTCGATAACTACTTGGACGGTGATGAAGCCGCTGGCGCTTACCGGAATATAAATTTCTTACTTAAGGATAACTATCATGGCTGTTATTAATACTAACACCCTGTCGCTGATGACCCAGAACAACCTGACTAAATCACAGTCTTCTCTGGGTACTTCTATTGAGCGTCTCTCTTCCGGTCTGCGTATCAACAGTGCAAAAGATGATGCTGCTGGTCAGGCAATCGCCAACCGCTTTACTTCCAACATCAATGGCCTGGGTGTTGCTGCCCGTAACGCCAACGACGGTATCTCTCTGGCGCAGACCGCTGAAGGCGCGCTGAGCGAAGTGAACAACAACCTGCAGCGTATCCGTGACCTGACCGTTCAGGCACAGAACAGCTCCAACTCCGCATCTGACATCGACTCCATCCAGGCTGAAGTTAACCAGCGTATGGAAGAGATCAACCGCGTAACCACCCAGACCGACTTCAACGGCATCAAAGTGCTGAACACCGGTACCGGTTCAAGCAGCTACAGCTTCCAGGTTGGCGCGAAAGATAACGAAACTATCTCCATCAGCCTGACCAAGTCTGACTCCTACAACCTGTACAACGCCACTGGCGCCACTGCAGCGACTACCGGCCAGACCATCAACGGCAACAAACGTGCCACCGCTGCTGAAGGCTTCGACGTACTGAAAGGTACCGTTGATGCGTCCGGTAAAACCAACGGTGCTCCGCTGGCAGATATCGATGCGGCCATCAAAGCGGTTGACGATCAGCGCAGCCTGCTGGGTGCCTCCCAGAACCGTTTCGAGTCCACCATCACTAACCTGAACAACACCGTGAGCAACCTGTCAGCTGCCCGCAGCCGTATTCAGGACTCCGACTATGCGACGGAAGTGTCGAACATGTCCCGCGCGCAGATCCTGCAGCAGGCCGGTTCTTCCGTGCTGGCACAGGCCAACCAGGTTCCGCAGACCATGCTGTCCCTGCTGCGTTAATTCGCAGACATCAGTTGTACAGAAAAAGCGCCGCTTGTCGGCGCTTTTTTATTTTCTGCGCTGTGCGCTTTTTCGACGATTTTCGCGCAAAAAGTATAAAAACTTCTAAAGAGTTCGCTGAACCCGTCGATAACAATTATGACGGTGATGAAGCCGATGGCGCTTACCGGAATATAAAAAATTTCTCACTGAAGGATAACTATCATGGCTGTTATTAATACTAACACCCTGTCGCTGATGACCCAGAACAACCTGACTAAATCACAGTCTTCTCTGGGCACCTCGATTGAGCGTCTCTCTTCCGGTCTGCGTATCAACAGCGCGAAAGACGATGCTGCTGGTCAGGCGATCGCGAACCGCTTTACTTCTAACATCAACGGCCTGACCGTTGCTGCCCGTAACGCCAACGACGGTATCTCTCTGGCACAGACCGCTGAAGGCGCGCTGAGCGAAGTGAACAACAACCTGCAGCGTATCCGTGACCTGACCGTTCAGGCGCAGAACAGCTCCAACTCCGCATCTGACATCGACTCCATCCAGGCTGAAGTTAACCAGCGTATGGAAGAGATCAACCGCGTGACCACCCAGACCGACTTCAACGGCATTAAAGTGCTGAACACCGGTACGGGCTCAAGCAGCTACAGCTTCCAGGTCGGTTCTAAAGATAGCGAAACTATCTCCATCAGCCTGACCAAGTCTGACTCCTACAACCTGTACAATGCGACTGGTGCAACAGCGCAGACTACCGGCCAGACCATCAACGGCAACAAACGTTCTACTGCCGCTGAAGGCTTCGACGTACTGAAAGGTACTGTTGATGCGTCCGGTAGCACTGATGGTAGCCCGCTGGCGGATATCGATAAGGCCATCAAAGCGGTTGACGATCAGCGCAGCCTGCTGGGTGCGTCCCAGAACCGTTTCGAGTCCACCATCACTAACCTGAACAACACCGTGAGCAACCTGTCAGCTGCCCGCAGCCGTATTCAGGACTCCGACTATGCGACGGAAGTGTCGAACATGTCCCGCGCGCAGATCCTGCAGCAGGCCGGTTCTTCCGTGCTGGCGCAGGCCAACCAGGTTCCGCAGACCATGCTGTCCCTGCTGCGTTAATTCGCAGACATCAGTTGTAAAAAAAAAGCGCCGCTTGTCGGCGCTTTTTTGTTTTATAGGGTGGGTAATTTTTCGACAAAAATCGTGCAAAAAACATAAAAAAACCTAAAGAGTTGGCAAGGTTCGTCGATAACAATTATGACGGTGATGAAGCCGCTGGCGCTTACCGGAATATAAAAAATCTCTCACTGAAGGATAACTATCATGGCTGTTATTAATACTAACACCCTGTCGCTGATGACCCAGAACAACCTGACTAAATCACAGTCTTCTCTGGGCACCTCGATTGAGCGTCTCTCTTCCGGTCTGCGTATCAACAGTGCAAAAGATGATGCTGCTGGTCAGGCGATCGCCAACCGTTTCACCTCTAACATCAATGGTCTTACCGTTGCTGCCCGTAACGCCAACGACGGTATCTCCCTGGCGCAGACTGCTGAAGGCGCGCTGAGCGAAGTGAACAACAACCTGCAGCGTATCCGTGACCTGACCGTTCAGGCACAGAACAGCTCCAACTCCGCGTCCGATATCGACTCCATCCAGGCTGAAGTTAACCAGCGTATGGAAGAGATCAACCGCGTAACCACCCAGACCGACTTCAACGGCATTAAAGTGCTGAACACCGGTACCGGTTCAAGCAGCTATAACTTCCAGGTTGGTTCTAAAGATAACGAAACTATCTCCATCAGCCTGAGCAAGTCTGACTCCTACAACCTGTATAACGCCACTGGTGCAACTGCGGTAACCACCACCCAGACCATCAACGGTAACGCGCGTTCTACTTCTGCTGAAGGCTTCGACGTACTGAAAGGTACCGTTGACTCCACTGGCGGTACCAACGGTGCTCCGCTGGCAGATATCGATGCGGCCATCAAAGCAGTTGACGATCAGCGCAGCATGCTGGGTGCCTCCCAGAACCGTTTCGAATCCACCATCACTAACCTGAACAACACCGTGAGCAACCTGTCAGCGGCACGCAGCCGTATTCAGGACTCCGACTACGCGACGGAAGTGTCGAACATGTCCCGCGCGCAGATCCTGCAGCAGGCTGGTTCTTCCGTGCTGGCGCAGGCCAACCAGGTTCCGCAGACCATGCTGTCCCTGCTGCGTTAATCCGCAGACACCGTTGTACAAAAAAGCGCCGCCTGTCGGCGCTTTTTTTTATCTCCACGGCTATCACGCCGGACAATCGCCAGATTTAAGCCCTTTTCAACAACCTTATTCCCCCCTCGAAACGCAGGCATTCCCGCACAATAACTCTAATTACACTTGCGCCCACCGTTTCGGGTAGCAGGTCAAACAGGTTGAGGATGACGGATGCAAACCCTATTAATCAGTATTGATAGTTTCGACGCTTTTACGCAGCCTGCGGCTGAACTTATTGATATTGCTGACACGCTGTTGGCGTCTGGCTGGCGCGTCGAGGTCATTTGCTCGACGGCAGGTAAAACGCTGGGCGCGGAAATTGCCCGCCTGACAGCGACAGGCCGTTTTGCGATCATTACCGATAAGCAAGGCGAGCTTGCCCGCCATTACACGCTCATCTGGATCTACCGCGGCTTTTTCAGTGACAAGTTACTCGATGCCCTTAGCGCCGGCGATCTGCGCGGCGCGATGCTCTTCCGTCACTACTGCGATTACAATGACATGTACATCCCCTGGGGCGTCGCGCTGGAAAACCGTCTCGCCGCGCTGACGCTCGATCTCTCCCCACGCAGCTCTGCCATTTTGTTGCAAACGGGTATTGATCCTGCGCAGCTTAAAACGATGCCGTGGAGCGTACCGCGTCGCTTTGCACAGTATGTGCGAACGCGCCAACCGCAAAGCCTCACGCGCGCGCTTTACATGGCACCATCGATGTCGACAGAAATGTATGAAATCCAGGCGCGCGCGCGCGATGTGGGCATCAAAATTGAGTGGCTCGATCTCAGCCTGCAGAGTGAGCGTCTCGAACCCGGCTGGCTTGAGCAGTACGATGTTGTCATTGGCAACGAAGATAGCGTGGCAAAAGCGCTTTCTCTGGGTATTCCCCTGTTCCTGATTAATGAAGGCTACGTGGAAGGCTACCTGGGTGAAAATAACATCGCCCAACATGAGGCGGAGCACTTTAGCGCACTTACCCTGCGCAACTGCCCGGATGCCGATGAGTGGGTAGAGTTACTACAAAGCGGCTATGCCGGAGCGCAGGCGTGGACTCAGGCGCAACGGGCGCACTTCGCGTCGAAATGGGCACTGGATGCACAGCTTGAAGCCCTGCTGGCGCAAGATTTACCTGAAAAATCGCTGCTGATTGATGATAAAGAGCGCTACACCCTGCATTTTCACAGCAAAGCGGTGCTGGCCCAGCAGCAGACCAGCGATTACTCACTGACGCGCTGGTTTGAAGACCGCAAGCTCAGCGACGCCCGTCGCGAGGCGCTGCTCTCCTTTGCCGCGGCATATCCGCACAAATCCACTCTTGGCGTCATTATTGTTGGCGAAGGCCCGCTGGCTGAGAAAACTAAAGCGTCGGTCGAGTGCCAGTCGCTGGCACCCGTCACTATTGACGTGATTGCAGAGGAGGGCGCTTGGCCTGCAGCAGTGAATACGCTGCTCACTACCCGCGAAGCCGGTTCGATGTTGATCGTCCCTGCAGGCTATACCTTACGGGATGACGCGCTGTTGCGTTTCGTCGGGCAAGCGCTCCATCAGCCAGAGGCCTTGCTCTTCTACTGCGATGAGATGACGCAGGGTGAGGGGAACGATCCAGAGCTGACGCTGCGTCCGGAAGTGAACATTGATGTGCTACGCGGTTTTCCCTATATCGGACGCGTGCTGCTCTTCTCACGTGAAGCGGCGCAACAGCTGGGTGGCCTGAATCCACGCTATCCGCACGCTGCGATGATCGATCTGCTATGGCGCTTTGTTGAAGCACAGGGGCCGCAATCGCTGGCGCGCGTGGCGGAAGTTCTGGTAGAGAACCCGCATAAAGCGTCGCACTGGTATGCGAGCCCGGCGGTGATAGAGGAGTGCGGCGAGGTGCTGCTTGCGCATCTGCAGCGCCTCGGTATCAACGCCTCGCTGGAGGAGGGCAACGCCCCGGCGATGAAACGCCTTCGCTACCACTGGGGTGCCACGCCGCTGGTCTCTATTATCATTCCGACCCGCGATCGCTTCGCCCTGCTCAAACGCTGCATCGAAAGCCTGATGGAGAAGACGCGTTACCCGCACTATGAAGTGCTGATCGTCGACAATCAGTCTGTCGAGGAGGATGCCTGCCGTTTTCTCAACGATCTTGCCGGCCTGGGCATCGATCAGGTGCGCATCCTGCGTTATGACGCCCCATTTAACTATGCGGGGATCAATAACGCTGCGGCTCAGCAGGCGCGCGGAGATGTGCTGGTTTTCCTGAATAATGATTGTGAAATCATTGATGGCGACTGGCTTGATACCTTGCTGGAGCAGGCACTGCGCCCGGAAGTGGCACTGGTAGGTGCGAAGCTCGAATATCAGGATGGCACTATTCAGCACGGCGGGTATCTGCTCGGCCTGCAACACGGCGTCGAGGTTGCTTTTGAGGGGAGTGACAACCAGGCCAGTGGGTTTAGTCACTTCCTGAAAACGCCGCGCAATCTGGCGGCGGTGAGCGGCGCCTGCATGATGGTGCGCAAAGAGGTTTTCTATGCCCTTAATGGCTTCACTGAGGAGAAATATCCGCTCTATTTCGGCGATGTTGACCTTGGATTGCGGGCGCAAAAGCTGGGTTATCTCAACGTCTGGACCCCTTACGCCCGCGTCAAACATATGGGCGGCGCCACGCGTCTGCTCGGCAGTAAAATCGGTGTACAGGAGCGTCCTTTACTGCACGACTATGCGACGCTTCGGGCTGAGTGGCAGCAGGGGCTGCTGGCAGAACCCTCTTACCATCCGTTAATGCAGAAAATGGGTAAAGCGTTCACCCTGAGCGACAGCGTGGCCCGGCTCCACCAGCCGCTGCCGGGGCGTCCACTGCCGGTAGTGATGGCGCATCATATTAACTGGGTTGGCGGTGGTCATCACCGTGTGATGCAGCCATTCAAAGCGATGGAGCGTCACTTGATGCTGGAGGGGGGGCTTACCAATACCATCCCCGGCGTGATGGAGGCTGCGCAATTACAGCCGGACGTTATTCTGCTGGAACTGATCACCGGTAGCCGCTTCCCGGATATCTTCAGACAGCTGCGGGAAGTGAGCGCAGCGAAAATTGTGCTCGAATATGACGATTACCTGTTAAACGTGCCGTTGAAGAATGGTAACCGGCAGCACTTCCCACAGCATATGATCAAAAGCTTCAGAAAAGTGCTCGACAGCGCCGACTGGCTGGTGGTTTCAACCGCACCGCTGGCGGAGGCCTATAGCCGTTTTCATTCCGATATTCGAATTGCGCAAAACCGACTGGCGCCGCATCAGTGGGGAGACCTGCGCAGCGCGCGCGGCGTAGGGAAAAAGGTGCGCGTTGGCTGGGCGGGCGGCAGTTCGCATAGCGGCGATCTGGAGATCCTGCTGCCGCTTATCAAGGCGCTGGAAGGGCAGGTTGAGTGGGTCTTTATGGGCATGAAACCGCGCAATGTGCAGTGCGAGTTTCATCCCGGCGTACCTTTCGAACTCTACCCGGAAAAGCTGGCGAGCCTCAATCTCGATCTCGCGCTGGTGCCGCTGGAAATCAACCAGTTCAACGAGTGTAAAAGTAATCTGCGCCTGCTGGAGATTGGCACCTGTGGCGTGCCGATTATCGCCACCAATATTGAACCGTACCGATGCAATCTTCCGGTGACGTTGGTCGAGAACCGCTTTAAAGAGTGGATGAACGCCGTGCAGGCCTACATCAATGATGAGGATTTACGCCACCGTCAGGGAGATGCACTGCGCGAGGCCGTACATCAAGAGTGGTATCTTCGCGATGCCGGGCTGGATGAGTGGCGCCACGCCTGGTTACCGGCAGAAAAGTAGCGTAGCAATATGAAAAAAAGGGAGGCCAGAAGGCCTCCCTTTTTATTAACTGCTTTGCGACTATGCGTCTGGCAGCCAGATGCGGGCCTGCTGAAGCACTGTTTGTTCATCCCAGAAGCCTTGCGCCAGCACCTGCGCTTTTAGCGCATCGCCCAGTGCCGCTGAAGCCGGGCGGTCGTGCAGATGATTTTCAATGGCCTCACGCCAGAGTTTGGGCTTATTCCCCACGCGGGTAATGGCAGCAAAGTTGCCGGTTGCAACAATATCGCTACAGATAACCGGCACGCCGCAGGCACCATATTCCAGCACCCGACGCGGGCTGAGCGTGCGATTCCACAGATTATCCGCCATCGGCAGTAAAGCGAGATCCAGATTGAGGCTGGCCAGCTTCTGCGCAAAATAAGTCGGCTGCACAGCTGCGTGATACTCGGTCATCAGCGGACGCAGTGACGGCGGGCAGTAGCCATAGAAAACCCACTCAACGCGATCCGCCAGCTGGCCTACTAATTTGTGAATGATTTCCAGATCGCCGACATCGGCAGCGCTGCCGATCCAGCCGACACGCATTTTATCGCCGGTACCGCGCAGCGTATTGAGCGCTGACCACTGACGAGGATCGAGGCGAGCGGGCATAACGCGGATATCGCTATGCAGACCTGCGCACTGCTCCGCAAGCGCTTCGCTGGCCACCACCAGCCTGTCGATATGGCTTAACGTAGCGCGCAGAGCGGCTGCCAGCGCCTGTGGAGATTCGCTGCGCTCGGCCGCATTGACCGGCATAGCGGGCAACCAGCCGTCAAGGTCGAACACTTTGAACAGGCTCTCTCCCTGCGGCAGCCGTCGTAACCACTCTTGCGTGCCGTCACTGACCTGGCGATGAACAATTAACGTATCCGGCGCAAAACGCGCCAGGTCGGCGTAAGTACTGGCGTGATAGTTGATCTGACCTTCGACCAGCCCCACTTCATGCATCAGCGAGAGCGGTGTATCGAGACGCTGCTGACTCTCAGGTAAGCTGCGTAGCGGGAAGGAGACCAGGCGCGGGATCGGTTTCCAGTGCAGCGGCTGCCAGCTGTTATAGCGATCTACCTCAAACTGGAAACCCGCGCCATCCTGGGAGAGGTTAGGGTTATAGGCAGGATCGTTTGCGATAATCGGTAGCCACTTGCGGTACATGGCATCCTGTTCAGCCATAAAGCGCTGGCGCTTTTTCTCCTGCACCGTCTTGTCGACATGAGTCTGGCTGACGCTGCCTTCATGCATCACCAGCGCGTGCGGTGTCCAGACCGTTAAATATCCCGCCTCGCGCACTTTTAAGCAGAGATCGACATCGTTATAGGAGACGGTGAATTGCGTCTCGTCTAATCCGCCAACCTGCTCATACACCGCTTTGCGGATCAGCAAACAGGCGGCGGTTACCACATTGTAGTTCTGGTCGACACGCAAACGGTTCATATAGCCGCTGCGATCGTTTTCACTGCCGATATAGGGGTGATCGGCCGGGCCGCGCAGCCCGAGTACGACACCCGCGTGCTGGATTTTTCCGTCAGGGTAGAGCAGTTTTGCGCCCGTGATACCCACTTCCGGTCGCAGACCGTGGTTAAGAAGATTATCCAGCCAGTCGGGGTTAATGATTGCGGTATCGTTATTCAGCAGTACCAGGTAGTCGCCGCGCGCTTCCCGTGCCGCCATATTATTGATGGCAGAGTAGTTAAAGGGGTGCGGATAACGCAGGACGCGAATGCGTTCAGGATCAATGGACGAAATGCCCTCCAGCCACTGTAGCGCCTCTACCGTTTCGCTGTTGTTATCGACAATCAGCAGTTCGTAATTACGGTAGCGCGTTTTTTCCAGCAGAGTGGTGACGCAGGCACTGAGGATGCGCAGCTGATCTTTGGTCGGGATGATGATCGACACCAGCGGCTGTTCCTGGTGATGGTAGCGCAGGGCATACAGACCCTCGCCGGTCACCGCCACCTCGCCCTGGGGGTAGCCGCGCTGGCGCAGGTGATGGGTTAAAATGTTTGCCTCTTCCGCTCGGGTCAGGATCTCAGGCAGGTGGCCGAGAAGAAATGGCTCCGGAAGGTGTCCGGCAAAACCCATCCCTTTCTGCTCAATCAGGCGCACGATGTACTCAAATTGCCACGCCTGCACATAGTGCGGGTTGAAACCGCCCAGCTCATGTAGTGTACGGGTGCGAAACAGCCAGTGGCGAGCCATTTCCGCCGGGTAGCTCAGCAATAAATCGAGGTTAAAGTCCGGGCGAAACGCCGTGGAGTGGATATCACCTTCCTGCTGATAGAGTTCGTCACCGTAGAGCGCATCACACTGTTCCGCGTCACCCAGTGCCAGATCGAACATCAGCATACCGCTGGAGAGCAGCGTTTCGCCTGCCTCGAGGAACAGCACCCAGTCTGTTGCACTGTCGCTGAGAAAAGCGTTGATGTACTGCACCGTTTGCGCCTGTGCCGCCACAATAGCGATCGTATCAGGTGCGCAATGCAGCGCGGTTTCGCCTACCGTAACCGCTTCAAGCGTTAGTCCGTAGCCGGTATAGCCGTTGATACTGTCAAATGTTCGCTGCGTGGCTGCCGGATCGCGGTCTGCATGCAGAATAAAGACCGTTAAGGTTTGCGCGATGTTGCGCGCCGTTGCATACGCGTCGACATAGACCCGGTGTTGGGCAGGAAGCGTGCGCTGTTGCAGCCACTGCTGAATTTGATAGCTCTGATAATGGCGGCTTGAGAGGTGCGTTGCGTGCAGCATGCCGTGAATCAGGTTCTCCTGCTGTACCTGCTCAGGGGCATTGAGCGGTGCCACCTTGACGATGCAGTTCTCCTCTTTGGTGCCTTTGTACCAGCCCTGTTCCCGAATGATTTGCGGGAAACGGGTATAGGTACGATTTATCATCTCGCGATACTTCTCATCGTTGGCTCGCTTACTGCTCTGATTTTCTGAAACGCGAAATGCGGCGAGAGGCTCGGCGATAAATGCCAGGTTGCCGAGGCGCAGCAATTTCACGTAGAGCGCGACATCCACGAGGAAGGGCATCGGTTCACCGCCCAGGTTGAATAGCTCCTCGCCGAAGGCGAGCGCGTCTTCGCGATAGCAGAGCACCGCGCTGGGCTCGCCGATAAAGTTGACCTGGTAGTCGGCAAAAAAGGCGACCAGATCGGCACCATCGATCGCTACATCGCAGCCAAACGGAAAGGCCGTGGCATTAATATCCACCAGCGGCTTGCCCTCTTCATCAATACGCGTGCGACGGGACGAGGCGAGACGATTGGCGGGTGAGGATTCAATGGCGTCAACCAGACGCGTCACGCACTCTTTATAAATGATGTCGTCGTCATAAAGGAACTTGATGTATTTACCCTGCGCTTCCCGAATACAGCGGCGCACGTTATTAACCTCGCGCAGTGCTGGTTCGTTTTTGAAGTAGCGGATCGGCACGGTGGAGTGACCCGCGTAACGCTCGGTCAGGGTGCGGATGGTGTCATCGCGGCTATCGTCACAGATAATGATTTCACAGTTGGGCCAGCTTTGATGCAGGGCGCTCAGAAGCGCTGTCTCAAAGAACTCAGGGTTGTAAGCGGGGATGGTAATACTTACCAGAGCGTGTTCGTTCATTTTTTATCCATGCTGAGCTACCCGCGCGCGCGAAGGCAGGGTCATCGTTTTAATACCCCGACTTTGTCACACCGCTGGCAAATCCAGCCGTTAAATATCGGATCTTTTATCCCCTTATTCCTCTGATAGTGAGCGACATTGCACTCGTTTGCATAATTAGCACCATAAATGAATGCTGTTTTGCCGATCGAATAGCCGCAGGCTGGGTACTATCAGCAAAACTTCTCTTAATCAGGCAGGCTTCTCCATGGGCGATAACATTTTCGTCACCAGTCCTTTGTTACCCTCTCTGGAAGAATTTATTCCTTACATGGAGAAGATCTGGCAAAACCGCATTTTGACGAACGGCGGGCCGTTTCATCGTCAGCTTGAAGAGGCATTAGCCGACTACCTTGGTGTAAAGCATGTGTGCCTTTTTTCTAACGGCACCCTCGCGCTACTGACCGCGTTACAGGCATTGCGCATCACCGGCGAGGTGATCACCACTCCTTACTCATTTGTGGCGACGTCGCACACGCTGCTGTGGAACAATTTGACGCCGGTATTTGCCGACATCGATCCGCAGACATTTAATATCTCCCCTGAACGTATCGAAGAGCTGATCACGCCACAAACCACCGCCATCATGCCGGTACACTGTTACGGCATTCCCTGCGATACCGACAGGATCCAACAGATCGCCGATATCTATGGCTTGAAAGTGATTTACGACGCGGCGCACGCCTTTGGCGTCCGCCAGGCGGGGACCAGCATTCTGAACCACGGCGATTTGTCGGTGCTGAGTTTCCATGCGACCAAGGTTTTCAACACCTTCGAAGGCGGCGCAATTATTTGCCATGATGAGCGCACCAAACAGCGCATCGACTATCTGAAAAACTTTGGTTTTGCCGGGGAAACCCGCGTGGTTGCGCCGGGCATCAACGCCAAGATGAATGAGATGGAAGCGGCGTTTGGCTTGCTTCAGCTCAATCATATTGATGGCGCGCTGGCCTCGCGGGCGAGCATTTATCAACGCTATTGCGAAGGCTTACAGGGCGTGGCTGGCATTCGCTGGTTCGATGCGGCTGGACGTTTCGACTGGAACCACGCCTACTATCCTGTGCTGGTGGAGAGCGACTACCCGCTTACGCGCGACGGGCTTTATGATGCGCTGAAAGAGGAGGGGATATACTCTCGCCGCTACTTCTATCCGCTGATTAGCTCATTTTCAATGTATCGCCATCTGCCCTCCGCCGCGCCGCAACATTTACCGGCTGCCAATGCCATCGCGGAGAAGATACTCTGCTTGCCCATCTACCCGGACTTAAGCGAAGCGGATCAACTACGGGTTATTGAGGTGATTCGTCGACACGGGCTGAAAAAGCGCATGGTCCCCCACGTAGCGTGAGAAAAAAAAGCACTGGCGAACCAGTGCTTTTTTTATGCGTAAGCCACGTGCCGGGTCAGCATCGCCACCAGATCGTATCCATCCCAGTTCAGCGTGAAATCGAGGGTATGACCAAAGGGGACAATACGATCAACCCCTTTTGGACGCCGCGCGCTAAGCCACTGATTGACCTTTTCCGACTCGACGCCAAACAGCGCCAGTGTCTGGCAGCGTTCGCCGCACATTGGGGTGATTTCATCGAGTTCAGCGGCTCCATACTCCATAAAGAAACCGCAGTTGCCGCGCAATGCCATCATCTGAGGCGCAAGGGAAGGTAGCTCAACGCGCATCAGCAGGTTATTGGCATCAGAGGCTTTTTTTACGCCGGGATAGTTCGCCGCCAGCTGATACAGACGGCTCAGCTTATCGACGGCTGCCACTGGTTCCAGTGTGTAACGCGCTGCGGCGTAGTCGTGAAAGTGTTGCCAGAAGAGCGTCCGGGCCTGCGCTGCATCTTGCCCCAGCCACACCACCAGCGCAGGGGAGGAGCAGGCATTCTGATCGTTGAGCAGGGTATCGTTAAAGAATGCCTGCGCCAGCGCGGCTTTGTTTTCATGCGCCAGGTAGCGTCCGGCGTCAATCGCCGCCAGCGAGTAGCGATCGGCAAAGGCAATATCGAGTGCGCGCACCGGCAGCGGCGAGCGACGGATCTGGGCGATGGTTTCATCTCCACCCCAGATTATCCGCGTATCGCACAGCGCCGAGAGCGCATCATTGATGGCTTGTTGCCGCCCATAGCGCAGCAGACAGATCCAGGGCGCAAGCGATGGGTGTTCTGCCAGCGCGGCGGATAACAGGCGGATGATAAGCCTCACCTGAGGGTGATCGCGCCCCGGTAAACGCACGATATTGGCATTGCCGGTTAGTAGCCCGCTAAACAGCGAATAGGCGAAATTCGCCGCGACATTTCCCGGTGCGATATGAAACGCCACGCCGCGACCAAAGCGCTGCGCGAGATCGCCGCTACTGGCGCGCATCTGTGCCAGCGATGCCGGCCGGCACCAGAAACCGAGGCTCACCACGTCTGGCCACGCCTTCGCTTCGCTGTCTTGCAGCGCCAGGCGCGAAAAGGTGTGCAGAAACTCCAGCACCGGCGCGGCAAAAGGAGCAAACGGAGCCAGCGCAGGCATCGCCCGCAGCTGTGCTTCATCGCCAATGGCAAAGGTTATACCGTCAAAATGTGGCTGCATACGTGTCGCTACACCCTCGTAATTCCGCTTTCTTCAGCCGGCCAAAGAGATGGAAGTACTTCCCTTTGCGCCCGCAGGGGCAGTCATCTTCACCCAGCAACACGCCCTCATCTTCTGTCAGCAGGGAGTGACCCGGATAGGACTCCGGAAGCAGGGAGAGCACCTGAACAATCCCGCGCTCGCCGACTGGCGCGCAGGAGAAATCGGCTGCGTTACGGATAATCACATCCGAGAAAATGGAGCTGTGCAGATGGCCCTCTTCGCACTGCATCGAAACAGAGCCGGTCTGCTCCACCATGCCGTAGTAATCATGCACCGCGGGCAGCCCGCAGACCGCCTGTAAACGACGGGCGAACTCAGCTGGTGAGACCGCTTCGTTTTGCAGCTTTTTCCATCCGCCGCCATGAATCAGTAGCGCATTATCCAGCGCCAGCCTCTTTCCGCTGGCCGCCAGCGCTTTATAAAAGTGCTGCCAGACCATAAAAGTGAAGCCAAACATCAGGATGCGCTTGCCGCGATGTTTTTCCAGGAACGCCTCGATCGCCGCAACATTCAGGTTCATCCCTTCATCCAGCGCCCATGCGCGATCCGCCCCGAAGAGGGAGAAACCGAGAATTCCCGCGCCGCGCGCCGAGAAGTGCAGGCGATCTTTAAGCACATCGGGCGAGTCGATAATCAGCATCGGCATCCGCCCGGCACCGGTAAAGTGGCTGACGATCTTTACCAGCGTTTTTTGCTGCATTGCCGCAGTGGTTTTATCGAGGAAAATTCGCGACACCTGCTGGCCGGTGGTGCCGGAAGAGGTCATGGTTTTCACCACCTCTTCATCCGCCACGCTTTTGAGCGTTAACGTTTTGAACAGCGATACCGGCAGGAAAGGGATCTCTTCAGGCGCGTTAATCGCCTGCGGCGCAATACCCTGCGCATCCAGCATCTGGCGATAGGGCGCGCAGTGTGCATAGTGATGGGCGGTTAGCGTTTTCAGCCGCGCCAGCTGCAACGCGCGTTTTTCCTCGCGCGCCAGCGAGTAGGGTGCGATGGCCAGCATCTCATCAAGGGTGAGGGACATGTTCTTTCAGCCTGTGATAGAGCGTCTTACCCGCCGGGTTTTTGGGAATGTCAGCAAGAATAATGGTGTGAAACGCGCTGGCATGAAGATGGCTTAACTGGGCGGCATACTGTTTCACCGCGGCGGCATGTGAGGCATCGGTGAGAAAGATACAGAGCAGATCGTCGCGCCCGTCGCAGGCGAGGCTGACTTCCGGGAAGGCGGTTTTTAATAGCGCCTCCATCTCATCCAGCCCCACGCGGTTACCGAATATTTTCAAAAAACGCTTTTTGCGCCCAACAATGCGGTAGAAGCCTGCTTCATCGACGGTGGCGATATCGCCAGTGTGCAGCGTGCCGGCAAACTGGTCGCCGAGCGCTAAATCTTCGCCACGCTCGGCGTAGCCCAGCGCCACGTTATCGCCGCGATAAATCAGTTCACCCTGCGTATCCGGCGTGGTGATGGGTTGGTTTGTCTCATCCAGCAACAGAAACTCGCCGCCCGGAATTGGTTTACCGATAAAGCCGTAACGCGCGTCGGCGTCTTCCGGCGGTAGCCAGGCCATACGCGAGGTCGCTTCTGCGGCACCATACATAACGATAAAACGCTTCCCGCTCTGGCGGGCAAACTCGGTGTACTCCTGCTGCAACGCTGGCGAAAGTTTGCCCCCGGCCTGGGTCAGCGTGCGCAGATCCGGCAGATCCATGCGCATAAAACGCAGCTTACGCAGCATCTCCCAGGTATAGGGCACCCCGGCGAAGGAGCTGGCGCGCGTCTCGCGGACAAAGTTCCACAGTTCGCGCTGCATCACGCTGTGCCCCGTCAGGAGGAGAGTAGCGCCAGCGTGTAAATGGCTGTTGATGATCGATAAGCCGTAGACATAGTTGATCGGCAGGCTTACCAGCCCGCGCTCATCGGCATCAATCTCTAAATAGTGCGCGATGCTGGCGGCGTTACTCTGCAGATTACGTTTACTCAGGCGCACCAGCTTCGGGCTGCCGGTTGAGCCGGAGGTCGACATCAGCAGCGCCAGATCGTCATGCAGCGGCCAGGGCGTTAGCCCGGTGACGGTCAAATGATAACCCGTCTCCTGCGGTTGCCAGAGCAGGGCCGGGCGGTAAGTATCAATCAACTGTTGCGTCAGTGACTCATCAAGGGCGCTGTCGAGCAGCAGGGCCACCGCATCTGCTTGCAGGCAGGCGAGATAGCCGATTACCGCATCGGCCTGGTTCTGGCAAAAGAGAAAAACCAGCGCGCGCGCGGGAAGCTTACCGGCCAGCGCATTAACTCGGGCAGTCAGCTCGCCATAGCTGAGCTGCTGCCCGCGATCGTCGATCAGCGCCAGCCGCGCAGCATCGTGTTGTTGCGTCTGCCAGAAGGGGGTCATTGCAGCGCGTCCACAATCCGCGCGCACACCTGCCCGGCAGTCAGGCCGCTCTGCTCCAGCATCCAGCCGTAGTCGCCAGCGTGCGGATAACCTTGCGGGATGCCGACAATCATCTGTCGCGGCCGCTGCGCCTGATTGGCAATACACTCCGCCACGGCGCTGCCAAGACCGCCGATCACGCTGTGCTCTTCCAGCGTTACCAGCAATTTTTTCCCCAGTTGCGCGCTGATGGCGGATTCATCCAGCGGCTTGATGGTATGCATATCAATTACCGTGGCGGCAATGCCGCGTTCAGCCAATTGTGCAGCGCAGGTGAGGGCAACATGCACCATGCTGCCGGTGGCGATAAGCGCAATGTCGTCGCCTTCGCGCAGGGTTATCGCTTTGCCCGGAATGAGTTCAAAATCTTCTTTATAGACGATGGGAGCGCGCATACCGCCAGTAAGGCGGAGATAGACCGGTCCATCGTAGGCCAGCGCCGCCTGGGTCATCTTGACCGTGGCGGTACAATCTGCCGGGGAGAAAATGGCGATGTTAGAGACCGAGCGCAGCATTGCCAGCTCTTCGATACCGTGGTGCGTGGCACCAAACATGCCTGTCGCCAGACCTGACGCCAGCCCGACCAGCTTAACGTTCTCCTGCATATAACCGAGGTTAAGGCGTACCTGCTCTGCCGCGCGCAGCGTCAGAAAGTTAGGAAACGAGGTGGCGAACGGCACAAAGCCGCTGGAGGCCAGACCTGCGGCGACGCCCACAAGGTTCTGTTCAGCGATGCCGGTATTAAAGAAGCGATCGGCATAAGTCGTGCTAAAACGATCGAGGCCCGAGGATTTACAGAGATCGCCGGAGAGCGCAACGATACGCGGATCCTCGTGCGCCAGCTCAAGCAGGGTCATACCGAACGTGCCGCGTGAGCCGAGCATCGACCACGAGCGGATAGTGGCGGGTTTAAACTCAATCATCTTCGCCTCCGCGCAGCGCATCGAGCGCATCAGACAACTGCTGTGCCGAGACGCGGTTACGGTGAAACTCTTTACTGTTTTCCATAAACGACACCCCTTTGCCTTTGACCGTGTTGGCGATAATTACTTTCGGTTTGCCGTTGTGCGGTGCGGCGAAGGCCGCCTGCAGTGCGTCAATATCGTGGCCATCACAGACAATGGTTTCCCAGTGGCAGGCGCGCCACAGCGCCTCGAGATCCATCTGCATCACCTCGGCGGTAAAACCATCGGATTGCAGACCGTTACGGTCAACGATCAGGGTCAAATTATCGATCTTATGGTGCGCCGCCATAAACGCCCCTTCCCAGATAGCCCCCTCGTTGCATTCGCCGTCGCCGACCAGCACATAGGTGTGCCATGCTTCGCCGTTCAGGCGGCGTCCGAGCGCCAGCCCGGTCGCGAAAGAGAGCCCCTGAGCCAGGCTGCCGCCGGAGAAGTCGATGCCATATTCCGGGTGTTTGGTCGGGTGAACCTGCAGCACCGAACCGTTGATTTCAAACTCATTGAGCTGCGCCTCGGTAATGATGCCGAATTCGCACAGCGTGGCATACAGCCCCAGCGCCGCGTGGCCTTTACTGAGGATGAAAACATCCCGTTGCTTGTTGGTAATTTGCTGCGCATCGTAACGCATCACGCTGCCATACAGCGTACTCAGGATGTCGGTCATCGACAGAGCAGGGGAGACATGCACGCCATCGCTCGGCGCGTGGTGCGCCACATTAACGATACGGCGACGTATGCGTCGCGCCGCATCCTGAATTTTTTGCGTCATTTGAGACCACCATCCACACGGATCGTCTGGCCCGTGATATAGCTTGAGAGATCGCTGGCTAAAAACAGCGCCGCTTCGGCAATTTCTGCCGGTTGGCCGGCACGGCGTAAGTCGGCGCTATTTTTCGCCTCCTCGACCACCTGCGCAGGCATGGTCAATAACATCTCTGTATCAGTGATCCCCGGCGCGATGCAGTTTGCGCGGATCCCTTTTTCACCCAATTCAGCGGCGATAGATTTGGTCATAGCGATCAGTGCCGCTTTTGAGGCACCGTAGGCAGATTTACCCGGGTTGCCGTCTTCTCCGGCGGTCGAGGCAATATTGATAATGCTGCCGCGCTGGTGGCGGGTCATCAGTTTGGCAACGTATTGCGTAAACAGGTAGACCGAGAAGAAGTTGACTTCAAACTGGCTGCGCAATTGCGCTTCGCTGGTCATCTGGAAGAGACTGTTGAGCGTAATACCCGCGTTATTGACCACGGCATCCAGCGGGCGTTTATCCGCCATAATGCGTTTTACCGCCTGCTTCATCGCATCATAGTCAGTCATATCGAAGCCCAGCGGCCAGATTTGCACATCATGGCGGCTGGCAATCTGCGCCATCTCGTCACAAAAGAGCGCATCGGCTTCGCGCGCATGAGCATAGATGTTCGCGCCATTGGCGGCAAAAACCTCGACCATCGCACGGCCCATGCCACGACGGCAGCCGGTAATAAGAACTGTTTTTCCTTGCATCAACATAGGTGACTCCTCAACCCATTCCGCCATCAACGCGGATAATCTGGCCGGTGGTGTAACTGGAGGCGTCGGAGGCGAGCCATAGCAGGGTGTTAGCAACCTCTTCAGGTAGCCCCGGACGTTTTAATTCGCAACGCGCCATCTGGCGTGCCATTACCTCTTCAGAGAGCGCGGCGGTCATGGCGGTAGCTATTACGCCTGGTGCGACGGCATTGACCCGCACGCCCTGCGGGCCAAGTTCCGCAGAGAGGGTTTTGGTCGCGGCTATCCACGCGGCTTTAACGCTGGCGTAGGCAAGCTGGCCCGGGTTGCCATCCAGCGCTGAGATACTGGAGATATTGATAATGCTGCCTCGCTTCTGGCGCAGCATCAGGCGGGCAATATATTGTGTGAAAGCGATCTGCGAGAAGAAGTTGATGGTGAAGGTTTTCTGCAACTGCTCCAGCGTCACCATTTGAAAGTTGGCATCAAAGTTTGCGCCAGCAATGTTCACCAGAATGTCGACCGGCTTTTTCGCTTTCTGAATCGCCATCGCGGCCTGTTTGACCGCATCGTTGTCGGTGAGATCAAAATAGACCGGGATAATCTCCACCTGATGCTGCGCGCTAAGCTGCGCGCAATAGTGTGTAAACTCCGCCGATTCGGTCTGGCAGCAGGCGAAAACATCGGCTCCCGCCCGGGCGAAGGTTTCCAGCGTTGCCTTGCCGATACCCTGCAGGCAACCGGTGATAACAGCCGTTTTCGCTTTCAGCAACATGGTCTTAGTCCTGAAGTTCGACGTCGTATTTCTTCAGGATCTCTTTACCTTTTGCCCAGGAAGAGAACTCAATGATGTCGTCGGTATCCATCATGATATCGAACGCGTCCTCCAGCGAGGCGATCATCGTCATGTGACCGACGGAGTCCCAGGATGGGGTGTCCTGATATTTGTAGTCAGCAAGGATCGCTTCGCTGACGTCAAAAGTTTCCGTAAAAATGCGGTTATAGGTAGCTAAGTTAGACATCGTGTTTCTCCAGAATTGTGTAAAAAATGAGTTGTCTTGTACGCGGCATACCGGCGGCCAGGATCATCGAAAGACTTTTTTATCGTCGTTTGCGCGGATGACTCTTGCCGGGTTGCCCATGGCGATAACGCCGTCAGCGATATCAGCAAACACGGCGGCACCCATACTGACGATCGCCTGCTGGCCGATAGTGGTGTTTTCACGGATTACCGCATTCATGCCAATAAAGGTCGCGTCGCCGACCCGGCAGTGACCCGCCAGGTTGGCATAGGATGAGATCACGACGTCGTCGCCAATCAAACAGTCGTGTCCAAGGCTGGCGTTAGGTTGCAAATGGACATTGCGGCTAATGCGACAGTCGCATGAAATAAAGACGCCACAACAGACGACGCACCCCTCTTCGAGGGTAACGTCAGAACTGACATGCGCGGCAGGATGCACCAGCACAGGGAGCTGGAAGCCGGCTGCCCGTGCTTTATCCGCTAACACGCGGCGAGCAGCAGGTTCACCGACGGCAATGACAATCTCATACTCGGCAGGATTCAGACTTTGCAGCGTCACGACGTCATAGCCTTTAAGCTGGCGCGCAGGCTGCATATCATCAATAAAGCAGAAGCCGTCCCAACGGGGATGCAGATGATTGATGTGTGTCGCCAGTTCAAGTACTTCTCTACCGAGACCACCTGCGCCATAGATTGCCAGTTTCATCATATCCTCGAGATGCGGTATTGCCGGGCGATGAGTTTGGCGAAACCGCGTCACGCTGTTGCGTTCGCTCGCGCGCAAAAAGGGATAGCCCGGATCAGGGCTTTAATGTAAATGAGCGGCGGGGGGAGTCAGGGGGGGAATAACCATCATTTTTCCTCGCTTATCAACGGATAGGGCTGGGTGAAAAAGCGCGATTTTTTGAATAATTTCATTTAAGTCAGAGACTTTGGCTGATTGCCTAACAAAAACTGGCGCCGCACTAAATGGTTTTTGCCATAAGCGAAAATTTTTTTATCCGCTAAATTGTGTCTATTATCCCCTTGATTGATTGGAATTTTCTTGAAAGGTTGTAGGTTTTAAAGCGCGAATTTTCTCTATTGGTGTAAATAACCTGCCATTTCACCCACTATTCATCCGATTAAAACAACTATAGAAACGGATAATTACGCCGATAACTCAATTAACGCAGGGCCGTTTATCGTGAATTCACTCTATACCGCTGATGGTGTAATGGATAAACACTCGCTGTGGCAACGTTATGTTCCTCTAGTGCGTCATGAAGCATTGCGCCTGCAGGTGCGTTTGCCAGCAAGTGTGGAACTGGACGACCTGCTACAGGCGGGCGGCATTGGTCTATTGAATGCAGTAGATCGTTATGACGCTCTGCAAGGAACGGCATTTACCACTTACGCAGTACAGCGTATTCGTGGGGCGATGTTGGACGAGTTGCGCAGCCGCGATTGGGTGCCACGCAGTGTCCGACGTAATGCCCGCGAAGTGGCGCAGGCAATGGGGCAACTAGAGCAAGAGCTGGGACGTAACGCGTCGGAAACAGAAGTGGCGCAGCGTCTTGGTATTCCTGTTGAGGAGTACCGTCAGATGTTGCTCGATACGAACAATAGTCAGCTTTTCTCCTATGACGAATGGCGGGAAGAGCACGGCGACAGTATCGAGCTGGTGACGGAAGATCATCAACAGGAAAACCCGTTATTCCAGTTAATGGAGAGTAATTTACGCCACCGGGTGATGGAAGCGATTGAGTCGCTGCCCGAGCGTGAACAACTCGTCCTGACGCTGTACTACCAGGAGGAGCTGAATCTCAAAGAGATTGGCGCCGTACTGGAAGTCGGGGAATCGCGTGTCAGCCAGCTCCATAGCCAGGCCATTAAGCGCTTACGTACCAAGCTGGGTAAGTTATAGGTCGGTGATACTGCATCGCCCCTGGTAAATGCCGAACAACGCATTGACAACCAGGAGTTATCATGACGGTGCAGCAATCGAAAAGACGGCCATTAAGCCGCTACCTGAAAGACTTTAAACACAGCCAAACGCATTGTGCTCACTGCCACAAACTACTCGACCGCATTACACTGGTACGCCGGGGCGAGATCGTCAACAAAATTGCGATTTCGCGACTGGACATGTTGCTGGATGAAGCCGCGTGGCTACAAGAGCAAAAAGAGTGGGTGGCACTCTGTCGCTTTTGTGGCGATCTGCACTGCAAAGAGCAGAGCGACTTCTTCGATATCATCGGCTTTAAACAATACCTCTTTGAACAGACTGAGATGAGCCACGGTACGGTGCGCGAATATGTCGTGCGTCTTCGCCGCCTTGGTAACCATCTCACTGAACTGAATATCTCCCGCCAACTGCTGGAAGAGGGGTTCCTTGATGAGAACCTCGAACCTTGGCTACCTGCGACCAGCACCAACAATTACCGCATCGCTTTGCGCAAATATGCCCAGTTTAAAGCTCAACAACGCTTTACTGGCGCGCAAAAGATCGCTGTCGGCGCGACATCTGATATATATTAAAAAAGAATGTGTTATCAGGCCGCGGCTGGGCTTAGCGCTCAGACGCGGCGCGCTATAGCGAATCTCTTAGTGGGGGAAGAATGAAACTAGCACTTTTGGGTCGTCAGGCATTAATGGGTGTTATGGCTGTCGCGCTGGTGGCCGGTATGAGCGTCAAAACCTTTGCCGCAGAAAATCTGCTGAACAAAGTTAAAGAGCGCGGCACATTATTAGTTGGGCTGGAGGGCACCTATCCGCCGTTCAGCTTTCAGGGTGATGATGGCAAGCTGACCGGTTTTGAAGTGGAGTTCGCCGAAGCCCTGGCGCAGCATCTGGGTGTAAAAGCATCGCTGAAGCCGACGAAATGGGACGGCATGCTGGCCTCGCTGGACTCAAAGCGCATCGACGTGGTGATAAACCAGGTCACCATCTCCGACGAGCGCAAGAAAAAGTATGACTTCTCAACGCCCTACACCGTGTCCGGTATTCAGGCGCTGGTGAAAAAAGGCAATGAAGGCAGCATCAAATCGCCTGCCGACCTGAAAGGTAAGAAAGTCGGCGTTGGTCTTGGCACCAACTACGAAGAGTGGCTGCGCAAAAATGTGCAGGGCGTCGATATTCGTACCTATGATGATGACCCGACCAAATACCAGGATCTGCGCGTAGGCCGTATTGACGCCATTCTGGTCGACCGCCTGGCGGCGCTGGATCTGGTGAAGAAAACCAAAGATACGCTGGCCGTCGCCGGTGATGCCTTCTCCCGTCAGGAGTCTGGCGTGGCAGTGCGCAAAGGCAACGATGACCTGCTGAAAGCAATCGATGCGGCCATTGCCGAGATGCAGAAAGATGGCACCATGAAGGCGCTGTCAGAAAAATGGTTCGGCGCAGATGTAACGAAGTAATCGTGCTCTGCTAAAAAAGGCGCTTAATCAAGCGCCTTTTTTATTGCTGAGGATATTTCCGTGCATAATAAAACCATTACGTATCTTTGCGGCTTCAGGAGGTTGTATGCCATTACACAATTTGACCCGTTTTCCTCGCCTTGAGTTTATCGGCGCGCCGACGCCGCTCGACTATTTGCCGCGCTTATCGGATTACGTTGGACGCGACATTTATATCAAACGCGATGATGTGACGCCGCTGGCAATGGGCGGCAACAAGCTGCGCAAGCTGGAGTTTCTTGCCGCCGATGCGCTGCGTGAAGGCGCCGATACGCTGGTCACCGCCGGCGCAATCCAGTCTAACCACGTGCGCCAGACGGCGGCGGTCGCGGCGAAGCTCGGCCTGCACTGCGTCGCGCTGCTGGAAAACCCGACCGGAACTCGCGCGGAAAACTACCTCACCAACGGCAACCGCCTGCTGCTCGATCTCTTTAACGCGCAGATTGAGATGTGCGACGCGCTTACCGACCCCGCAACTCAACTGAGCGAGCTGGCCACGCGCATTGAAGCGCAGGGCTTTCGCCCCTATGTTGTGCCAGTGGGCGGCTCTAACGCGCTGGGGGCGATGGGCTACGTCGAGAGCGCGCTGGAGATCGCACAGCAGTGTGAAGGCGTGCTCGGTCTCTCCTCGGTGGTGGTCGCCTCCGGCAGCGCCGGTACCCATGCCGGGCTGGCAGTGGGGCTGGAACAGCTGATGCCGGACGCAGAGTTGATTGGCGTTACTGTATCGCGCAGCGTTGCGGAGCAAAAACCGAAGGTGGTGACGCTGCAACAGGAGATCGCCCGTCAGCTTGAGCTGAAAGCACAGGCGGATATCCAGCTGTGGGATGACTACTACGCGCCAGGCTACGGGTTGCCGAATGATGAAGGGATGGAAGCGGTAAAACTGCTGGCGCGCCTTGAAGGGATCCTGCTCGATCCGGTTTATACCGGCAAAGCGATGGCCGGCCTGCTTGATGGCATTGAGCAGAAGCGGTTTAAAGATAACGGCCCTATTTTGTTTGTGCATACGGGCGGCGCACCGGCGCTCTTTGCCTACCATCCTCACCTTTAACGCAGGCAGAAAAACCAGAATGCAAGAGAGCCTACAACTCGTTATCGACTCCGCCCCCTATCTGCTGAAGGGCGCAGTCTTTACCTTACAACTCAGCATCGGCGGCATGTTTTTTGGCCTGTTGCTCGGTTTTTTACTGGCGCTGATGCGCATGTCGAAGCTGCTGCCGCTGCGCTGGCTGGCGCGTTTCTATATCTCTGTATTTCGCGGTACGCCGCTTATTGCCCAGCTGTTTATGATCTACTACGGTCTGCCGCAGTTCGGTATCGAACTCGACCCGATCCCGTCAGCGATGATTGGCTTGTCGCTCAATACGGCGGCCTACGCGGCAGAAACGCTGCGTGCGGCGATCTCGTCGATCGACAAAGGGCAGTGGGAAGCGGCAGCCAGTATTGGTATGACGCCATGGCAAACGCTGCGCCGCGCCATTCTCCCGCAGGCGGCGCGCGTGGCGCTGCCACCGCTCAGTAACAGCTTTATTAGCCTGGTGAAAGACACCTCGCTGGCGGCAACCATTCAGGTACCGGAGCTGTTTCGCCAGGCGCAGCTTATCACCTCGCGTACGCTGGAGGTCTTCACCATGTATCTGGCGGCATCGCTCATTTACTGGGTGATGGCGACGGTGCTCTCGACGTTGCAGAACTACTTTGAAAACCAGCTTAACCGGCAGGAGCAGGATCCGAAATGAGCGCAATCGATGTAAAAAACCTGGTGAAGAAGTTCCAGGGGCAGACGGTGCTGCATGGTATTGATCTGCAGGTGGAAGAGGGCGAAGTGGTGGCGATCATCGGCCCGAGCGGCTCGGGGAAAACCACGCTGCTGCGCAGTATTAACCTGCTTGAGCATCCTGAGAGCGGCTCTATTCGTGTCGGGAATATCACCATCGACGCCACCCGCTCTGTCGGTCAACAGAAAAGTGCCATCCGCGAACTGCGTCAGCATGTCGGTTTTGTGTTCCAGAACTTCAACCTCTTTCCCCACCGCACGGTGCTGGAAAATATTATTGAAGGCCCGGTGATTGTTAAAGGCGAACCGAAGGAGGAGGCGCTGGCACGAGCGCGTGAACTGTTAGCGAAAGTGGGGCTGAGCGGGAAAGAGAACAGCTATCCGCGCCGTCTGTCCGGCGGTCAGCAGCAGCGTGTGGCGATAGCCCGCGCGCTGGCGATGCGCCCGGATGTGATCCTCTTTGACGAACCTACCTCGGCGCTCGATCCTGAGCTGGTGGGCGAAGTATTAAACACCATTCGTCAGCTGGCGCAGGAGCGACGCACGATGGTGATCGTCACTCATGAGATGAGCTTTGCCCGCGATGTCGCGGACCGGGCGATTTTTATGGATCAGGGGCGCATTGTAGAGCAGGGTGCGGCGAAAACGCTGTTTGCTGAACCAAAGCAGGCGCGCACGCAGCAGTTCCTTGAAAAATTCCTCACCCAGTAAAACAGGTCGCGCGATTCAGCAGTGCCAGGCGCTGAATCGCGACGATTTTACTTAAAGCCTTTATTAAAGTAACCAATTAGCCCACCTATGCCAGGGAAATAATGTTGTCTTTTACGCCTTATTTCCCGCCACTCGCCGTGCTTTAATTCGGCAATAAAGTGAACTCCTTACCAATTATCCCGATATTTTATATTTATAATTAAGTTTTATGTGTTAGCTTATTGTATACAAAAATATGATTAATAAGTGCAGGGGTATTACCGGTCGGTATGCAGCAAAAAGATTTTTTAACCTGGCGTCGTGAAATGATTTCGCGTTTTCAGGAAATGACTGTGGCACAGGACGTTTATACGGAGATCCAGCAGCAGACACAGCTGTTGGAGTTTGACTATTACTCGCTTTGCGTGCGGCATCCGGTGCCTTTCACCCGGCCGAAGCTGAGCGTGGAAACCTCATATCCGCCTGGATGGATGGAGCACTATCAGGCAGAGAATTACTTCGCTGTCGATCCGGTGCTGAAGCCTGAAAACTTCATCCAGGGACACTTGCCGTGGAATGACAAACTGTTTCATGATGCGATGACATTGTGGGATGCCGCACGCGACCACGGCCTGCGCAAAGGGGTTTCGCAGTGTTTAATGCTGCCTAACCATGCGCTCGGCTTTCTGTCCGTTTCGCGTTCCAGCCTGTTTGGCAAGACGATGGCCGACGATGAAATAGAGATGCGTTTGCAGACGCTGGTGCAGTTGAGCCTGCTGGCACTGACGCGCCTGGCGGACCATACGGTGATGACACCGGAGATGAAATTCAGTAAACGCGAGCGCGAAATTCTGAAGTGGACGGCAGAGGGGAAAACCTCAGCGGAAATAGCGATGATTCTCTCTATCTCCGAAAACACGGTCAATTTCCACCAGAAGAATATGCAGAAGAAATTTAACGCGCCGAATAAAACGCAAATTGCCTGCTATGCGGCGGCAACGGGAATAATTTAATAGAGTGTGCGACGGAAGTCGTAAAGTGATTCCGGCTGTCAGAGAGCCTGACAGCCGGCGAGTAATTACTGGCGGTAAGCTTGTTTAATTTGCTTAACGGTGCTGGAAAATACGTCGGCATTAGCTTCGTCTTCCATTTGTGCAATTAATCTTTCCATTTTAATAATGACGCGGCCTGCATCAGCCTGACCCATCGCTTGCAGCATCAGGGTAATCATCGACTTCAGGCAAGCGACTTCCTGCGCCAGTTCTTTTGCGTTTTCGGCGGTAGTGAAATCAGGTGTGCTCAATTTATTTTCCTCATTACATTGTCACGGACTTTCGCGACGATTGCTGTTAAGGCCGCGAAGTATACCACAAGGCTTATAAAAAAAAGCAGTGGTTGTTTTTTCACCGCTATAGAAAGTAATTGATTGAGGTCTGGTTGAAAATTACGGCTGTTATATTGTTGCACATCAAATATATGTTTAGCGCGCGTTAAGCGCGGTTAATTGCTGTAACAACTCTATTAGGGTAATTTCTTCTGCATAATCCTGCGTCCTTTGCTAACTTTCTGAAAAGAAAGAATTTATCATTTTACCGCTTCGTTTTTTATATTGAAAAAAGTTTCCAGATTATGTACAACTTCATTTCCAAAAACGAGAACAAAAATTGGCGTTCGTTGTTTTTTTGCCTTTCATTATGGGCTAAAAAAAAGCTAATATATGCCGAATTAGTTTTCGCAGCGTTATCCCTTTTCCGGAGATACTCCTTTGATCAACGTACTACTTGTTGATGACCATGAACTGGTGCGCGCAGGGATACGACGCATTCTCGAAGATATTAAGGGCATAAAAGTGACGGGTGAGGTCAACTGCGGTGAAGACGCCATTAAATGGTGTCGTGCCAATGCGGTTGATGTTGTTCTCATGGATATGAATATGCCCGGTATCGGCGGCCTTGAAGCGACGCGTAAAATCGCGCGCGGCAGTGCCGACACAAAAGTCATCATGCTTACCGTTCACACCGAAAACCCCTTGCCCGCCAAAGTGATGCAGGCTGGCGCTGCGGGTTACCTCAGTAAAGGCGCTGCGCCGCAGGACGTGGTTAACGCTATTCGCTGCGTTCACTCAGGCCAACGCTATATCGCTTCTGACATTGCACAACAGATGGCACTTAGCCAAATCGAGCCAGAAAAGACAGATTCACCGTTCGACAGTTTGTCGGAACGTGAATTGCAGATTATGCTGATGATCACAAAGGGCCAGAAGGTCAATGAGATCTCAGAGCAACTGCATCTGAGCCCGAAAACGGTGAACAGCTATCGCTATCGAATGTTCAGTAAACTGAACATTCACGGTGACGTCGAACTGACGCACCTCGCCATTCGCCATGGTTTGTGCAATGCGGAGACGTTAATAAGTCAGTGACTGAAGTTTTTGATTCCAAAGCCTTTCTGAAAACGGTAACCAGTAAGCCCGGTGTCTATCGTATGTATGACACCGGCGGTACCGTTATCTACGTCGGTAAAGCAAAAGACCTGAAAAAACGTCTTTCCAGCTACTTCCGCAGCAATCTCGCCTCGCGCAAAACCGAAGCGCTGGTCGCGCAGATCCAACAGATCGACGTGACCGTCACGCACACGGAGACCGAAGCGCTGCTGCTGGAGCACAACTACATCAAGCTTTACCAGCCTCGCTACAACGTGCTGCTCAGGGACGATAAATCCTACCCGTTTATCTTTCTCAGCAACGATACGCACCCTCGCCTGGCAACCCATCGCGGCGCGAAGCATGCGAAGGGGGAGTATTTCGGCCCCTTCCCGAACGGCTACGCGGTGCGGGAAACGCTGGCGTTGTTGCAAAAAATCTTCCCTGTTCGCCAGTGCGAAAATAGCGTCTATCGCAACCGCTCCCGTCCGTGCCTGCAGTACCAGATTGGTCGCTGTCTTGGCCCGTGCGTCGAGGGGCTGGTTAGCGAAGAGGAGTATGCGCAGCAGGTCGACTATGTGCGGCTGTTCCTCGCTGGCAAAGACGATCAGGTGCTGACCCAGCTTATCGCGCGAATGGAGAAAGCCAGCCAGGCGCTCGATTTTGAAGAAGCCGCGCGCGTGCGCGATCAAATCCAGGCGGTACGGCGCGTAACGGAGAAACAGTTCGTTTCCAATAACGGCGACGACCTCGATGTTATCGGTGTGGCATTTGACGCCGGTATGGCCTGTGTTCATGTGCTGTTTATTCGCCAGGGCAAGGTGCTCGGCAGCCGCAGCTACTATCCAAAAGTGCCGGGCGGCACCGAGCTTGGCGAAGTAGTTGAAACCTTTGTCGGCCAGTTTTATCTGCAGGGTAGCCAGATGCGCACGCTGCCGGGCGAAATCCTGCTCGACTTTGACCTTACCGATAAAACCCTGCTTGGCGATTCTCTTTCTGAGCTGGCCGGGCGTAAAGTCAATGTGCAGACCAAACCGCGTGGCGATCGCGCCCGTTATCTGAAGCTGGCGCGCACCAATGCCGCGACGGCGCTCAGCACTAAGCTTTCTCAGCAGTCAACCGTCCATCAGCGGCTTGCCGCGCTGGCGAGCGTGCTTAATCTGCCTGCGGTAAAACGCATGGAGTGCTTTGATATCAGCCATACTATGGGCGAGCAGACGGTCGCCTCCTGCGTGGTGTTTGACCCCAACGGGCCGGTGCGCGCCGAGTATCGTCGCTATAACATCACCGGTATCACGCCGGGGGATGACTACGCGGCCATGAACCAAGTGCTGCGCCGCCGCTATGGTAAAGCCATTGAAGAGGACAAGATCCCCGATGTGATCCTGATTGACGGTGGTAAAGGGCAGCTCGGCCAGGCGAAAACGGTGTTTGCCGAACTGGATGTGCCGTGGGATAAACATAAGCCGCTGCTGTTGGGCGTGGCGAAGGGCGCTGACCGTAAAGCCGGTCTGGAAACGCTCTTTTTCGAGCCGGAGGGGGAGGGGTTCAGCCTGCCGCCGGATTCACCCGCGCTGCACGTGATTCAGCACATTCGCGATGAATCGCACGATCACGCTATTAGCGGACACCGTAAAAAGCGGGCAAAGGTGAAGAACACCAGCTCGCTCGAAACCATCGAAGGGGTGGGGCCGAAACGCCGCCAAATGCTGCTGAAGTATATGGGCGGTCTGCAAGGGTTACAGAACGCCAGCATTGAGGAAATTGCGAAAGTGCCGGGCATCTCGCAAGGTCTGGCAGAAAAGATCTTCTACTCGTTGAAACATTAGGGGCTCTGTAGCAACATAGAGCGAAATTTTACGGACAACAGACAGTTAACGCCAACATGCGATTCAATATTCCTACGTTGCTCACCCTTTTTCGCGTCATCCTGATCCCGTTTTTCGTTCTGGCGTTCTATCTGCCGTTCAACTGGGCGCCGTTTGTCTGCGCCCTTATTTTTTGCTGCGCGGCGGTAACCGACTGGTTTGATGGTTATCTGGCGCGTCGCTGGAACCAGAGCACGCGCTTTGGGGCCTTTCTCGATCCGGTGGCCGATAAGGTACTGGTCGGGATCGCAATGGTGCTGGTGGCGGAGCACTATCACAGCTGGTGGGTGACGCTGCCTGCGGCAACAATGATCGCCCGTGAAATTATCATCTCCGCCCTGCGCGAGTGGATGGCAGAGATGGGCAAGCGTAGCCGTGTGGCGGTCTCATGGATCGGTAAAGTCAAAACCACGGCACAGATGGTGGCGCTGGTGTGGCTGCTGTGGCGACCGAACCAGTGGGTGGAGTATGCCGGTATTGCGCTCTTCTTTGTCGCCGCGGTGCTGACGCTGTGGTCGATGCTGCAGTATCTCAACGCTGCGCGCGGCGATCTGCTCGAACCGTGATCGTTTCGTCGCAAATTTCAGCAAACGATCGTGCTTTTGAAAAATATCGTTGACTCATTGCGTCAGGTAAGTAGAATGCAACGCATCGGAAGGCGGCACAGCTTGCCAGAAGATAATAAAATCAAGCGATTACAACACGCCTGATGACGCGGGAATAGCTCAGTTGGTAGAGCACGACCTTGCCAAGGTCGGGGTCGCGAGTTCGAGTCTCGTTTCCCGCTCCAGTTTTACGCATCGGCTGTTACAGCGGGTGCTGGCTGAAAAGCCTGAAGGATTTTGGCGCGTTAGCAAAGCGGTTATGTAGCGGATTGCAAATCCGTCTAGTCCGGTTCGACTCCGGAACGCGCCTCCAATTTCTTCCCGAGCCCGGATGGTGGAATCGGTAGACACAAGGGATTTAAAATCCCTCGGCGTTCGCGCTGTGCGGGTTCAAGTCCCGCTCCGGGTACCATGGGGAAAAAGCAGAATAATCAAAGCAATAAGCAGTGTCGTGAAACCACCGAAAGGTGGTTTTTTTGTGCCTGAAATTTGCTGACGGGAAGGGTAATCTCAGATTTCTGCAACAGAGGAAGCCCGCAATCAGGCTTCCGGTTTCATGCGCAACAGTTATGGCTGCGAGGGTAAGCGTGATGGGGACGCTGGCTTGTCATCGCCAATCGCCACAAAGTTGATACGGTGTTCTGTATTGCGTTTTTCCAGCGGCGGCAGCTTCATATAGTCGCCATAGATATTCTCTAAATAACGCTCTGGTTGCGCCGGCACCCGCAAGGCATGCGCCGCAAAGGTGGCACGCACCTCTTTGCTGCCAAAAATTTCACGTTTCACCACCTCTCGTTCGCCATAGACGCCGTACAGATTCCCCACCCACTCGCTTGAATCGACATCACCGTGACCTACGATTTTGTCATAGAGGGTAAAAATAGTGCGGGCCGAGAGGATATTGCTCAACGCCGAAAGAAGGGCAAAGCGTAACTGCACGTTGCCGTTCAACGGTCGCGGATAAAAGCCTTGCTGCTTATTCATCGACAGCGATCGCATCAGGCGAACCGCGCGAAAGAGTAGCTGCCGGCGCCAGCCCGGCGCGGGAATAGCGTCCAGAGGGAATACATCTATACCAATTCCGCGATCGAATGGCTTTTTATAATCCATCACCAGATGAGATTGCGCGTGGGTCACCACAAGAAAAGGGAAGGGCGTGGTCGGGCAATTCTGCGGATGAATAGGTCGTAATGAGTCGGGTAAGCTGTCAAGCAGAGTCAATAAACGCTCGTAGTCAGGCCGCGCGACCACGATATCGATATCATCGTCCCAGGGTATAAAACCGCCATGGCGAAGCGCCCCGAGCAGTGTACCGCCGACTAACCAATAACGGATCCCGTGCTGTTCAAAGAAATCGGTTAATGAAACCAGCACGGCACACGCCTGACGCTGTATATCTTCGATGGGTACGCCAGCGACGAAATAGGCGGCTTCTGCTGCTTCGCCGGCGGGATCAGTTTTTACGTCGTACATCAAACACAGCTCCGGTAAGAGAGGAACACATAGCCTGCAGCGTCGCACGCGCCACGGTTTCGGGATCCAACAGGGTTTCCGGCGGTTCAGCGCCAAAGTTACGCATGCGCATTGGGGTCATGGTCCGTTCCGGGTTGATGCAAAGCACCCGTACATGTTCAGCGGCCCACTCTTCCGCCAGCGCCTGCGTCATATTAACAATCGCGGCTTTGGTCGCACTGTAAACAGCATAAAAGGCGCGTCCACGGGTGTAGGAGCTGGACGCGAAATTAATCAGGCAGCCTTGGGTCGCCCGTAACCATGGGTAGGCTTCCTGAGAAAGCGTAATTGCCGCAGTGAGGTTAGTGGCAATAACTTGCCCTATTTCTACGGCGCTGAGGTGCGTTAAGGGTTTTTTGATCAGCAGCGCGGCAGTATTAATAACAGCGTCTATCTTTCCTTCCTGCGCCGCAACGGTGGCCAGCAGATCGTGAACCTGGTTTTGCTGAGTGATATCCAGGCCATCCAGAGTACGGCTGGCCCCATACACACGGGCGCCATAGCGCTGAGCAAGATCGGCTACCGCAGCACCGATACCGGAACTGGCACCAATCACTACCACGACTTTGCCCTCAAGCTGGCTCAGAGTGCTCTCATCCTGCACCGCCTGGGTAGTGCGTAATTGCAGCAGTTTCTCCGCAAAAAAGAGATCGATGCTATCGGTGATTTTGATATTAGCGGCATCGCCGAGAACGGTACCAATGGCGACTTCAGGCATTTCGCGGCGCACTACGCCACAATCACACGTAACGCCAACAAATCCTCGTGCGATGACGCGCTGGTAAGCTTCGCGCAGCACACCGAGATGAAAGCCTTGCGGCGTTTGACCACGGCGAAGACGGCTACGATCGGGAATATCCGCTATCTGCTGGCGATCGTTAACTTCGACAATCGTATCGCTGGCTGGGATCACCACATCAACCGCGGCGTACTCATCCAGGGCAGATAAGAAGCGCGCTAGCGTAGGTTGGTCAAGCAAAGGGCGAGCGGCATCGTGCGTAAGCACTTTAGCGTCTGCGCTAAACTCTGTCAGGGCCGCCAGTGCTGATGCGGTAGAGTCGGCGCGATCGCGCCCACCTTCGACAATCTTCATCACTTTGCGCCAGTCATTACGCATGGTCACTTCCCAAAGGGTGTCCTGATAACCGGCAGGCACTACGATGATAATGTGATCCACCGCGTCACACTGTTCGAATACCTCAACCGTATATTCAATCACCATACGTCCGGCCAGTTTAACAAACTGTTTGGGAACCTCACCGCCGAAACGCAAGCCGCGTCCACCGGCTAAAATGACGGCAATCGTTTTTATGGGGGGATGTTGTAGATCGCTCATACGGCGTCCTCTAATTCTGGCGATAAGCATTCAGCCACATGACATGGCGTGTCGACGAACGGATGAGCGGGTGGCCCTGCCATCAGAGATTCAGATAAGGTAATAAAAAATAAGAATCGATGAATTGTAACGGGATGATGCAATATAGATCTAGTGAATGTTACTGGTGTGATAAATATCAAAAAATTGATGTTTTATTTTATCTCTTTGAAAAACAATGTTTTTTAAAAATAAAAATCACGGAGAATATGAATTACCCTATCTTTACCGTCTTATTCCGGCGATTGAATGATAATGCGGTGAGCATATAGCAGGACGTGAAAAAGGAAATATTGCTGTAAATAGACAATGGCAGCACTGCACAATACTCATTGCTCGCGAAAGGGGACGCACGCACCATTAAGTGCGTACGTAAAGCTGGCCTTAGCCAACCTGCGGCAACCATCCTGCCACAATCAAAAACTGAATAGTAATAATGGCGACACCACAGGCAAAGATCAGGCACAGCGCCGGTTTCCCGCCCAGCACGCGATAGCCACTTTGCGGATGGTGTTTGCGGCTCTGCCACGCCAGCATCGATGGCAGCAGCAGGGCTAATACCGCAAGCGCAACGCCTGCATAACCGAGTGCCATCACAAAACCGCGCGGGTAGAAGAGGGCAAACGCCAGCGGCGGCAGGAAGGTAATGATGCCGGTTTGCAAACGGCCGCAGACACTATTATGGCGGCTAAAGAGATCGGCCAGGTAATCGAACAAACCCAGCGAAACGCCGAGGAATGAGGTGGCCAGCGCCAGATCGGCGAAGAGGTGGATCGCCAGCTCAACATGCGCAGAGGCGACGACATCGCGCAGCGCCAGCAACAAGCCATTAAGCCCTGACTGGCTGGCAAGCAGGCCGATAAAAGTATGGGAGTCGATGCTGCCAAGCGTCGCCAGCTGCCAGAAGATATAAGCCACCAGCGGAATGGCGCTACCGGTGATAAACACTTTGCGCAGTTGGCGAATGTTGCCGCCCATATAGCTGACGATGCTCGGCACGCTGCCGTGAAAACCAAACGAGGTGAAAATCACCGGCAGGGCTGAGAGCGCCAGCCCTTTTTCCAGCGGCATAGTCAGCAGGTTCGCCTGGTGTACGTGCGGCATTAACAGCGCCAGCATGATCACTAAAAAGAGGATTTTGGCGCTGAAGAGAAAACGGTTAAAGAGATCGACCAGTGAGGTGCCGATGCAGACCACGCCGCCAGCGACCAGTGTAAAGATCAACACGCCTGCGCTTGAGGAGAGCGAAACGTTGAACCACTCACTGATACTTGAAGCGAGCAATTCACCAGCACCGCTGATATAGGCAGCCGTTAGCGCATACATCAGAAACATCATGCTGAAGCCGGTGATCAACTGCCCGTAACGACCCAGATAGCGCTGCGCCAGTGTGCCGAGCCCGGTTTCAGCCGGAACATGCTGATAGACCTCAAGCAGCAGCAGGGCGGTATAACACATCACTGCCCATAAGATGAAAAGCAGCCCCAGCGTGGTTGCAAACCCTACGCCCGCCGCTGCCAGCGGCATCGCCAGCATACCCGCACCAATGGTGGTGCCAGCGACAATAAATACACTTCCAAGTGCCCGATTTTTCACACTTTCCTCTATCACTTAACTCACTGCACACGCAATACGCGGCGCAGAGTAAGATAATTCCACCGTTTCGTCAAATGACCGTTACATCTGCTGTAATCTTTTGTTTACGGCTCATCAGGCGAACGAGAAGGAGCTATCACCGGGGGTGTTGAGTGCGGAATCAGGCAGTGTGTTGCAGCAGGGGGGATAGACAGAGAGAAATGTTCTGGAGCAGAAGAAAAAGGCGGTACAGAATTAACTGAACCGCCTTTGTTATTAATTTTGTGCGTCGAGGGTCGCCAGCTCTTTATCAATAAAGTAGAGGCCTTCACCACTTTTACCCGCCAACGTTAATTTATCAATTACCGATTTAAAGAGTTTCTCTTCTTCATGCTGCTCGGCAACATACCACTGCAGGAAATTAAAGGTCGGATAATCCTGCGACATCATTGCAACGTGCGCCAGCTCATTAATTTTTTGCGTAATATGCTGTTCATGTTCGTAGGTCGCGCGGAACAGTTCATCAAGGGAAGCGTACTCAGCAACCGGTGAGGCAATATTCGCGATGCGCGGCAGGCTGCCGGTGTCCGTCAGGTAGTCGAACAGGCGCTGCATATGGGTCATCTCTTCCTGAGCGTGGCGGCGCAGAAACGCGGCAGCACCTTCAAAACTGTGATAGCTGCACCATGCGCTCATCTGTTGATAGAGCAGGGAGGAGAAGAGTTCCAGATTCATCTGTTCGTTGAGTTTTTCAATCATCTCTGCTTTTAACATCGCACGGCTCCGGAATTAAAAATATAACAGGGGAAAGTGCCGCCACTATAATTTGTTATTTAATTATTTGCAAAAGGTAAAATAATAAAACGTTTGATTAATAAAGAGAATGCGAATAACACGCATTGCCGGGGTAATATTTAAATGAATGAGAATTGTTTTTATTATTAATAAAAGAAAAAGCCAGCGCTAATGGCTGGCTTAAGAATTTACCAGGCCGCGCGGTTGGGATCGATAGCGATACCGCGACACTGATATTGAATGGTGATTTTGGTGTTCATGCAGCCTGAACCGCTGATCAAACTACAGGTCTGCACTGGCTGGCCAAATGCCACGGCGGTGGCATAGCCCAACTGCTGGCACTGTTTGTTGGCGGTGCCCTGCGCGACGTACTCATCATAACGCGCGGTCTGCATCATCTGCTGATTAAAGCTCAGACGTACCACACCGCTGGTGGTGTCCACGCTGCTCACTTCTGCTTCTTTGGTGATGGTGCACCCGGCAAGGAGTAACAGCGTGGCGGCAATAAGGACTCTCTTCATGACGTTGCTCTGCTTCATTTTTTGCATCTTCTCATCTTAATCGCCCCCTTTGTGCGGCAATCGACGGAATAACCCCCCGAACACCCTCTACTAATCAGGACGGCTCAAGCGGGCCGCTCAAAACTGTGAGGCGCCTTTTGATTTTTAAAACCATTTTTCACTAAATTTGAAAGTATGTTTGTGAGGTAGTAAGGTTTAGGTAACCTTTGCTATCCGAAGCACGTCTACAGGAGATGAAAATGAAAATTGCACTGATGATGGAAAACAGCCAGGCGGCGAAAAACGCCATCATTCTCAAAGAGCTGAAAACCGTAGCCGATGAGAAAGATTTCCCGGTGTATAACGTTGGCATGAGCGACGAAAATGACCATCATCTGACCTATATCCACCTCGGTATTATGGCCAGCATTCTGCTCAACTCTAAAGCGGTGGATTTCGTGGTGACCGGCTGCGGCACCGGGCAGGGCGCGCTGATGTCGCTGAACATCCATCCGGGCGTGGTCTGCGGTTACTGTATCGATCCGGCCGATGCGTTCCTGTTCGCGCAGATCAACAACGGTAACGCGCTGGCGCTGCCGTTTGCTAAAGGCTTTGGCTGGGGCGCTGAACTGAACGTGCGCTTTATCTTTGAGAAAGCCTTTACCGGACGCAACGGGGAAGGCTATCCGCCGGAGCGTAAAGAGCCGCAGGTGCGTAACGCTGGCATTCTGAACCAGGTAAAAGCAGCGGTGGTGAAAGAGAACTATCTCGATACGCTGCGCGCCATCGATCGCGAGCTGGTGAAAACCGCCGTCTCCGGCGAGCGTTTCCAGCAGTGCTTCTTTGAGAACTGCCAGAATAAAGAGATCGAAGCCTTCGTACGTGAAGTGCTGGCCTGATAACTCCTTTGCCTGATGGCGCTACGCTTATCAGGCCTACGGGGAGCAAATTTCTGCATCGCACCCGTAGGCCGGATAAGGCGTAAGCCGCCATCCGGCATTGCTGTTTAACGACTTTTCTGCGACACCGCGCTACCGGCATCCTTCGTCAAACGCAGCGTATCAATCATTCCCACCAGACAGATCAACGCAATAAAGACAAACGCCAGCCGGAAACTGATCCCTTCCATCGCGGCGATCCCTAACCAGCCGCTGATATGCTCGCCAATTCGAATGCCAATCGCGCCAAGCGTAATGCCAAGACCCACCGCCAGCTGTGTCGCCGTGCTAAACAGCGTATTGGCATAGCTCATCTGCGCGCCAGGCACATCGGCAAAGGCCAGCGTACTGACGCCGGTAAACTGCACCGAGCGAAAAACGCCACCAAGATAGAGGATGATAAACACCAGCCAGACCGGGGTATCGGCGGTGAGGAAGGCGCAGGCCAGCAGCGCAATCACATTTAGCGCGCCGTTAATCAACAGCAGCTTACGAAAGCCGAGCCAGCGGATAAGCGGCGTTGTCGCCGGTTTAATGGATAAATTCCCGGCAAACACCGCCAGCACCAGCAGCCCGGCGTGGAAGGGATCCATCCCAAACCCGACCTGAAACAGCAGCGGCAGCAGAAACGGCACCGCGCTGATCGAGGCGCGAAACAGCGAACCGCCATACATGGTGACGCGAAAGGTCGGCACCTGCATCGCGTCGAGGCGGATCATCGGCCACGCATGGCGGCGAAAATGGCGCAGCGTAAAGGCAAACATCACCGCGCCAAGCATCAGCAGTGTCAGCGTCAATCCACCCTGCGGGTGTTGCGAACCGAGCGCTTCCATTGCGTAAACCAGGCTCACCATCGCGATGCTGGTGGTGAGAAAGCCGGTTAAGTCGAAGGGGCGGCGCTCCTCTTCGCGGATGTTGGGAATAATGCGCAGCGCCAGCGCCATCCCCAGCAGGCCGAGGGGCACATTAATAAAGAAGATCCAGCGCCAGTCGGCGTAGTGGGTAATAAACCCGCCGAGCGGCGGGCCGATAATCGGTGCCACCAGCGCCGGCCAGGTGAGTGTGGCGATAGCAGTAATGAGTTGATGTTTCGGCGTTGTACGCAGCACCGCCAGCCGCCCGACCGGCACCATCAGCGCGCCCCCCATCCCCTGCAAAATGCGCATCGCCACAAACATCTCGACACTCGTGGAGAGGCCGCACAGCACCGAGGCGAAGGTGAAGATGGCCAGCGCCAGGGTAAAGATGGTGCGCGCGCCGAAGCGATCGGCGATCCAGCCGCTGGCGGGGATTAGCACGGCAAGGGTGATCAGATAGGCGCTGATGCCGATATTGAGCGCCACCGCTTCGACGCCGAAGGTTTTTGCCATATCCGGCAGCGCGGTGGCGATCACCGTGCCATCAATAAACTCCATAAAGAAGGCGCCCGCCACCAGTAATGCAGCGGGAGAAACCGCGCCTCGCGTTTGCGCAGGGGAACTGTCGGTCATTAAGGCTCTGCCATCCACAAAAAAATAATTGAAGAAGCTAAAACTATTTTTAGCGCGCTAACTGCCGGATTTGTCATCAGATTGCCAATAAAACTACGCCATTTTCGATTTTTGAAACGTGATTTCGATCGCAGATGGATTGATTTTTGTGACGGGCGTCATATTATGTCGCCCATTAAGGCTCAACACCTGCCTGACTATTTGCCGGAGTGAATAATGAAACTGCGTAAAATTCTGAAGCATATGTTCGAAACCTATTGTAAGACGTTCAAAGACGTACCGCCTGGCGCAATGTTCTGAGAATAAAAAAACCTGCTGCGGCAGGTTTTTTTGTCTCTGCGCAACGCGGCCGCGCCCAAAACTACTCTTGCCCGCCGTTTCCCGCTACTATGGCGCCCTTTCAATAAGGAGCTTCCCATGTCGCAAAATACCCCCGCCGACCAGGAGCTGGTCTCTGACGTTGTCGCCTGCCAGCTGGTCATCAAACAGATCCTGGATGTGATTGACGTTATCGCGCCGGTTGAAGTGCGTGAAAAAATGGCTAACCAGCTTAAAACCATCGACTTCTCGACCCATCCTGCCGCCGCCGATCCGGTGACGCGCCGGGCGATTCAAAAAGCCATTGCGCTGATTGAACTGAAGTTCACCCCGCAGGGCGAAGCGCACTAACGCGCACTTTATCGAATCCCGGCAGCGGGTCTGTGACGCAGCGAGGATTTTGAAACGCTGTTTTGATCAACAATAAAGCCATCTGTTTCACCTGACCTCAACGGCAAGGAGTCGGTCATGAAAAAAGTGGCGGTATTGTTAGCGCCGGGTTTTGAAGAAGCGGAAGCGATTATCACCATTGATATTTTGCGCCGCTTAGAGATTGAAGTAGAGACGCTGGCCTGCGCGGATTCCCGCGCGGTGGTCAGCTATCACGCCATTCCCATGGTGGCAGACAGCACCTTGTCCGAGCGGCAAGAGATGCTGTTCGACGCCATCGTCCTGCCCGGCGGGCCGCAGGGCAGTGTCAACCTCTCGGCCAGTAGCGACGTCGTGCAATTTATTAAAGCCCACGATGCGGCAGGGAAACTGATCTGCCCCATCTGCTCCGCCGCTGCGCGCGTGCTGGGCGGCAATAATCTGCTGAACGGGCGTCGGTATGTTTGCTCCGGCGATCTCTATCAACAGGTGCGCGACGGTGAGTATGTCGATGCGCCCGTCGTTGAGGATGGCAACCTGATCAGCGGCAAAGGGCTGGGACACGCTTTTGACTTCGCTTTCACCCTCGCAGCGCGCCTGTTGGGCGACGAAAAGCCCGTTCGCGATCACGCCGATCACATCTACTACCGCTGGTAATCGTTTCGCCCGGCCGCGCCCTGCGGTCGGGTACAAGGATAAGCTGGCTGACGTTATGGATTATCCTGCTTTCACCCTTGCGATTTGTCTGACAAAAGCCGCTGACTTTATGGCTAAATCCGCTGAATTTATGTACGGAATTACTGTAATTCAGCCGTGTGATGCCGCTCTCCTATGGAGAATCAATTTCCCGCTAAAACTATTTCCAGCACAGATGTCCATCTGATGCATGGGCGCTAATGCCTTGTTTTTTGAACTTTTAACAATAGCAATTATTTCTGTTCCCTACATAAAAGCGTGTTTAAGCCGGAGTTTACCATGCACAAATTCACTAAAGCGTTGGCGGCCATCGGCCTGGCTGCCGTTATGTCACAATCCGCTATCGCTGAAACCATGAAGCTCGGGTTTCTGGTTAAACAGCCGGAAGAACCCTGGTTCCAGACTGAGTGGAAATTCGCTGACAAAGCGGGCAAAGAGTTAGGTTTCGAGGTGATTAAAATCGCCGTCCCGGATGGCGAAAAAACGCTGAATGCCATTGATAGCCTGGCGGCCAGCGGCGCGAAAGGATTTGTCATCTGTACGCCGGATCCGAAACTGGGCTCCGCTATCATGGCGAAAGCACGCGGTTACGACATGAAAGTGATTGCTGTCGATGACCAGTTCGTCAACGCCAAAGGCAAGCCGATGGACACCGTTCCGCTGGTGATGATGGCAGCCAGCGAAATCGGCGCGCGCCAGGGCGAAGAGCTTTATAAAGAGATGCAAAAACGCGGCTGGGATGTGAAAGAGACCGGCGTGATGGCAATTACTGCGAACGAACTCGACACCGCTCGTCGTCGTACCTCCGGCTCCATGGACGCGCTGAAAAAAGCGGGCTTCCCGGAAAAACAGATCTACCAGGTGCCGACCAAATCTAACGATATCCCCGGCGCATTCGATGCCGGTAACTCCCTGCTGGTACAGCACCCGGAAGTGAAACACTGGCTGGTGCTCGGTATGAACGATAACACCGTGCTGGGCGGCGTGCGCGCCACCGAAGGCCAGGGCTTTAAAGCGGCAGATGTGATTGGCATCGGTATTAACGGTGTCGATGCGGTGAGCGAGCTGTCGAAAGGGCAGGCCACCGGCTTCTATGGCTCTCTGCTGCCAAGCCCGGACGTACATGGCTACAAAACCAGCGAGCTGCTCTACAACTGGGTGACCAAAGGCGTTGAGCCGCCGAAGTTCACTGCGGTGACCGATGTGGTGCTGATCACCCGCGATAATTTCAAAGAAGAGCTGGCGAAGAAAGGACTGTAAGGCTCTGTCGGTTGCGCTCCCCGTGCAAACGGGGAGCCTGTCGTACCCTCAACTGCTTCACGGAGACGTTATGCAACACTCCACTCCCTATCTCTCGTTTCGCGGCATCAGCAAAACCTTTCCCGGCGTCAAAGCGCTGAGCGATATCACCTTTGACTGTTATGCCGGGCAGGTGCACGCGCTGATGGGCGAAAATGGCGCGGGGAAATCCACCCTGCTAAAAATCCTTAGCGGTAACTACGCGCCCACCGGCGGCACGCTGGCGATCAAAGGCGAAGAGGTGGTGTTTAGCGACACCACTGCGGCGCTGAATGCCGGTGTGGCGATCATCTATCAGGAGCTGCACCTGGTGCCGGAGATGACCGTCGCGGAAAATATCTACCTTGGTCAACTGCCGCAAAAAGGCGGCATTGTGAACCGCTCGCTGCTCAACTACGAAGCGGGCCTGCAATTACAGCATCTGGGGCTGGATATCGATCCCCAGACGCCACTTAAGTATCTCTCTATCGGTCAATGGCAGATGGTGGAGATTGCCAAAGCGCTGGCGCGCAACGCCAAAGTGATCGCCTTTGACGAACCGACCAGTTCCCTTTCGGCACGTGAAATCGACAACCTGTTCCGCGTGATCCGCGAACTGCGCAAAGAGGGCAGGGTGATCCTCTATGTTTCCCACCGTATGGAGGAGATTTTTGCCCTCAGCGATGCCATTACCGTCTTTAAAGATGGCCGCTACGTGCGCACCTTTAGCGATATGCAGCAGGTAAACCACGATCAGCTGGTGCAGGCAATGGTTGGGCGCGAGCTTGGCGATATCTACGGCTGGCAGCCGCGCCCCTGTGGCGAAGAGCGTCTGCGCCTGGAGCAGGTGAAAGCGCCGGGCGTACGCACGCCCATCAGCTTAAACGTGCGCAGCGGCGAAATCGTCGGCCTCTTCGGTCTGGTCGGTGCCGGACGCAGCGAGCTGATGAAAGGGCTGTTCGGCGGGACGAAGATCACCGAAGGGCAGGTCTTTATCGATGGCGAAGCGATCAACATCCAGAAACCGGCCCACGCCATTCGCGCAGGGATGATGCTCTGCCCGGAAGATCGTAAAGCCGAAGGGATTATCCCGGTGCACTCGGTGCAGGAGAACATCAATATCAGCGCCCGGCGCAAATACATCCGCGCAGGCTGCCTGATTAACGATGGCTGGGAGAGCGAGAACGCCGCGCACCATATTCGCGCGCTCAATATCAAAACCCCCGGCGCCGAACAGCTGATTATGAATCTCTCCGGCGGCAACCAGCAGAAGGCGATCCTCGGTCGCTGGCTGTCGGAGGAGATGAAAGTGATCCTGCTTGATGAGCCGACGCGCGGTATTGATGTGGGTGCCAAGCATGAGATCTATAACGTGATATACGCGCTGGCCGCGCGTGGCGTCGCGGTGCTCTTTGCTTCAAGCGACTTGCCCGAAGTGCTCGGCGTTGCCGACCGCATCGTGGTGATGCGCGAAGGGGAGATTGCCGGTGAGGTGCTACACGGACAGAGTGATGAACAGCAGGTGTTGAGCCTGGCTATGCCAAAAGTGAGCCAGGCGGTCGCCTGAGTGAGGAGAATACGATGTCATCTTTAACAACGGCCCGCGCGCCGAAAAAGTCGCCCTTTAGCGTCGGGCGAATCTGGGATCAGTTTGGCATGCTGGTGGTTTTCGCGGTGCTGTTTATCGGCTGCGCGGTATTTGTGCCGAACTTCGCCTCCTTCGTCAATATGAAGGGGCTGGGGCTGGCGATCTCGATGTCCGGAATGGTCGCCTGCGGCATGCTCTTCTGCCTCGCCTCCGGCGATTTCGATCTCTCGGTCGCCTCGGTGATTGCCTGCGCCGGTGTGACCACGGCGGTGGTGATTAACCTCAGCGAAAGCTTGTGGATTGGCGTCGCCGCTGGTCTGCTGCTCGGTGTGGTCAGCGGCTTTATTAACGGCTTCGTCATTGCCCGCTTAAAGATCAACGCCCTGATCACAACCCTTGCGACCATGCAGATTGTGCGTGGGCTGGCTTATATCATCTCTGACGGTAAAGCGGTCGGCATCGAAGATGAGCGCTTCTTCGAGCTTGGCTACGCAAACTGGCTGGGCTTGCCTGCGCCAATCTGGCTGACGGTTGGCTGCCTGATTATCTTCGGCTTCCTGCTTAACCGCACCACCTTTGGCCGCAACACGCTGGCGATTGGCGGTAATGAAGAGGCGGCGCGGCTGGCGGGTGTGCCGGTGGTACGCACCAAAATTATCATCTTTGTGCTTTCCGGGCTGGTCTCGGCTGCGGCGGGGATTATTCTCGCTTCGCGCATGACCAGCGGACAGCCAATGACCTCTATCGGTTATGAGCTGATTGTCATCTCGGCCTGCGTATTGGGTGGAGTTTCGCTTAAGGGCGGCATAGGAAAAATCTCGTATGTAGTGGCAGGTATTCTGATTCTTGGCACCGTCGAAAACGCCATGAACCTGCTGAATATCTCCCCCTTCTCTCAGTACGTCGTACGCGGTCTGATCCTGCTGGCAGCAGTGATCTTCGACCGTTACAAGCAGAAAGCAAAGCGCACAGTATGATGCTAACTGCTTAAATTATCGACACAACCTTTCAGTGTAATTCCCCCTTTAACCAGCCGCTAATGCGGCTGGTCTTTCATTGTTAAAATGGCGAGCAGCGTCACACTGTCTATACTTACATGGCTAATGATAATGGGGCCGTAGATTAATAACGGCTCACACGATGACTGTAAGGAGGAAACAAGGGTGGACGACGCGTTATCAAAACCGCCTCTCTTTTCCGGTGATTTTGCCTTTTTTTTCGATTTGGATGGCACCCTCGCTGATATTAAACCGCGCCCGGATGATGTTTTCATTCCGGAACAGGTGCTGACCAGACTTTCATTGCTTGCAGAGATGAATAACGGCGCGCTGGCGTTGATTTCAGGGCGCTCCATTAGCGAGCTTGATGAGCTCGTTAAACCGTATCGTTTCCCGCTTGCCGGTGTTCACGGCGCAGAGCGGCGCGATATCTCAGGTCAAACTGAACGGGTGACATTACCGAAAGAGGTGCTTATTCCGCTGGAGCAGGCGCTTCGGCAAGGGCTGGCGTCGCTTGACGGCGTCGTGCTGGAAACCAAAGGGATGGCATTCGCACTGCACTATCGCCAGGCACCGCAGCATGAAGACGCGGTCTTTGCCCTGGCACAACAGATGGTTGACACCTTCCCGCAACTTGCCATGCAGCCAGGCAAATGTGTGGTTGAGCTGAAACCATCAGACATTCATAAGGGCGCGGCCATTGAAGCCTTTCTGCGCACGCCGCCCTTCACCGGCAGGAAACCGGTGTTTCTTGGTGACGATCTTACTGATGAACATGGTTTTGAAACCGTCAATAAACTGGGCGGTATCTCGATTAAAGTCGGTTCAGGCGAAACCCACGCACAGTGGCGGCTGAACGATGTCCGGGATGTTCATCACTGGTTGGAACGTATGTCCGAGTATCAAAAACAAGAAGAAAAGGCGCTAACAAACAGGAGAGATGGCTATGAGTCGCTTAGTCGTAGTATCTAATCGAATTGCACCGCCTGATGATAAAAAAGCCAGTGCTGGCGGACTGGCAGTCGGTATTTTGGGCGCACTGAAAGCCGCAGGCGGCGTCTGGTTTGGCTGGAGCGGCGAAATCGGCGATGAAGATCAACCGTTGAAAGAGGTGAGCAAAGGGAACATTACCTGGGTCTCCTTCAACCTCAGCGAAGAGCATCACGAGCAGTATTACAATCAGTTCTCTAACGCCGTGCTGTGGCCCGCTTTCCACTACCGTCTCGACCTGGTGAAATTCCAGCGCGAAGCGTGGGATGGCTATCAGGAAGTGAACGCCTTACTGGCTGATAAGCTGGTGCCGCTGCTGAAAGAGGATGACATTCTCTGGATCCACGACTATCACCTGCTGCCGTTTGCCAGCGAGCTGCGTAAACGCGGCGTGAAAAATCAGATTGGCTTCTTCCTGCACATTCCTTTCCCGACGCCGGAGATCTTCAACGCGCTGCCGCCACATGCGGAGCTGCTGGAGCAACTGTGCGATTATGATCTGCTCGGCTTCCAGACTGAGAGCGACCGCACCGCGTTCCTCGACAGCGTGTCGATGCAGACGCGCCTCAGCACGCGTAACAGTAAAGAGCACATGGCGTGGGGCAGAAATTTCCGTACCGAAGTCTACCCAATCGGTATTGAGCCGAATGAGATCGCTCAGCAAGCATCCGGCCCGCTGCCGCCTAAGCTTGCGCAGCTGAAAGCCGAGTTGAAGAATGTGAAGAATATCTTCTCCGTTGAGCGTCTGGACTACTCCAAAGGGTTGCCTGAGCGTTTCCTCGCCTATGAGACGCTGCTGGAGAAGTTCCCCGAGCACCACGGCAAAATCCGCTATACGCAGATTGCGCCGACCTCACGCGGCGAAGTGCAGGCTTATCAGGATATTCGTCACCAGCTGGAGACGGAAGCGGGGCGCATTAACGGTAAATATGGTCAGCTTGGCTGGACGCCGCTCTACTACCTCAACCAGCATTTCGATCGCAAAGTGCTGATGAAGGTCTTCCGCTATGCCGAAGTGGGTCTGGTGACGCCATTGCGTGACGGGATGAACCTGGTAGCGAAAGAGTATGTGGCGGCGCAGGATCCGGAAAACCCGGGTGTGCTGGTGCTGTCGCAGTTTGCCGGTGCGGCGAACGAGCTGACCTCCGCGTTGCTGGTCAACCCTTACGATCGTGACGATGTGGCTGCGGCGCTTGACCGTGCGCTGCGCATGCCGCTGGCAGAGCGTATTTCGCGCCATGCGGAGATGCTGAAGATCATTCAGGAGAATGATATCGACCACTGGCAGGAGAGGTTTATCAGCGACCTAAAGCAAATCTCGCCACGTAGCGCGCAGAGCGAGCTACAAAACAAAGTGGCGACCTTCCCGAAACTGGCTTAAGCCGTAAAACAGAACGCTCCCGCAAAATCGGGAGCGTTTTTTTTATCCTTCCAGTGACACCAGCAGCACATCCACTTCGCTCGTCTTCACAATACTCTTCGCCGAACAGGCCGCGCGCGAGAAAAAGGTCTGGTTATGGTTGCCGCATATCACCAGATCGACACCCTTCGTACGGCAGACATGCGATATATGCTCACATAATTCGCCCGTGGCGATAAGCGTCTGTTCAATCGGATAATGTGCACTGGTTACAAGTTCGTTAAGAAACTGTTGCAATTCTTCCTGCAACAGAGTTCGGACACTCTCCATCATCGGTGCAGCAAGCTGATTATAGAGTTCAGGGTCGGCGGCAAGGGTAATTAAGGTGATGCGGGCGTGAGAAGGGCGAGCAATATCAATCGCTTTGGCGAGCAGCTGACGACTTTCGGGTGTCATTGCTACCGCAACCAGAAGATGCGCGTAGGCCATTGCGTTCTCCACGGGGTATTCCAGTTTTTCTCACCATTACTCTGTTTCACGCTCCAGTGCAAGCCACAAACATTGCTGCTATGTGAAGGCAATCATAAATATTCATTAATTATTCTTACGTAACAGAGCGTACATATAATAAGCAAGTTAACCAAAATTGAATACCTAACTGAAATTTAAAGAATATATCGCTAAATTCCTCCGCTGATCATCAGGCTCATTAACGAAAATGAAATGGTTACTTAAGTCAACTAATTAGCCGCGCTAAAATCTTAACTTGTTGTTTTTTAAGTATATTTATTTATGTGTCTGCAATAGATACGTTTTGCTGAATCGAGCCATTCCAGCACGTCATACCTCTGACCAGTCGCGGTTTTTAGCCCCTGGTACTGCATCAGTATTCGTGCTAGTGGAATAAAAAAGGGTTCAATCGAGTAATAAAACATCAAATCACAAGCGAGACTGATAGATTTCTGATCAATAATCACGTAAATTATGTGACGTGGATCACAAAAATTTCAAATTCCCGCTCTGTTCAGATTGTATGTCTCAGCACCTACGAGTACAGTTGCGTCGAATTAGGAAAAATCTTAGTTCTTTGTAAGAAATGATTAAGAGAGCAGCAAGGCATTAACATCTCAACGAAGCGCCTTGCTTGCGAGATCCTGAGTCAGTTATGCATTTAGCCTTTCTTTTTTATACCGGGTTTTTTCCCGGCGACATCACGGGGTGCGGCTTAGCCGCATAAGATTCAAGTTGGTTATTCTGGATGGGAAAAATGCATACATCCGAGTTGCTGAAACACGTTTACGATATCAATCTGTCATATTTACTCCTTGCTCAGCGTCTGATTAGCCAGGACAAAGCCTCCGCCATGTTCCGTTTAGGGATTAATGAAGAGATGGCAAACACGCTGGGTGAATTAACCCTGCCACAAATGGTGAAGCTGGCTGAAACCAATCAGCTTATTTGTCAGTTCCGTTTTGACAATCATCAGACCATCACTCGTCTGACCCAGGAATCGCGTGTGGATGACTTGCAGCAAGTCCATACCGGAATTTTGCTTTCAACCCGCCTGCTCAACGAATCATCTAAAAACGGCGACGCGGCCAGGAAGAAAAGGGCTTAATTATGAGTGAGAAAAGCATTGTTCAGGAAGCACGCGACATTCAGTTAGCAATGGAACTGATTACGCTGGGTGCGCGTTTACAGATGCTGGAGAGTGAGACGCAGCTTAGCCGCGGTCGTCTTATCAAACTCTATAAAGAGTTGCGTGGTAGCCCGCCGCCGAAAGGCATGCTGCCATTCTCCACCGACTGGTTTATGACCTGGGAACAAAACATCCACGCGTCGATGTTCTGCAACGCCTGGCAGTTTCTGTTAAAAACCGGTCTGTGCAGCGGCGTTGACGCAGTCATTAAAGCTTACCGACTCTACCTCGAACAGTGCCCTCATTCTGATGAAGGCCCGCTGCTGGCGCTGACTCGCGCCTGGACGCTGGTCCGTTTCGTGGAAAGCGGAATGCTGGAGTTGTCGCGCTGTAACTGCTGCAGCGGTAACTTTGTTACCCATGCTCATCAGCCCGTTGGTAGCTTTGCCTGCAGTTTATGCCAGCCGCCGTCTCGCGCGGTAAAAAGACGTAAACTTTCGCCGGAAGCTGCCGATATTATTCCACAACTGCTGGAAGAACAGATCGATCAGGCTGTTTAACCGAATCAGGTGGAATCAAAACTCCAGCAGCGGTGCTTTAATGCCGCTGCTTTTTTTTGCCCGCCATTCGTGAAAACCCTCCGAAATGTTTCTCTTAAGCCTTAGTCATTAGCAGAAGGATGATGTCGTGCTTATCGTATTAGGTTACCTGATAGTAGTTGGTGCAGTCTTAGGCGGTTATATGATGACCGGCGGTCACCTTGGGGCACTGTATCAACCCTCTGAACTGATTATTATCGGCGGGGCGGGTGTGGGTGCATTCATTGTGGGCAACAACGGCAAAGCCATCAAAGGCACAATGAAAGCGTTGCCGCTGCTGTTTCGCCGCTCTAAGTACACCAAAAGTATGTATATGGACCTGCTGGCGCTGCTCTATCGCCTGATGGCGAAATCACGTCAGCAGGGGATGTTCTCCCTCGAAAGAGATATCGAGAACCCGAAAGAGAGCGAGATTTTCGCCAGCTACCCGCGCATTCTGGCCGACGCCACCATGCTCGAGTTTATTGTCGATTACCTGCGTCTCATCATCAGCGGCAACATGAACACCTTCGAAATCGAAGCGCTGATGGATGAAGAGATCGAGACCCACGAGAGCGAAGCAGAAGTGCCTGCCAACGCCCTCGCGGCGATCGGCGATTCGCTTCCGGCATTCGGTATCGTTGCGGCGGTAATGGGCGTGGTTCACGCACTCGCCTCGGCGGATCGTCCGGCGGCAGAGCTGGGCGCACTGATTGCCCACGCGATGGTGGGGACGTTCCTCGGCATCCTGCTGGCGTACGGTTTTATCTCGCCGCTGGCAAGCGTGCTGCGCCAGAAAAGTGCGGAAACCGCCAAGATGATGCAGTGCGTCAAGATCACGCTGCTGTCGAACCTGAACGGTTATGCACCGCCGATCGCGGTCGAGTTTGGTCGTAAAACGCTTTACTCAAGCGAGCGTCCATCGTTTGTCGAGCTGGATGAGCACGTACGTGCTGTCCGCAACCCTAACCAACAGACGACAACCGAGGACGCATGAAAAATCAGGCCCATCCTATCGTCGTAGTTAAACGTAAAAAACATAAAGGCCATGGTGGCGGCGGTCATGGCTCGTGGAAAATCGCCTATGCCGACTTTATGACGGCGATGATGGCGTTCTTCCTTGTGATGTGGCTGATCTCCATCTCCAGCCCGAAAGAGTTGATTCAGATTGCGGAGTATTTCCGCACGCCGCTGGCAACAGCGGTCACCGGTGGGCCGCGTATTTCGAATAGCGATAGCCCCATTCCGGGCGGTGGCGATGACTACACACAGCAACAAGGCGAAGTGCAAAAACAGCCGAATATTGATGATTTGAAACGACGCATGGAGCAGTCGCGCCTGAGCAAACTGCGCGGCGATCTGGACCAGTTGATCGAAGCGGATCCGAAGCTGCGCGCCCTGCGCCCGCATCTGAAGATCGATCTCGTACAGGAAGGGCTGCGCATCCAGATTATCGACAGCCAGAACCGGCCGATGTTTAAAACCGGCAGCGCGGAAGTCGAGCCTTACATGCGCGATATTTTACGGGCGATTGCCCCGGTGCTTAACGGCATCCCGAATAAAGTGAGTCTTTCCGGTCATACCGATGATGCCCCGTACGCCAACGGCGACAAAGGGTACAGCAACTGGGAGCTCTCAGCCGATCGTGCAAACTCATCGCGCCGCGAGCTGGTTGCCGGTGGGCTGGATGATGGCAAGGTAATGCGTGTTGTCGGCATGGCCGCCACCATGCGCCTGGTCAACCGCGGACCTGATGAAGCCATCAACCGCCGAATAAGTCTCCTGGTGCTCAACAAACAGGCAGAAGCGGCCATTCTGCATGAGAACGCCGAGAGTCAAAGTGCGCCAATAAGCGCCATTACACAGCCTGAGCCCGCAGAGCCGGCAGCCCCCGCGCCAGCCCCTGCGTCTCCGGTAGCAGTTCCCACATCGCCACAAGCCAATCCGAGGTGATAGCGTGAGCATGGATATTAGTGATTTTTACCAGACATTCTTTGATGAGGCCGACGAACTGTTGGCCGATATGGAACAACATTTATTGGACCTGGTGCCGGAAGCACCCGATTCAGAACAGCTCAACGCCATCTTCCGCGCCGCTCACTCTATTAAAGGTGGTGCGGGAACGTTTGGCTTTACCATTCTGCAGGAAACCACGCACCTGATGGAGAACCTGCTGGATGAGGCACGGCGTGGCGAAATGCAGCTTAACACCGACATTATCAACCTGTTTTTGGAAACCAAAGATATTATGCAAGAACAGCTCGACGCCTATAAAAGCTCGCAAGAGCCGGATGCTGCCAGCTTCGAATATATCTGCAACGCTCTGCGCCAGCTGGCGCTGGAAGCGAAAGGCGAAGCCGCTCCGGCTGCCGGCAGCGCGAAGCTCTCTGTTGTTGAAAGCACCGCGCAGGCTGTCGACGCTGCCCCGGCTGCGGCGAACGACGGCAAATTGCGCGTCGTGCTGTCGCGCCTGAAAGAGAGCGAAGTTGCCCTACTGGAAGAGGAGCTTGGTAACCTCGGTACGCTGAGCGATGTGGTCAAAGGCAGTAATAGCCTCAGCGCCACCATCGATGGCGGTCTCGGTGAAGATGACATTATTGCGGTGCTCTGCTTTGTTATCGAAGCAGATCAAATTGCTTTTGAGAAAGCCGCTGCGCCAGCCGCCGTTGAAGCCGTCGCCGACGCTGCGCCAGAAGAAGAGGCCGAAGCCGCTGTTCCTGCCGTGCAGGCAGCTGCTGCACCGGTACTGAAAGCGGTAGCTAAAGAGCCGCAGCCTGCCGGACGTGAAAAACCGGCGCGCGCCGCCAGTGAGTCCACCAGTATCCGCGTAGCGGTTGAGAAGGTTGACCAGTTGATTAACCTGGTCGGCGAACTGGTGATCACCCAGTCAATGCTGGCCCAGCGCTCCAACGAGCTGGATCCGGTGACCCATGGCGATCTGATCACCAGCATGAGCCAGCTGCAGCGTAACGCCCGCGATCTGCAGGAATCGGTAATGTCGATTCGTATGATGCCGATGGAGTATGTCTTCAGCCGCTTCCCGCGTCTGGTTCGCGACCTGGCCACCAAGCTGGATAAACAGGTAGAACTGACCCTGCAGGGTAGCTCGACCGAACTCGATAAGAGCCTGATCGAACGTATTATCGATCCGTTAACGCACCTGGTGCGTAACAGCCTCGACCACGGTATCGAAACGCCGGAAAAACGCGTTGAAGCGGGCAAATCGCCGATTGGTAACCTGATCCTCTCCGCAGAGCATCAGGGCGGCAACATCTGCATCGAAGTGACCGATGATGGTGCCGGCCTTAACCGTGACCGTATCCTTGCCAAAGCGCTTTCTCAGGGCATGGCCGTGAGCGAAAGCATGACCGATGAAGAAGTTGGCATGCTGATCTTTGCTCCGGGCTTCTCTACCGCAGAGCAGGTAACGGACGTCTCCGGCCGCGGCGTGGGCATGGACGTGGTGAAACGTAACATCCAGGAGATGGGCGGCCACGTTGAGATCAAATCGAAGCAGGGCACCGGTACCACTATCCGTATCCTGCTGCCGCTGACGCTGGCAATCCTCGACGGCATGTCAGTAAAAGTGAATAACGAAGTCTTTATCCTGCCGCTCAACGCCGTTATGGAGTCGTTGCAGCCGCGCGAAGAAGATCTGCATCCGCTGGCGGGCGGCGAGCGCGTACTGGAAGTACGTGGCGAATACCTGCCGCTGGTTGAGTTGTGGAAAGTGTTTGACGTGGCTGGGGCAAAAACCGAAGCCACGCAGGGAATTGTTGTCATTCTGCAGAGCGCAGGTCGTCGCTATGCGCTGCTGGTCGATCAGCTGATTGGTCAGCACCAGGTTGTGGTGAAAAACCTGGAGAGCAACTATCGCAAAGTGCCGGGGATTTCTGCCGCCACCATCCTTGGTGATGGTAGCGTCGCGCTGATTGTGGACGTCTCAGCGCTGCAGGGATTGAATCGTGAACATCGTATGGCGCACACAGCCGCCTGATTTAGTTAAGAAGGTATAAAACATGACCGGTATGAGTAATGTAGCAAAACTGGCGGGCGAGCCATCAGGTCAGGAGTTCCTGGTCTTCACTTTGGGCGATGAAGAGTACGGCATCGATATTCTCAAAGTGCAGGAAATTCGTGGCTATGATCAGGTTACCCGCATCGCCAACACCCCTGATTTCATCAAGGGCGTCACCAACCTGCGCGGCGTGATCGTGCCCATCGTCGACCTGCGCGTGAAGTTCAGCCAGGGCGAAGTGGAATATAACGAAAACACCGTGGTGATCGTGCTGAATCTTGGTCAGCGTGTGGTTGGTATCGTGGTTGACGGCGTTTCCGACGTACTGTCACTCGCCTCTGACCAGATCCGCCCGGCACCGGAATTCGCCGTGACCCTGTCGACCGAATACCTGACCGGCCTCGGCGCGCTGGGCGACCGTATGCTGATCCTGGTAAACATCGAAAAACTGCTCAACAGCGACGAAATGGCGCTGCTGGACATCGCGGCAACCCACGTCGCATAACGCATCAGGCGGGTGAAGCCCTTCACCCGCCCGTTTTTCCCTCTGCCTTTCCCACTTCAGTTACCCTTAAGTGACTATTCAACCTTCCTAACTGCATGATTTTGCGGTGATATCATATATGGTGATATTTATCACAAATTCAGACATATATTTGTTACATTTTCAGCACTTCCCCCCCCCGCTTTTGCCATTAACCCTCTGATGCAATTCATTAAAAATACTTACCTGTCCGTTACATTTTATCGCCCGGATAAAGTGGTTGGTTTTCAGCGCCTCATCTAAATTTCAGTTAAACCTCTTTTTTCGACTGATTTTATTGACTCTTTTCCGGCCGTCCCATTGATTGGGCAATGCGGCGCGCGCGGGAACGCTGGAGATGACATATGAACAGAAAACTTCTTTGTGTACTGGCTGGCGGCGCGTTAATGGTGGCCGGACAAAGTGCCTGGGCGGTCACCAGTAGCGGGACGATTGGCGCAACACTGACCCTCACGAATGGGTGTCTGATTAACGGCTCGCCGAGCCAGAACGGTATCAACTTCGGTACCCTCGATTTTGGTACCCACCCGGCAACCTTCTCCCAGCTCACCACGCAGCTGACCGGCGCCAACGGCGGCAACAGCTTCACGGTGCAGTGCACCACCACCGACTACACCGTGCAGGTTACCGGCAACACCAACTCCACCGCGCCGGGTAACGTCGTCGGTACACCGGGCACACCGGCTCGTTATCTGGTCAATACCGCCGATACCACGCGTGGCGTGGCATACAGCCTCTACAGCGATAGCGGCTTCAGTAACGTTATCGCCAACAACACCAATATTCCTCGCGCCTCAACTTCCGGCGGCGTTGATAACTACACCCTTTATGGCCGTATCACCGGCGGCGGCAACAGCGTCACCGTGGTGCCGGGTACCTACACCGACGTGATTAACGTGAGCGTCACGTACTAGTCCTCCGCCAATGAAAAGGGAGAGCGTGCGCGCCGTCCGGCAGGGTGGCCGGGCAGTGCTGCGCGCATTATCAGGAGGAGTGGTGCTGGGCATGCTGGCGCAACCGGCTGCGCTGGCGGTCACGACGCAAACCTTTACCGTCGGCGCAACGATTACGCCTGGTTGCGCCGTGGTCACCGGCAGCGGCGCGGCGCTCGGCACGCTCAATTTTGGCACCCGTTCGGGCGTGGAAAAGGGGCAGGTGACCAGCGCTTTTGTCCCTAACGCCTCCCTTTCACTCGGTTGTACGCCCGGCGTGGCGCTCAGCATGAGTATCAGCGGCGGCAACTACTATTCGACGGTGCGCAATATGCAGCGCAGCGGCGGCGTAGAGCGGGTTCCGTACCGCCTCTACACCAGCAGCACACTGGCACCCAATACGGAAATCGGCGTCAACCAGCCGGTTCCGGTCACCATCACCGATAGCAATAATATTTCGCTCGCCATCTTTGGCGCAGCGCAGCTCACCGGCTTCAGCCCGGCGGGAACCTACAGCGATCAACTCACCGTGACGTTGTCATGGTGATAAGGGAGAGGGAATGAATGTCAACCTGGGCCGCCGCGCGGCAGGATGTATGCTGGCGGGGGCGTTGACCCTTACAGCGGGAAACGCGCAGGCAGCAGCCACCATTCTGATCTGGCCGATCGATCCCTGGCTGGATGCAACCACCAACGCCACCGAGTTGTGGATCCAGAATCAGGGCGAAACCCCAACCACTATGCAGGTGCGTATTGTCCGCTGGACGCAAGATGGCGGGCTTGAGCGTTACCAGCAGCAGGGCGATGTGGTCGCCAGCCCACCGATTGTGCAGATAGCACCCGAAAGCAAGCAGCTGATTCGCCTGATTAAGCAGGCAGCGATCCCGGCCGGCAAAGAGCAGGCTTACCGCATTATTGTCGACGAGATCCCGCAGCCGGACGATCCGAACAAACCGAAGATTGGCCTCAAGCTACAGATGCGCTACTCGATCCCGCTGTTTGTCTATGGGCAGGGCGTTAAAACGGAAGCCGAAGGGGCGCACCACGCCTTTGTACAACCGGCAAAATTACACTGGCGCGTGGTGCGTGAAGGCGGCCAGGCGCAACTGGAAGTGCGCAATGATGATGATATCCACGTGCGGCTGAGCAAAGTGCGCGTGCGCCAGGGTGGGCAGATGCGGCAGGTCGCCGACGGGCTGTTAGGGTATGTGTTGCCGCACAGTGCCCGGCGCTGGCCTCTGCCTGCCGGGGTAAGCAATCCATCGGCGCTGGAGGCATCGATTAACGCACGGGATGAGCAATGGCAGTCGTCAGCAGGAAACTGATTATTGCAGCCGCAATAATGTTACCCGGCGCAGCCGCCTGGGGGCAGCCGGGAGATGATGGTTTACCGCCGCCGCCGGATGCGCAGAGCATCAACCAGCAGGCGGAATTTCACCTCGCGCTGGTGATCAACTATTACGACACCCAGCAGGTGGTGCCGGTGACGCGGCGGCTCAACGATTTTTTTCTTAAGCGTGCCGATCTGCTCCACGCCGGGCTGCCGCCGGATCATCTACCCGAGGGCGAGGTCAATGTATCTACGCTGCCCAACGTGCGCGTGGAGTATGACAGCGCCGGGCAGCGCTTGCTGCTGTTTGTCCCGCAGGCGTGGGTTCCGGCACGCTATACCTCCTTCAATGAGGGCGGTCGGCGCAGCGAGCCAAAATATGGCCGCGGTGCGGTGTTCAACTACGACCTCTATACCAGCACCACCGAACACATTGGCAGCCAGGCGGCGTTATGGAATGAGTTTCGCTTCTTTAGTGGCAATGCGGTCTTCTCCTCCACCGGCGCGCTGCGCCAGACGCTCAGCGGTTCGCTGCGTCAGCGGGAGGGCTACATGCGCTATGACACTTCGCTGATGTTTAATAACGAAGAGGATGCCACGCAGTGGGAAGTGGGGGATGTGATCTCGGAAGCCCTCAGCTGGAGCAGCAGCGTGCGCGTCGGCGGTATTCGTTACGGCCGCGACTTCACATTACGCCCCGATCTCGTCACCTGGCCGCTGCCCTCTTTCTCCGGCGAAGCGGCGGTACCCACCTCGGTTGACCTGTTTATTAACGGCTATCGCGCCGGTAACCGGCAGCTACAGCCGGGGCCGTTTACCCTGACCAACATGCCCTATATCAACGGCGCGGGGGATGCGGTACTGGTCACTACCGATGCCCTCGGGCGGCGCGTCAGCACCACGCTGCCGTTTTATGTCGCCAGCGAGCTGTTAAAGCCGGGGCTAAGCGATGGAGCGATCACCATCGGTTCGTTACGCCGCAACTACGGCATTGAAAATTTTGATTACGGCCCGCTGGTGGGTAGCGGCTCATACCGTTATGGCGTTACGGACTGGTTAACGCTGGAGGGGCACGCCGAAGGAGCGCAATCGCTGACGCTCGGCGGCGCAGGCGCGGTTGTCCGGCTGGGCCGCCTCGGCGTGGTGAATGGCGCCTGGACCGAGAGTCGGATGTTCGGCGATGCGGGCAACCAGCTCAACTGGGGTTATCAATACAACACCAGCCTGTTTAGCATCAACACTCAGCACAGCCGCCGCAACCGCGAGTTTGGCAACCTGGCGCTCTACGATCAGCGCGCCAGCTACGACGATATGCGCCAGAACGGGCGCTGGCCCATCGCCAGCTACAGCCGCAATACCGACCAGTACTCGCTCTCTTTCAATATGGGCGACTTTGGCAACATTGGCGCGGCGTGGATCGGCGTGCGCAGTTTTGACAATCAAAAAACCGAGCTGCTGAACCTCTCCTGGAGCCGCAATTTATGGGGGAGCAGCAGCATGAACCTTGCTGCCAGCCGCGATAACCAGCGGGGCGACTGGACCTTTGGCCTCTCGGTGCAGATCCCGATTGGCGAGCGTGACAGCGCCGCCTTCAGTATGGAGAGAACACCGGATGCCGGTTCGACGCAGCGCGTGAACTACAGCCATGCAATGCCCACCGACGGCGGCCTGAGCTGGAATATGTCGCTGGCGCACCAGTCGCAGGCGCGAAGCTACCAGCAGGGCACGCTTGGCTGGCGCAACAACAACGTTGAATTGCAGGGCGGTGGCTATGGCGAACGCGGCAAGATGACCTGGTGGGGGGAAACGATTGGTGCCGTGGTGCTGATGGACGGACAGCTGTTTGCCGCTAACCGCATCAACGATGCCTTCGCGGTGATCAGCACCGGCGGCAATGCTGGCGTACCGGTCAATTATGAAAACCAGCCGGTGGGCGTAACGGATAAAAATGGCTACCTGCTGGTGAGCGGCGTGTCGGCCTACTATCCGGCGAGTTACAGCATCAACACCCTGAACCTTCCCGCCGATACCCAGCTTAAGAATACGGAGCGCAAAGTCGCGTTACGCCGCCAGAGCGGTTACCTGATTGAGTTCCCGATGGTGCAGGAGCGCGTCGCCAGCGTCATCCTCCATGATGAGCAGGGGCTGGCAATCCCGGTTGGCAGCCAGGTGGAGCGCCGCGGTAAAGCGCCTGCGGTGGTGGGGTATGACGGTATCGCCTGGCTGGAGAATCTTGAAAACATCAACCCGCTCATTGTCCGCCTGCCGGAAGGGGGAGAGTGTAAAACCGAGTTCACTCTTAGCGCCAACCCCGAACATAAATTGCAGACCTACGGGCCGCTTACCTGCCAGAGGAATCCATAATGCGTCGGCTACTTTTCCTGTTTCTGCTGCTCTGTGCGGCCCCGGCCTGGTCGGCCTGTACAGTCAGCACCGTTAATGCCGCGTTCGGCACCGTCACCTCCTTTGTCCTTAATGCCGGGGCGCAAACCACCACCGGCAGATTGGTGGTGCGCTGTGATGCGGTACTCAACCTGCTGACCAACGACTCCATCACCTTAACGCTGACGGGAGCAACGGTGACGGCAACCAACCGGGCGGCAATGAAGCGCAGTGATAACGCCGCTATCACCGATACCATTCCGGTGCGGCTCTGCGGCCAGGCCAACTGCGCCAACAACAGTGAAATAAACATTGGTGGCAACAGCTACACCTGGAGCGGTGCGGCGCTGCTTGAATTGCTCGGCTCGCGCACCTATACCTTACCGCTCTACTTTATGACGGTGCCGGGGCAAAATGTCAGCGCCGGGCCTTACCAGGTGACGCTTAACTTTAGTGTCGCCTACGATGTCTGTTCCAACGGCGTGCTTGGCATCTGTTTCTCTTCGCAGAAAGGCACGGCGATCACCAGCCTGCTATTAACCGGCACCATCACCAATGATTGCACCACCATCAGCGCGCCGAATGTTAACTTTGGCAGCGCGCCGCTGGTGCGAAATTTCCCCACTGTTTCGCAATCTGTCTCCATTACTTGCACTAAAGGGAGCAGTTACACTGTCGGCATTAATAACGGTCTCTACGCCAACGGCAGCGTGCGTAATATGGCGAGCGGCACCAATCGTCTCAGTTATGAGATTTACAAAGCCGGCACCACCAGCCGCTGGGGCAGTATCGGGGCGGAGCGCTGGGCCAGCAGTGCCTCTTCGCAGATGAGTGCCGATGGCCTGCTGCGCACCTATAACTACACCGCACGGGTGCTGACAACGCAGACGACGCCGCCTGGCGGAACCTACAGCGATACCTTGACGGTGGATATTGTGTTTTAAGCGCAAATTTATTTCCTTTTCGCAAATGTAAAGTTCCCAGGCCGGATGCCGATAACACCGTTAATAACTCATCAATAAGGTGTTTGTTGCATGTTGAACCGTATCCGCGTCGTTACTCTGCTTATGAGTGTGCTGGTGGTCTTTGCCCTGCTTCAGCTCGTCTCTGGCGGACTCTTTTTTTCGTCGCTTAAGCAGAACCAGCAAAGTTTTGCGGTCTCCAACGATCTGCGTATGCAACAAACAGAACTGGGCAAAGCCTGGGAGCTGATGCTGCAAACGCGTATCAACCTGAGCCGCTCCTCCGCGCGGATGTTGCTCGACCCGAACAACCAGCAGAGCAGTGCCAAAACCGATCTGCTTAACAGCGCGAAAGCATCGCTGGCCGATGCTGCCAAACATTACGACGTCTTCCGCCAACTGCCGACCATGCCGGAGATGGATAGTGCGCGCCAGGCCCTTGATGAGAAATACCAGACTTACCACGCTGCCCTGAGCGAGCTGGTGCAGTTCCTCGAAAGCGGCAATATGAACAGCTTCCTCGCGCAGCCGACCCAGGGGATGCAAAACGCCCTCGGCGCGGCGATGAGCAACTATGCCACCCTGAGCGACAGCCTTTACCGTAATGCCTGGGAGCAGAGCGTCAGCGACTACACCTTCGCCAAATGGCAGATGGCGATCCTCGCCCTGGCGCTGGTGATTGTGCTGGCCGGCGTCTGGTATGGCATCCGCCGTATTCTGCTCTCGCCGCTCTCCTCGGTGATTGCCCATATCCGTGAAATCGCAGGCGGTAATCTTGCCCATACGCTGCGCATTGATGGCCGCAGCGAGATGACCGAGCTGGCGCAGAGCGTTGACCATATGCAGACCGCGCTGATCGACACCGTGACTAATGTGCGTCAGGGGTCGGATGCGATCTACTCCGGCACCAGCGAAATCGCCGCCGGGAATAACGATCTCTCCTCGCGTACCGAAGAGCAGGCCTCTGCGCTGGAGCAAACCGCTGCCAGCATGGAAGAGCTGACCGCAACGGTGAAACAGAACGCCGAAAACGCCCGTCAGGCTTCGCTGCTGGCGCAGAGCGCCTCTGAAACCGCCGAGCGCGGCGGTAAAGTGGTCGATGGCGTGGTGAAAACCATGCATGAGATCGCCAACAGTTCGCAGAAAATTGCCGACATTATTAGCGTTATCGACGGCATTGCGTTCCAGACCAACATCCTCGCCCTTAACGCGGCGGTGGAGGCAGCGCGCGCCGGTGAGCAGGGTCGCGGCTTTGCGGTAGTGGCTGGCGAAGTGCGCAATCTGGCCAGCCGAAGTGCGAACGCTGCCAAAGAGATTAAATCTTTAATTGAAGATTCTGTCTCCCGTGTCGATACCGGTTCTGTACTGGTTGGAAGTGCAGGGGAGACGATGCTCGATATCGTCAACGCGGTAACGCGCGTCAATGACATCATGGGCGAGATTGCCTCCGCTTCTGATGAGCAGAGCCGCGGTATCGATCAGGTGGCGCTGGCTGTCTCCGAGATGGACCGCGTCACCCAGCAGAACGCCTCGCTGGTGCAGCAGTCCGCTGCCGCGGCGGCGGCGCTGGAGGAGCAGGCAAGCCGACTGACGCAAGCCGTTTCCGCCTTCCGCCTGACCGCGACAGTGGGTAAAGCGCAGGCCGCACGGCAACCGGCAATGAGCACGACGCTTGCTCCGGCACGCAGCCGGGCGGTTGCTGCCGGGAAAGAAGAGAACTGGGAAACGTTTTAAGCAGGGTTGCAACGCCGGGTGGTCACGACCGGTATCAGAATAAAGATGAAAAATATGTCACACCACAAAAGTGGCACCGCCAAAAGCCGTGCTCGTTGCATCCTGAACTGAGTTGAGAAGGCGCTATGACAACATCTATCCCTAACGGGCAAACGTCATCAATATTGCAGCAGATGACCCAGCGCCTGGCGCTATCCGATGCGCATTTCCGTCGGATATGCCAATTAATTTACCAGCGCGCCGGGATCGTTCTTGCCGATCATAAACGCGACATGGTCTACAACCGCCTCGTTCGCCGCTTGCGCACGCTGGGGTTAGATGATTTTGGCCGCTATCTGAGCATGCTGGAAGCGAACCAGAACAGCGCCGAGTGGCAAGCGTTTATCAACTCGCTGACCACCAACCTCACGGCATTTTTCCGCGAAGCGCACCACTTTCCGGTGCTGGCTGAGCATGCGCGTAAGCGCACAGGGGAGTATCGCATCTGGAGCGCGGCGGCCTCAACCGGGGAAGAGCCGTACTCGCTGGCGATCACTCTCGCCGATGCGCTGGGCATGGCGCCTGGCCGTTTCAAAGTCTTTGCCAGCGATATCGATACCGAAGTGCTGGAGAAAGCACGCAGTGGCATCTACCGGCTTGATGAGTTGAAAACGCTCTCGCCGCAGCAGATGCAGCGCTACTTCATGCGTGGTACCGGGCCGCACGCGGGCTTGGTGCGTGTACGCCAGGAGCTGGCGAACTATGTTGAGTTCACCACCCTCAACCTGCTGGATAAGCAGTACAACGTTCCGGGACCGTTTGACGCGATCTTCTGCCGTAACGTGATGATTTATTTTGATAAAACGACGCAACAGGACATTCTGCATCGTTTCGCTCCGCTGCTTAAACCGGACGGATTACTGTTTGCCGGGCATTCGGAGAATTTCAGCAACCTCGTGCGCGAGTTTAGCCTGCGTGGGCAAACAGTTTATGCGCTGAGTAAGGATAAAGCATGAGTAAAATCAGGGTGTTGTCCGTCGATGATTCCGCATTGATGCGGCAAATCATGACCGAAATTATCAATAGCCACAGCGATATGGAGATGGTGGCAACCGCGCCGGATCCGTTAGTGGCGAGGGATTTGATTAAGAAATTCAATCCGGATGTCTTAACCCTGGACGTGGAAATGCCGCGCATGGATGGGCTGGATTTTCTTGAAAAACTGATGCGTCTGCGTCCGATGCCGGTGGTGATGGTCTCCTCGCTGACCGGTAAAGGCTCAGAAGTGACGCTGCGCGCGCTGGAGCTGGGGGCGATTGATTTCGTCACCAAACCGCAAATCGGCATTCGCGAAGGCATGCTGGCCTACAGCGAAATGATCGCTGAGAAAGTCCGCACTGCATCGCGCGCCCGTATCGCGGCGCACAAACCGATGCCGGCACCGGCAACCTTAAAAGCCGGTCCGCTGCTTAGCTCGGAAAAATTGTTGGTGATTGGCGCGTCAACGGGCGGAACAGAGGCAATTCGCCATGTACTCCAGCCATTGCCGCTCTCAAGTCCCGGTATTCTGATTACGCAGCACATGCCGCCGGGCTTTACCCGTTCGTTTGCTGAACGCCTGAATAAGCTCTGTCAGATCAGCGTGAAAGAGGCAGAAGACGGCGAACGTGTATTACCAGGGCACGCGTACATTGCGCCTGGTGATAAGCATATGGAGCTGGCCCGTAGCGGTGCCAACTACCAGATTAAAATTCACGATGGCCCGCCGGTAAACCGGCACCGGCCATCGGTTGATGTGTTGTTTCATTCGGTGGCGAAACATGCGGGGCGCAACGCCGTGGGAGTTATTCTCACAGGCATGGGCAACGATGGTGCCGCCGGGATGTTAGCGATGCACCAGGCGGGCGCCTGGACCATTGCACAGAACGAAGCAAGTTGTGTGGTGTTCGGCATGCCGCGTGAGGCCATCAATATGGGTGGCGTCAGCGAAGTGGTCGATCTTAGCCAGGTAAGCCAGCAGATGCTGGCGAAAATCAGTGCCGGACAGGCAATACGTATTTAACGAGGAGTGAAGTTATATGGCGGACAAAGAGCTCAGATTTCTGGTTGTGGACGACTTTTCCACTATGCGTCGAATTGTGCGCAACCTGTTAAAAGAGCTGGGATTCAACAACGTCGAAGAAGCTGAAGACGGCGTTGATGCGCTCAATAAACTCCAGGCCGGTGGTTTTGGTTTCGTCATCTCTGACTGGAACATGCCAAACATGGACGGTCTGGAACTGCTTAAAACCATTCGTGCAGACAGCAACATGGCCTCTATGCCGGTGCTGATGGTCACGGCCGAAGCGAAAAAAGAGAACATCATTGCTGCAGCGCAGGCGGGTGCAAGCGGCTATGTGGTGAAACCATTCACGGCGGCAACCCTCGAAGAGAAGCTTGGCAAGATCTTCGAGAAACTTGGCATGTGAGGACTGGACAAATGATGCAACCTTCAATTAAACCCACGGAAGAGCATTCACCCAGCGAGATCATTGCCCGCATTGGTAGCCTGACGCGCATGCTGCGCGACAGCCTGCGCGAACTGGGTCTTGACCAGGCGATTGCTGAAGCAGCGGAAGCGATTCCGGATGCCCGTGACCGTCTCGACTATGTGGTGCAGATGACCGCCCAGGCGGCAGAGCGCGCGCTGAACAGCGTTGAAGCCTCACAGCCGCACCAGGATGAGATGGAAAAAGGCTCGAAAGCGCTGACCAAACGCTGGGATGAGTGGTTTGAAAACCCGATCGAGCTGACCGATGCCCGTGAACTGGTTACCGACACGCGTCAGTTCCTCGCGGAAGTACCGGGTCACACCAGCTTTACCAACGCCCAACTGCTCGACATCATGATGGCGCAGGATTTCCAGGATCTGACCGGTCAGGTTATCAAGCGCATGATGGATGTTATCCAGGAGATTGAGCGCCAGCTGTTGATGGTGCTGCTGGAGAACATGCCGGAGCAGTCCGCGCGTCCGAAACGTGAAAACGACAGCCTGCTGAATGGCCCACAACTCGACGTGACCAAAGCGGGTGTTGTGGCAAGCCAGGATCAGGTGGACGATCTGCTGGACAGCCTCGGCTTCTGATTTCGCATCAGATGTGGCGTTAAAAGCGGGAAGGGGAGAGCCTTCCCGCTTTTTCAAAAACAGACGTACTCTTACCCCTTTTACGTGGCCTGCGCGTGAATCATTCCTGCCCAAAAGGCGAAAACCCCCTCTTTTTATGCCTTACTCCGCCCATTAGACCCGCTTGACTCTGGCAATATGACGTCACACCTGTAACCCCGGACGTTGAACGTGGCCTCTGAAGATAACGACGACAAAACAGAATCGCCCACCGCGCAACGGTTGCAAAAAGCGCGTGAAGAGGGGCAGATCCCGCGATCCAAAGAGCTGACCTCGGTGCTCATTATGCTGGTCGGCGTCTGCATCCTCTGGTTTGGCGGCGCGTCGTTTGGTCAACGTCTCACCATGGTGCTCTCTTCCGGGTTACGTTTTGATCACAAGATTATTAGCGACCAGAACCTGATCCTCGGCCAAATCATCATCATGCTGAAGACGGCGCTGATCGGCATGCTGCCGCTGCTGGTCGGCGTGGTAATTATCGCGCTGGTGGCACCGGTAATGCTGGGTGGGCTGGTGTTCAGCACCAAAACGCTGGCGTTTAAGTTCTCCAAACTTAACCCGATCAGCGGTATTGGACGTCTCTTCTCTGCCCAGGTCGGCGCAGAGCTGGTTAAAGCGTTGATGAAAGCCCTGCTGATGGGCGGTGTTGCTGGTCTGTTTCTCTGGCATCACTGGCCTGACATGATGCGCCTGATGAGCGAATCGCCGCTGACGGCGATGGCCAGCGCCATGAACCTTGCCGGGCTCTGCGCGCTGCTGGTTTCGCTGAGCATCATCCCGATGGTCGGCTTCGACGTTTTCTGGCAGATCTACAGCCACCTGAAAAAATTGCGCATGTCACGCCAGGATATTCGCGACGAATTTAAACAGAGCGAAGGCGACCCGCATGTGAAGGGGCGTATTCGCCAGATGCAGCGCTCCGCCGCCCGCCGTCGCATGATGGCGGACGTGCCGAAAGCGGATGTGATTGTCACTAACCCGACGCACTACTCCGTGGCGCTGCAGTATGACGAGAACAAAATGAGCGCGCCGAAAGTGGTCGCCAAAGGCGCGGGTGCCGTGGCGCTGCGTATTCGTGAGCTGGGCACTGAAAACCGCGTGCCGATCCTTGAAGCACCGCCGCTGGCGCGTGCGCTCTATCGTCACGCTGAAATTGGTCAGCAAATCCCGGGCCAGCTCTATGCGGCAGTTGCCGAAGTGCTGGCGTGGGTATGGCAGTTGAAACGCTGGCGTCTGTCCGGCGGACAACGACCTGTTAAACCTGAGAATCTCCCGGTGCCAGAGGCGCTGGACTTTTTGAAAGAGAAGGACACTGATGGCTAATCTGGTGGCAATACTGCGTCTGCCGAACAATTGGAAATCGACCCAGTGGCAAGTGCTCGCCGGGCCGGTGCTCATATTGCTTATTTTGTCGATGATGGTGCTGCCGTTGCCGGCGTTTGTCCTCGACCTGCTGTTTACCTTTAACATTGCGCTGTCGATCATGGTGCTGCTGGTGGCAATGTTCACCCAGCGCACTCTCGAATTCGCCGCCTTCCCGACCATTCTGCTGTTCACCACGCTGTTGCGTCTGGCACTGAACGTCGCCTCCACCCGTATCATCCTGATGGAAGGGCATACCGGCGGCGCGGCGGCAGGTCGCGTGGTGGAAGCGTTCGGCCACTTCCTCGTTGGCGGTAACTTCGCCATCGGTATCGTGGTCTTTATCATCCTCGTGATCATCAACTTTATGGTTATCACCAAGGGTGCGGGGCGTATCGCTGAAGTAGGTGCGCGTTTCGTACTGGACGGGATGCCGGGTAAACAGATGGCGATCGACGCCGACCTTAACGCCGGGATTATCGGCGAAGAAGAGGCCAAGCGTCGTCGTAGCGAAGTGACCCAGGAGGCGGATTTCTACGGCTCCATGGACGGTGCGAGTAAATTCGTGCGTGGTGATGCCGTCGCCGGGATTTTGATCATGGTGATCAACGTCATCGGCGGCCTGATGGTCGGTGTGATCCAGCATGGTATGTCGATGGGCGATGCGGGCTCAACCTACACCTTGCTGACCATCGGTGATGGCCTGGTTGCGCAGATCCCGGCACTGGTGATCTCTACCGCTGCGGGCGTTATCGTGACCCGCGTCAGCACCGATCAGGACGTTGGCCAGCAGATGGTGGGCCAGCTCTTCAGCAACCCGCGCGTCATGATGCTGAGCGCCGGCGTACTTGGTCTGCTCGGCATGGTGCCGGGCATGCCAAACTTTGTCTTCCTTCTCTTTACCGCCGCGCTGCTGGGGCTTGCCTGGTGGCTGCGTGGCAAAGAGGAGAAAGCGCCGCTGGACGCCGCGCCGGTGAAATTGCCAGAGAATACCCAGGCGGTGGAAGCCACCTGGAGCGATGTGCAGCTGGAAGATAACCTCGGGATGGAAGTGGGCTACCGCCTGATCCCGATGGTCGATTTCCAGCAGGATGGCGAACTGCTTGGGCGTATTCGCAGTATTCGTAAGAAATTTGCGCAGGATATGGGCTTCCTGCCGCCGGTGGTGCATATCCGTGACAATATGGATCTGCCGCCTGCGCGCTACCGTATTTTGATGAAAGGTGTAGAAATTGGCAGCGGCGAAGCCTATCCGGGGCGCTGGCTGGCGATTAACCCTGGCACGGCGGCAGGCTCCCTGCCGGGCGAAGCGACCGTCGATCCGGCCTTTGGCCTCGCGGCAATCTGGATTGAGAGCGCCCTGAAAGAGCAGGCGCAGATCCAGGGCTTTACCGTAGTGGAAGCGAGTACTGTGGTCGCGACCCACCTTAACCACCTGATTGGGCAGTACGCGCCTGAGCTGTTTGGCCGTCAGGAAGCGCAGCAGCTGCTTGACCGCGTCAGCCAGGAGATGCCGAAGCTGACTGAAGATCTGGTCCCGGGCGTGGTGACGCTGACGACGCTGCATAAAGTGCTGCAAAACCTGCTGGCAGAGCGCGTGCCGATCCGTGATATGCGCACCATTCTGGAAACGCTGGCCGAGCATGCACCGCTGCAAAACGATCCGCACGAACTCACCGCCGTGGTGCGTGTGGCACTGGGCCGCGCCATTACCCAGCAGTGGTTCCCTGGCACTGGTGAAGTGCAGGTGATTGGTCTTGATACCCCGCTGGAGCGCCTGTTGTTACAAGCCCTGCAGGGCGGTGGCGGCCTCGAGCCGGGTCTGGCGGATCGTCTGCTGGAACAGACTCAGGAAGCGCTCTCCCGCCAGGAGATGCTTGGCGCGCCGCCGGTGCTGCTGGTCAACCATGCTCTGCGTCCGCTGCTGGCCCGCTTCCTGCGCCGCAGCCTGCCACAGCTGGTGGTGCTGTCGAATATGGAGATGTCCGACAACCGCAGCATTCGCATGACCGCGACCATCGGAGGCAAATAATGCGCAAACTCGCTTTACTGCTTTTCACACTGCCGATGCTGGCGCACGCCATGGGTGAGGGAACCTGGCAGGCGAGCAGTATCGGCATCACGCTCGCCAACCGTGGCGTGGTTGCCTCCTCATCGCAGCTCGGTCCCACCGAGCCGGTTAGCGGGCTGATGACTGATGTCTCCTGGCGTTACGAGTTGAATGGCCCGACGCCTGCTGGTCTGATTGTGCGCCTCTGTTCACAGGCGCGCTGCGTTGCGCTGGATGGCCAGAGTGGCACTACCCGTGCGTTTAATGGTGTCCCGGCGCTTGAGCCGCTGCGCTATGTCTGGGAAGTGCCGGGCGGCGGGCGCTTATGGCCCGCGCTGACGGTGCGCAGCAACCAGGTTATCGTCAACTATCGCCGCCCTCCGGCGCAGCCCTGAGCTGTAAACTCAATCAGTTAGCTCAATTTTCTATCGACAATCCCGCCGTTCGCGCGGGATTTTGCTATCTGCCCCGCAATTTTGACCTCTCCTTTTGATGCAAAAGAAACGCTGTTTTATAAATCAGTGAAGCGAGTATTGGCACTCTTTGCATTTTTGCCAGATAGCGCATGTTGATGGCAGAAACAGAAAGGTTTCCCCTTGCGCATCCCCTTACTTTAGCCGTGTAAGAAATTCCTTTGACTCAGCCGGATCGTCAAAGGTCCCCCAAAATGAACAGGGTTGACGGCAATGAAAACACAAAAAATTGGACTGGCTAATTACCTTGCCTACGGGTCGGGCGATTTTCTGGGTGCAGGCACGACGGCGCTTACCGCCGCATGGTTACTCTACTTCTACACCACCTTTTGCGGCCTGACGCCGATTGAAGCGACCTTTATCTTCGCCGCCGCAAGGGTGCTGGATGCGGTGGTCAGCCCGCTGATGGGCTTCCTCACCGATAACTTTGGCTCGACGCGCTTAGGCAAGCGCTTTGGTCGGCGTAAATTCTTTATTCTGCTCGGTATTCCCTGCGTATTTAGCTACTCAATCATGTGGGTAGGGGATATGAGCTTCTGGTATTACCTGCTTACCTATCTGCTGTTTGACGTGGTCTACACCATGATCCTGGTCCCGTATGAGACGCTGGTGCCGGAGATGACCGATGATTTCAAACAGAAAACCAAATTCTCCGGTGCGCGCATCTCTATGGCGCAAATGTCGGCGATCCTCGCCTCGTTTCTGCCTGGCGTGCTGCTGACGCACTTTGGTAAAGACAACGCCGTCTCCTTCTTTTATGCCAGCCTGGTCTTCTCGGTGCTGTGCGCCATTATGCTGACCTTTGTCTGGATCTTTACCTGGGAGCGCCCGCGTGAAGAGTGGACAGAAGCGGCGCTGCGTGCTGAAGAGGAGAAGAAGAGTTTGACGCTCGGGCAGAGCCTGCGCCGGCTGGTGGTGGAACTGAGTTCGACGCTGCGCATTAAGATTTTCCGCCAGCATCTTGGCATGTATCTCGGCGGCTATATCGCCCAGGATGTGTTTAACGCCGTCTTCACCTACTACGTGGTGTTTGTGCTGATGCAGGAGGCGTCATTAGCCTCGAACCTGCTCGGCACGATGGCGATTTTCCAGTTCATTGCGGTGATCGCAATGATCCCGCTCTGCATCCGCTTCGGACCGGCACCCTCCTACCGCATGGTGGTGGTGCTGTTTGGCCTCAGTGCCATCTCCTATGCGGTGCTCTACTACGCCGGCTTAAGCGATGTCTACTCGCTGCTACTGCTGATCTCTGCCGTGGCGGGTCTGGGACGCGGGGGCATCAACTATGTGCCATGGAATACCTACACCTATATTGCCGATATTGATGAAGTCGTGACCGGCCAGCGCCGCGAGGGGATCTTCGCCGGGATCATGACCCTGACCCGTAAAGCCTCGCAGGCGGGGGCAGTGATGCTGGTGGGCATTGTGATGCAGGCCTCCGGTTTTGTCTCCGGGCAGAAAACCCAGTTGCCGGAAGTGAGCCACACCATTTTGATGGTCATGTGTTTCGGCACCGTCGCCGTGCTCTGCTGCGGTTTCCTCGTCTCCCTGCGCTTTAAGCTCAACCTGAAAACCCACAGCGTGCTGCGTGCAGAGACGGCAAAAATGCGCCAGAACGGCCGCGCAATGCCGGAGAACATCACGCCAGAGGCGCGTGAAACGGTCGAGATGCTGGCGGGGATGCCGTATGAATCCCTGTGGGGCAATAACAACATTGGTTTTCTGAATCGCAATAAACCGGCTGCGCCCACGCTGGAAGAGGCGCATCTGAAATCGACTTATAACTGAGGTTAATACTATGAAGGTTTGGCCTGTCAAACAGAGCCCGTTACTGCGTCAGCCAGAGCGTTTTATCGCCCGTGATGAACTGAAAGCGTTGATCCGCAAGGTGACGCACAATCTCGTCAATATTCACGATGATAGCGGCGAATTTTTACTCCGTCTCGACGATGGTCGTGTGATTGACACTAAAGGCTGGGCCGGATGGGAGTGGACGCACGGCGTCGGGCTGTATGGGATGTATCAGTATTATCGCCAGACCGGCGATGAAGATATTCTTGGCGTGATTGATAGCTGGTTTGCCGATCGCTTTGCCGAGGGGGCAACCACCAAAAACGTCAATACCATGGCGCCGTTCCTGACGCTGGCGTACCGCTATGAAGAGACGCGCAACCCGGCGTTTCTACCCTGGCTGGAGAGTTGGGCAGAGTGGGCGATGAGTGAGATGCCGCGCACCGATCACGGCGGCATGCAGCACATCACGCTGGCGGAAGAGAACCACCAGCAGATGTGGGACGACACGCTGATGATGACGGTGCTGCCGCTGGCGAAAATCGGCAAATTGCTCAACAAACCGGAGTATGTGGAAGAGGCGGTCTATCAGTTCCTGCTGCATGTGCAGAATCTGATGGATCGCGAAACGGGGCTGTGGTTCCACGGCTGGAACTACGACGGGATGCACAACTTCGCAAAAGCGCGCTGGGCGCGTGGCAACAGCTGGCTGACAATCGTCATTCCTGATTTTCTCGAGCTGGTGGATCTGCCAGAGAATAACGCCGTGCGCCGTTATCTGGTGCAGGTGCTGAATGCGCAGATAGCGGCGCTGGCAAAATGTCAGCATCAGAGCGGGCTGTGGCATACGCTGCTGGACGATCCCGACTCCTATCTGGAAGCCTCCGCCACCGCCGGGTTTGCCTATGGCATGCTGAAGGCCTTGCGCAAGCGTTATATCAGTGCCGATTACGCGCCGGTCGCCGAGCGGGCGGTGAAGGCGATCGTCGAAAATATCTCACCAGAAGGGGAGTTGTTGCAGGTCTCATTCGGCACAGGAATGGGCAGCGATCTCGAGTTTTATCGCCAGATCCCATTAACCTCCATGCCCTATGGCCAGGCGATGGCGATGCTCTGTTTGACCGAGTATCTGCGCAAATATTTTTGAGTGCGATGAAAAAGAAAACCCCGGCAAGCCGGGGTTTTTTATTGGGGAGGTATTCCGGGCGTTATTGCCTGATGGCGCTTCGCTTATCAGGCCTACGGATTACGCGGCCTGAATGATGGCGCAGGCCGGATAAGGCGCAGCCGCCATCCGGCGTTGAGGTACATAGCTGGCATCATTGCCTGATGGCGCTTCGTTTATCAGGCCTACGGGTTACGCGGCCTGAATGATGGCGTAGGCCGGATAAGGCGCAGCCGCCATCCGGCAATTACATACGCTCGACGGTTTCGATGCCCAGCGTCTCCAGACCCAGCTTCAGGGTTTTCGACGTCAGCAGCGCCAGCTTCAGGCGGCTGAGGCGAATCTCATCGCTTTCGGCGGTGAGGATCGGGCAGTGCTCGTAAAAGCCGGAGAAGAGACCGGCGACATCGTAGAGATAAGCGCACATCACGTGCGGCGTGCCTTCACGGGCAACCACGCTCAGGGTCTCTTCAAACTGCAGCAGACGCGCGGCCAGCTGCGCTTCACGATCTTCGCGGATCGCGACCTGCGCGTTTTCCAGCACCTGCTCTTCAATGCCCGCTTTGCGAAACACCGACAGCACGCGGGTGTAGGCGTACTGCATATACGGCGCGGTGTTACCCTCAAACGCCAGCATATTGTCCCAGTCGAAGACGTAATCGGTAGTGCGGTTTTTCGACAGATCGGCATATTTCACCGCGCCAATACCGACCGCATTCGCCAGCTTCTCCAGCTCGTCCGCCGGCATCTCCGGGTTCTTCTCCGCCACCAGGCGACGGGCGCGCTCCAGCGCTTCGTCCAGCAGATCGGAGAGTTTCACCGTCCCGCCCGCGCGGGTTTTGAACGGCTTGCCATCTTTGCCCAGCATCATGCCGAACATGTGGTGCTCCAGCGGCACCGACTCCGGCACATAGCCCGCTTTACGCACGATGGTCCACGCCTGCATCAGATGCTGGTGCTGACGGGAGTCGATGTAGTAAAGCACGCGATCGGCATGCAGGGTTTCATAACGGTACTTGGCACAGGCGATATCCGTGGTGGTGTAGAGGTAGCCGCCATCCTTCTTCTGGATGATGACGCCCATCGGTTCGCCCTCTTTATTTTTGTATTCGTCGAGGAAGACCACGGTGGCGCCTTCGCTCTCGACCGCCAGCCCTTTGGCTTTCAGATCGGCGACGATGCCCGGCAGCATCGGGTTGTAGAGGCTTTCACCCATCACATCTTTACGTGTCAGGGTAACGTTCAGGCGCTCATAGGCCTGCTGGTTCTGGCTCATGGTGATATCGACCAGCTTGCGCCACATTTCGCGGCAATACTCATCGCCACCCTGCAGCTTAACCACGTAGTTGCGCGCGCGCTCAGCAAAGGCGGCATCTTCGTCGTAGTGTTTTTTCGCTTCGCGGTAGAACCCTTCCAGGTCCGCCAGCGCCATTTCACCCGCGTTCTCCTGCTGCTTGAGTTCGAGGAAGGCGATCAGCATGCCGAACTGGGTGCCCCAGTCGCCGACATGGTTCGCGCGAATCACGTTGTGACCGAGGAACTCAAGGGTGCGCACGGCGGCGTCGCCAATGATGGTGGAGCGCAGGTGGCCAACGTGCATCTCTTTCGCCACGTTCGGCGCGGAGTAATCCACCACGATGGTTTGCGGCTGCGGAACAGACACCCCAAGGCGATCGGATTTCAGCGCCTGATCAACGTTTTCAGCGAGAAACTCCGGCGCGAGGAAGATATTGATAAAACCAGGCCCTGCAATCTCCACTTTGTGGGCGATGCCATCGAGGGAGAGGTGAGTCAGAACTTGCTCAGCGAGTTGTCGCGGGGCCATACCCAGTTTTTTGGCAACTGCCATCACGCCGTTAGCCTGATAGTCGCCGAACTGAACTTTTGCTGACTGCCGGACCTGCGCTTCGCACTCTGCGGGGGCGCCTGCCGCAATCATGGCCTGACTGACTTTTTCTGAGAGAAGTGCCTGAATATTCACCGGGATACCTTACATTTGCGACGCCGCGAAAGAGGGCGGCGTCCGGGTGTTTATGAAAGGCGGGAGTATACTGCAAATGCCCGGTGGCGTCAGCACCGCATAACACGGTAGATTATGCGCTTTGTTATGAGTTGCGAGCACTGTTATGCGCCATTGGCAAACTATCGAAGAGTTGCAGGATATCGTGGAAGATCTGCCGCGTTTTACCACGGATCTGCAAAATTTCACTTCCCGTCTTGGGCTGTCTATCGCACCCTTAGATGCCGACCATATCTCCCTGCGTTGCCATCAGAACGCCACGGCAGAGCGCTGGCGGCGCGGGTTTGAGCAGTGCGGCGAACTGCTGTCGGAAAATATCATTAATGGCCGCCCCATCTGCCTGTTTAAATTGTACGAACCGGTCTGCGTCGCTCACTGGCAGTTCAGCGTGGTGGAGCTGCCCTGGCCGGGTGAGAAGCGCTATCCCCATGAAGGGTGGGAGCACATTGAGATCGTCCTGCCGGGTGAGGTGGAAACGCTGAATGCCCGGGCGCTGGCGCTACTGGGCGATGAAGGGCTGAGCCAGCCTGGGATCGCGGTAAAAACCAGCGCGCCAAAAGGCGAGCGCGAGCGGCTGCCCAACCCGACGCTGGCGGTGACAGATGGCAAAGTGACGGTGAAGTTTCACCCGTGGAGCATTGAAGCTATCGTTGCCAGTGAGCAGTAAAGGCACGCGTGAGGCCACTCTGCGCGGGCGATAAGAGGAAAAGGAGACGTGATGACATTACTGGAGATCTGCTGTTACAGCGTTGAGGATGCGCTTATCGCCGAGCAGCACGGCGCCGACCGTATTGAGTTTTGCGCCGCACCGAAAGAGGGCGGGCTGACGCCATCGTTTGGCGCGTTGCAGGCTGTGCGTGAGGCGGTGACCATTCCCGTGCATCCCATTGTGCGGCCGCGCGGCGGCGATTTTTGCTATCGCGATGATGAGTTTCAAGTGCTGCTGGCGGATATCGAGCGGGTGCGCGAGCTTGGCTTTCCGGGTGTGGTGACCGGCGTGCTGAATGAGGACGGTGAAGTTGATGTGGCGAGAATGGCGCAGATAATGGGTGCCGCGCAGGGGATGGCGGTGACATTTCATCGCGCCTTCGATATGTGCGCCAATCCCCATCAGGCCATTGAAATATTGGCACAATCAGGCGTGGCGCGCATCCTGACGTCCGGGCAGCAGGCGACGGCGGAAAAAGGAGTTTCACTTATTACGGAACTAAATGCACTTCCCGGTGTTCCAATCATTATGGCTGGCGCAGGCGTGCGTCCTGACAACCTTGAATTGTTTCTTCGCGCCGGATTAAAAGAGGTGCATAGCTCGGCAGGACGCTGGACGGCGTCGCCGATGCGCTATCGCAATAGCGGATTATCGATGTCATCCGACGCGAGCGCTGATGAATATGCCCGCTACGGTGTCGACAAAGAGGCCGTCGCAGAGATGAAAGCGCTGATTGTTCACTACCGCCAGTAACCGTTTTTACCGCCGCATCATGTCGCCCAATGTGATGCTTGCTTGTACCAGGCCCCTGCCATTAACAGGGGCCTTTTTTTGTCTACGGTTTACGGGCAATGAGCACCGCGCGCAGCGGCGCGGGGTAGCCTTCCACCGTTTTTGTGCGATCGTTGGGGTCAAGGAAGTCGGCCAGCGATTCGGTCACCATCCACGACGTGCGGCGCTGCTCATCGCAGCTTGTCACGTTGGCATCAACGATGCGCACATCGACAAAGCCACACTTCTCCAGCCAGTTTTTTAACGCCAGCGCGGAGGGGATAAAGTAGACGTTGCGCATCTGCGCGTAGCGGTCGCCCGGCACCAGCACGGTATTTTCGTCGCCTTCCACCACCAGTGTTTCCAGCACCAGCTCACCCTCTTTAACCAGCTGATCTTTCAACTGCCAGAGATGCTCCAGCGGTGAGCGGCGATGGTAGAGCACGCCCATGGAAAAGACCGTGTCAAAGGCGTTCAGCGCAGGTAACTGCTCAATGCCGAGCGGCAGGAGATGCGCGCGTCGATCGTCACCTAACAACTTGCGCACCGCTTCAAACTGGCAGAGGAAAAGCTGGGTGGGGTCGATACCGACCGCCAGCTGCGCGCCGGCGCCAATCATGCGCCACAGGTGATACCCGCTGCCGCAACCGACATCCAGAATAGTGCGTCCGCGCAGGTCAGAAAGATGCGGCAGAACGCGATCCCACTTCCAGTCCGAGCGCCATTCGGTGTCAATATCAAGACCGTAGAGTGAAAACGGCCCTTTACGCCACGGCATCAGGTTACGCAGCAGCGTCTCCATCCCCTTTAACTGCCCGGCGCTTAATGGTTCGGCGCTGCGCGCGGTGACGCCATTGACGAAGTCGATCGAGTCCGGCGTCAGGCTGGGCAGGAATTCTACGGCGTTATTCCACTGCTTGAACTGCCCGTGCAGGGTTTCGCGCTGCCAGGCGGCGATTTGCGCCGGTAAGGTCTCCAGCCAGTGGGTGAGGGGACCGGTGGCGATCTGCTGATAAAAACGGCCAAACTCGATCATGACTGCACCGCCTTCAGTGCCACCAGTGAACCGAAGTTAAAGCACTGGAACCACAATTCGCTGTGCTCAAAACCCGCGGTGCGCAGGCGCGCTTTGTGGGCTTCGACGGAGTCCGTCAGCATCACATTCTCCAGCATGCTGCGCTTCTGGCTAATCTCCAGCTCGCTGTAACCATTGGCGCGTTTGAAGTCATGGTGCATGTTGAACAGCAATTCGCCGACGGTGTGATCTTCAAAACTGAATTTCTCTGACAACACCAGTGCGCCGCCCGGGTTCAGCCCCTGGTAAACTTTTTGCAGCAGCTTCAGACGGTCGTCGGGTTCGAGAAATTGCAGGGTGAAGTTAAGCACCACCAGCGAGGCGTTGTTAATCTCGATATCGCGAATATCGCCCTCATTCACCTCAACCGGCGTCGGCGCTTTATAGGCGTCAATATGACGGCGGCAGCGTTGAACCATCGCAGGCGAGTTGTCGACGGCAATAATTTTGCAGTTTTCATGATGAATATTGCGGCGCACCGAGAGCGTGGCGGCGCCCAGCGAGCAGCCAAGATCGTAAACCTGCGTGCCGGGCTGCACAAAGCGCTCCGCCAGCATGCCGATCATCGAAATAATATTGGAGTAACCCGGAACGGAACGCTGGATCATATCCGGGAAGACTTCAGCTACCCGTTCATCGAAGGTCCAGTCGCCGAGGCGGGCGATAGGCGCGGAAAAAAGCGTGTCGCGGTGAGGCATAGTGTAAATATCCGGGAAAACAAAGGGGCGTATTGTGCGCTAACGCAGGGAGAAAACCAACTCCCAGGGCATATACCACACATTCGCCAGCACCATCAGCAGCAGGGAGCAGAGCGTTGCGCCCATCCCATAACGCCGCCAGTAGACCAGCCGGTGATGCAAACCGTAATAGTGCATCAGGCGGCCAACAATAAGCATGATGCCGCAGAGATGTACCATCCAGTTTTGCGCGCCGTTCATCTCCATAAACAGCAGCAGGATCAGCGCAACGGGAATGTACTCAACGGCGTTGCCGTGAATACGCATCGCGTTCTGCAACTCACTAAACCCGCCGTCGCCAAAGCTCACACGGTACTGCATACGCAGACGAATCACATCAGAAGCAAATTTAACCAGTAATAACGCACCCAGCACGGCATACAACGCGCTTACCATACAAACTCCCTTTAAGGTTACGGCGATGGCCCATCAATGATAGGTGCTGCGCTTAAAAAAGAGAAGATTGTAACGGCAGGGAGGGCGCCTCGCCGATGACCGGTAAAGCCGTGCGAAGATCCTGCCACAGCGTTTCGACCAGCTCGGGAGCCTGGGCGATATCAGGTGTGTGCAGAAACAGATAGGGCGTGGTGGTCTGCTCCCAGATTGGCAGCTTGTTTAACCAGACGGCGAAGAGTTCGCGGTTCTGCGCCATATCGTCACTGCCGATAAAGCGCACCATCGGATGCGCGGCGGTGACCAGCGCGTGCACCGGCACTTTTGGCTTCTTGCGCTGGGCTTCACGCACCGCTTCGCTGTGCGGTTTCGCGCTGTGCACCGGGCGGCTGTCGAGCATCACGCGATTGACTTTGCGGGCGTGCAGCCCCTGGTTAAGGGCTTTCTCCTCTTCGCCTTTTTCAAAGAAGGCGGGGTGGCGCACCTCGACACCGTAAGTAAAGCCTGCGGGCAGCGCATCAAGAAAAGCCCACAGCGCAGGGAGATCGCGCGGGCCAAAGGTCGCTGGCAGCTGGAGCCAGTACTGCCCAATCCTGCCCGCGAGCGGCGACATGCGGCTAAAAAATTCGTGGGTTAGATCATCACAGTTACGCAGCGCCGCCTGATGGGAGATGGTAGCGGGAAACTTAAAGCAGAAGCGGAAATCATCGCTGGTCTGGTCGTGCCAGCGCGCGACAATCTCCGCTTTCGGTAGCGCATAGAGCGTGGTATTACCCTCGACACAGTTGAAGTGACGGGCATACTCCTCAAGGGAGGTGATCCCAAGGCGCACCCATTTCGGGTGCGACCACTGCGGCAGGCCGATATAGATCATAACGCGGCGATAATCTCCTCGCTGCTGCGCACGCGACCGATACGCGGGAAGATGTTTTTCATGCTGCCCAGATGCTGTTCGGCATCGGCGGCGCTGCAAGCATCTTCGGCGATCACCAGTGAAAAACCCATCTCCCAGGCGTTGCGGGCGGTGGATTCGACGCCGATATTGGTCGAAATGCCGCACAGCACGATGGTGTCGATACCGCGACGGCGCAGCTGCATTTCCAGATCGGTGCCATAAAAAGCGCCCCACTGGCGTTTTGTTACCTCAATATCGCTCGGCTGTTTGCCAAGCGCTGCCGGGTAATCCCACCAGTTTTCCGGCAGGCCGTGACCGCCCATCGCGGCATCCACCGGTTGTTTCAGCGCTTCGGCAAAATCCGCCGACCAGCCGACGCGCACCAGCACCACCGGTGCGCCGTTGGCACGAAACTTCTCGGCCAGCCGTGCCGAACGTGTTACGACGTCCTGCGCAGTATGCGGGCCGCCGGCAAAGGGCAGAATGCCTTCCTGAAGATCGATAACCACCAGTGCCGTTTTCGCTGTGTTGAGTTCCAGCATGTTCACTCCTGAAAAAATAATCGCGTTGGGGCGTTACCTTACGCGCTCTTTCCGCGCGCCGGGTTTACAATTTTTGTTAAATTTTGTGAGAATGCGCAATAAGCGCGCAGCAAACGTGCGTACAGTCGGTAGCGGGCTTATCGTGGGTCATTATTTCCAGTATAATAGCCCCCTTTTTTCATCCAGATGTGACATACGAAAATAGCTGCCCCCAGCGCGCCTGCGCCGCAGGTGGTGGGTGATGCGCAGCTAATTAAGGGATATCTCATGCGTACAGTATATTGCGGGCAGCTCAATCAGTCCCATGTCGGACAGCAAGTAACGCTTTGTGGGTGGGTCAACCGCCGTCGTGACCTCGGTAGCCTTATCTTTATCGATATGCGCGATCGTGAAGGCATCGTGCAGGTGTTTTTCGACCCGGACCGTCAGGATGCGTTCCAGCTCGCCTCTGAACTGCGTAATGAGTTCTGCATTCAAATTACCGGTACTGTTCGCGCCCGCGAAGGCAAAAATGCCAACAAAGAGATGGCCACCGGTGAAGTGGAAGTTTTCGCCACCGAACTGACCATCATCAACCGCGCTGACGCGCTGCCGCTCGATTCTAACCACGTCAACACCGAAGAAGCGCGTCTGAAGTACCGCTACCTCGACCTGCGCCGTCCAGAGATGGCGCAGCGCCTGAAAACCCGTGCGAAAATCACCAGCTTCGTGCGCCGCTTTATGGATGACCACGGTTTCCTCGACATCGAAACGCCGATGCTGACCAAAGCGACACCGGAAGGCGCGCGCGATTACCTGGTGCCGAGCCGCGTGCATAAAGGCAAATTCTACGCGCTGCCGCAGTCCCCACAGCTTTTCAAACAGCTGCTGATGATGTCCGGCTTTGACCGTTACTACCAGATCGTCAAATGCTTCCGCGATGAAGATCTGCGCGCTGACCGTCAGCCGGAATTTACCCAGATCGATGTGGAAACCTCCTTTATGACCGCGCCGCAGGTGCGTGAAGTGATGGAAGCGCTGGTTCGCCAGCTGTGGCAGGAAGTGAAAGGCGTCGATCTCGGTGAGTTCCCGATCATGACCTTTGCCGAAGCCGAGCGTCGTTACGGCTCCGATAAGCCGGATCTGCGTAACCCGATGGAGCTGGTGGACGTGGCCGACCTGCTGAAAGCGGTCGAGTTTAAAGTCTTCTCTGGCCCGGCCAACGATGCCAAAGGCCGCGTTGCCGCACTGCGTGTGCCGGGCGGCGCGCAGCTTAGCCGTAAGCAGATTGATGACTACGGCAAGTTTGTCGAAATTTACGGCGCGAAAGGGCTGGCCTACATCAAAGTTAACGAAGCGGCAAAAGGCCTTGAGGGCATTACCAGCCCGGTCGCGAAATTCCTCAACGCTGAGATCGTGAGCGAAATTCTGTCGCGCACCGGCGCGCAGGATGGCGACATGATCTTCTTCGGTGCCGACAGCAAGAAAGTGGTTGCCGATGCGCTGGGCGCGCTGCGTCTGAAGCTGGGTAAAGACCTGAGCCTGACCGACGAAAACAAATGGGCGCCGCTGTGGGTTATCGACTTCCCGATGTTTGAAGACGACGGCGAAGGCGGCCTGACGGCGATGCACCACCCGTTCACCGCGCCGCGCGACATGAGCCCGGCTGAGCTGAAAGCGGCACCGGAAACGGCGATCGCTAACGCCTACGATATGGTTATCAACGGCTACGAAGTGGGCGGCGGTTCCGTACGTATTCATAACGGCGAAATGCAGCAGACGGTGTTTGGCATTCTTGGTATCAATGAGCAGGAGCAGCGCGAGAAGTTCGGCTTCCTGCTCGACGCCCTGAAATATGGTACGCCGCCGCACGCGGGCCTGGCGTTTGGTCTCGACCGCCTGACCATGCTGCTGACCGGCACCGACAACATCCGTGACGTTATCGCGTTCCCGAAAACCACGGCTGCGGCCTGCCTGTTGACCGAAGCGCCGAGCTTTGGCAACCCGACCGCGCTGGCGGAACTCGGTATCTCTGTTATCAAAAAAGAGACGCCGGAGAATAAATAAGATGTCCTTTAAGCATCCCGTTTCTGTGCTGGTGGTGATTTATGCCGAAGAGACAAAACGGGTGCTGATGTTGCAGCGACGCGACGATCCCGAGTTCTGGCAGTCGGTTACCGGCAGCCTGGAGCCGGGTGAAAGCGCGTTGCAGGCCGCCGCGCGCGAAGTCATGGAAGAGGTCAATATCGATGTCGGCGCAGCGCCGCATCGTCTTATTGACTGCCAGCGCACGGTGGAATTTGAAATTTTCAGTCATTTACGTCATCGCTACGCGCCGGGTGTGACACACAACACCGAATCCTGGTTTTGTTTAGTGCTGCCCCACGAATGCCCGATTGTGTTTACCGAACACCTGGCATACCGCTGGCTCGATGCGCCCGCTGCGGCGGCATTGACCAAGTCGTGGAGCAACCGGCAGGCGATTGAAGAATTTGTTATTAACGCCGCCTGAACGGCGGTTTTTTCTGGAGAATTTTTTATGGCAGGTCACAGTAAATGGGCCAACACCAAACACCGCAAAGCGGCACAGGATGCCAAACGCGGTAAGATCTTCACCAAAATTATTCGTGAGCTGGTAACAGCAGCACGTCTGGGCGGCGGCGATATCGCTTCTAACCCGCGTCTGCGCGCGGCGGTAGATAAAGCGCTCTCCAACAACATGACCCGTGACACTCTGAACCGCGCCATCGCACGCGGCGTCGGCGGCGATGACGACGCGAACATGGAAACCATCATTTATGAAGGTTACGGCCCTGGCGGCACCGCGGTGATGGTCGAGTGTCTGAGTGACAACCGTAACCGTACCGTTGCTGAAGTGCGTCACGCCTTCAGCAAGTGCGGCGGTAACCTGGGTACCGACGGCTCCGTGGCCTACCTGTTCAGCAAGAAAGGGGTGATCTCTTTCGAAGCGGGCGACGAAGACACCATTATGGAAGCGGCGCTGGAAGCGGGTGCTGAAGACGTTGTGACCTATGACGACGGCGCGATTGACGTTTACACCGCCTGGGAAGAGATGGGCGCCGTGCGCGATGCGCTGGAAGCTGCCGGTCTGAAAGCGGACAACGCTGAAGTGTCGATGATCCCATCGACCAAAGCAGATATGGATGCGGAAACCGCGCCGAAACTGCTGCGCCTGATCGATATGCTGGAAGATTGCGACGATGTGCAGGAGGTTTACCACAACGGTGAGATCTCCGACGAAGTGGCGGCAACCCTGTAATAGCTGGCAGCCCGCAGGGCGTGCTCGCCTCGCGCCCCGGTCACAAGGTTAATCTGTGTGGCCGGGAACGCACCGGGTAGCCGGCTTCCTGCGAACTGTTTGGGTGTTCGGCATCACCAGGATTATTGCGTTAAGCGGAGAGAAATAATGGCGATTATTCTCGGGATCGACCCGGGTTCACGTATCACCGGTTATGGTGTGATTCGCCAGACAGGCCGCCAGCTGACCTACCTTGGCAGCGGCTGCATCCGCACGAAAGTTGACGATCTGCCGTCGCGCCTGAAGCTGATTTACGCGGGCGTGTCGGAGATCATCACTCAGTTTCAGCCGGACTTTTTTGCCATCGAACAGGTGTTTATGGCGAAAAACGCCGACTCGGCGCTGAAACTGGGGCAGGCGCGCGGCGTAGCGATTGTCGCCGCCGTCAATCAGGACTTACCGGTCTTTGAGTATGCCGCCCGTCAGGTTAAGCAGACGGTGGTCGGCATTGGTAGCGCGGAGAAGAGCCAGGTGCAGCACATGGTGCGCACGCTGTTGAAACTCCCCGCCAACCCGCAGGCAGATGCCGCCGATGCGCTGGCGATTGCCATTACCCACTGTCATGTCAGCCAGAATGCGTTACAGGTGAGCAGTACAAGGCTCAACCTGGCACGCGGACGGTTACGTTAAAAAGCGCCGGTTGCGGCGCTTTTTTTATCGCTTCTGCTGTAACAGCAAGCGTATTTTATCCGCATCTTCCTCGCCCGAGGGGCTATAGACCACCAGCGTCAAATCGGGCTGTCCCTCAACGGAAAAACTGGAGTACTCCAGCGAGAGCCGACCTGCACTGGCGTGGAAAATCACTTTTGTGCCTTCGCCCATCACCTCGATATCATTGGTTTGCCACAGCCGGGCAAACTCCGGCGACGCCGCGCTCAATTCATCGACCAGCGGCTGGACTTCAAGTGACGCACCGGCCCGCGTCGTTTCGGCGCGAAACGCCGCGACCAGAAAGCGCGTCAGACCCTGCCAGTCGGCCTGAGAAGCACGCGCCTGTGGGTTAAGAAAGATGCGGCGCAGGATATTGCGCTCCTGCGCGGGAAGGGTGGCGTAATCGGCCAGCACCGCCGTGGCGGCCCTGTTCCAGGCAAGCACATCCCAACTGGCATTGCGGATCATCGCCGGGCTGTAGGGCATACTCTCCAGCACTTTCTGTAACCGCCCGGACACCGCTGCTGCTGGCGCATACGCTACGCCCGGTGCTCGCCCCAGTGCCAGATGGAACACATACTCGCGCTCACGCCCGCTCAGGCAAAGCGCCTGGCAAATCCGCTCCAGTACCTCTTCTGAGGGCATCCCGCCGCGACCCTGTTCAAGCCAGGTGTACCAGGTGGCGCTGATACAGGCCAGATGTGCAACCTCTTCACGCCTCAGCCCTGGCGTGCGGCGGCGCGCGGTGTGAAAACCCAGTGTCTGCGGGTCGAGCTGCGCCCGGCGGGACTTCAAATAACTGCCCAGATCTTTTGCGCTCTGCATCCTGTTAGTCCTTATACCACGATAACGTCACTACTTTTCCCCATCGCGGATATTCAGCAGGATAGCGTCGCGAGTCAACATAAGGAGACACAGATGCATGTTTTTCTGACGGGCGCGACCGGATGGGTCGGCGCAAAAGTAGCAGAGGTGTTATTAGCCGCAGGCCACCAGATGAGCGGCCTGGCGCGTAATGAGGAGAAAGCCCGGGCGTTTATCGCCGCAGGGGGAAAGGTGGTTTATGGCACGCTGGATGACAGCCAGCTGCTATTTGATGCGGCGGCAAAGGCCGATGCGGTGATCCATACCGCGTTTAATCATGACTTCTCCCGCTTTGCAGAAAATTGCGCTCAGGATGAGCGCGCCATTACCGTGATGGGTGATGCGCTGCGCGGAAGTTCGCGTCCCTTATTGGTAACGTCCGGCCTTGCGCGGCTGGTAGCGGGACGCCCGGCGACAGAAGAGGACGCGCCCGCCAGCGGGCCGGATTACCTGCGCCGCTCAGAACAGGCCGCACTGGCGCTGGCGCAACAGGGTGTAAAGACAGCCTGCGTGCGGCTGGCGCCAACGGTACATGGCGTGGGGGATCGTGGCTTTGTTCCTTTCCTGATTGCGCTCGCGAAACAGAGCGGGGTCTCTGCCTGGCAGGAGGACGGGAGCAACCGCTGGGCGGCGGTACACCGCAATGACGCGGCAAATGTCTACCGGCTGGCGCTGGAAAGCGGTGTGACGCAACCGGTGTATCATGCGGTGGCGGAAGAGGGTATCGCGATGCGTGAGATTGCCATCGCAATCGGCAAAATGCTCGGGGTGCCCGCAGAGCCGCGCGAGGCGTCTCATTTTGGCTGGTTTGCTGGCTTCGCCGGCATGGAGATGTCGGCCTCAAGTGAACAGACGCGCAGGACGCTGGGATGGCAACCTGCGGGGCATGATTTATTAACCGATCTGCACGATACCGACTATTACGTGAATTCCTGAAGCGCGTTCGCGCTTTTTCCTTCATTATCGGCTGGATATCTATCCAGCCTTTTTTTATGATACAGCATTACTTTTTTAGCACTTAGCGCAGGAGCGTCACGTGATAGGCAGACTCAGAGGCATTATTGTCGAAAAACAACCCCCGCTGGTCCTGCTTGAGGTCGGTGGGGTAGGGTATGAAGTTCATATGCCGATGACCTGCTTCTACGAATTGCCGGATGCCGGCAAAGAGGCGACCGTCTTTACGCAGTTTGTGGTGCGCGAAGACGCGCAACTGCTGTACGGCTTTAACAACAAGCAGGAGCGCACCCTGTTCCGTGAGTTGATCAAAACCAACGGCGTTGGGCCGAAGCTGGCACTGGCGATCCTCTCCGGCATGTCGGCGCAGCAGTTTGTGAATGCCGTTGAGCGTGAAGATCCCGCCGCACTGGTGAAACTGCCGGGCATTGGCAAGAAAACCGCTGAGCGCCTGATTGTCGAGATGAAAGACCGCTTTAAAGGGCTGCATGGCGATCTCTTTACTCCGGCGGCAGATTTGGTGCTGGCGTCGCCAGCAAGCCCCTCTACGGATGATGCTGAGCAAGAAGCCGTTGCCGCGCTGGTGTCGCTGGGCTATAAACCGCAGGAAGCAAGCCGGATGATCAGCAAAATCGCGCGTCCGGACGCCAACAGTGAAACCCTGATCCGTGAAGCGCTGCGTGCGGCGTTGTGAGGTAGAGGATGATTGAAGCAGACCGCCTGGTTGCCGCCGCCAGCACAATTGTAGAAGAAGTTGCGGATCGGGCGATTCGACCAAAGCTGCTGGATGAGTATATCGGTCAGCCGCAGGTGCGCTCGCAAATGGAGATCTTTATCCAGGCGGCGAAACTGCGCGGCGACGCGCTGGATCACCTGCTGATTTTCGGCCCGCCGGGGCTGGGTAAAACGACGCTGGCGAATATCGTGGCGAACGAGATGGGCGTGAATCTGCGCACCACCTCCGGCCCGGTGCTGGAAAAGGCGGGCGATCTGGCCGCCATGCTCACCAATCTTGAACCCCATGACGTGCTGTTTATCGATGAAATTCATCGCCTGTCGCCGGTGGTGGAAGAGGTGCTCTACCCGGCAATGGAGGATTACCAACTCGATATCATGATTGGTGAAGGCCCGGCTGCGCGCTCCATCAAAATCGATCTGCCACCCTTTACGCTGATTGGCGCAACGACCCGCGCCGGCTCGCTGACCTCGCCGCTGCGCGATCGCTTTGGCATTGTCCAGCGCCTGGAGTTTTATCAGGTGGCCGACCTGCAGCATATCGTTGGGCGCAGTGC